>DATDFM010000072.1:0-27459 GCA_036522635.1 Candidatus Udaeobacter sp. | reverse complement strand
GAGTCGCCCACAATGGCGATTGGACGGGCGAGGCCGGTCACGACGTACGTCATTCCGCCCGGGGAATGACCCCATGTTAAGCGCGTATCGATCCGCAAGTTTCCAAGCCGAAACTTTTTTCCCTCATCGACCGGTTCCGCGCCAGGCACCGGTTCGCGCTGCGGGGTAAAAACATCTCCGCCGGTTTCTTCGCGTAGAGCCGGCAGATCTGCGACATGATCGGGGTGCGCATGAGTCAGAAGAATCAGTTGTACATCGAGCTTGTGGCGCTTCGCAGAGTGCACCATCTCTTTGGAATCAGCTCCTGTATCGAAGGCGGCAGCCGCGCTAGTCGTCGGGTCCCACACGAGATAAGCGTTAACAGCCATGCCGTTATAGTCGGTGGTGAATTGCGCAAGGCCGTCCAGCGATTCGGTTTTCTCAGGACGCCATTTGCTCTGTGCAATTTCGACAAGAGCGCGTCCATCCAGGCCTAAAACCGGCGCAACCCCTGCCAAAACCGATTCGTCAAAGTCGCCGTCGCGCAGCTTCCGAATTATCTCTGCGCTCACTCCCGTTTTTGTGGCCAGCTCGGAATCGGAAATTCCAAGCCCGCGCTGTGCTTTTCCGATGATATCGCCGGCGTTGTCTTCGAGTGGATTCATACTGGTTAAGCGTTTATCAATTGCGTCTCCGCCGCAACGCGCAAAGTGACAATCGAATTCAACGCCAGTTTCTCAATATCTCGCGCGATCTCTGCAACTGTGAACGTTCGCTGCGTTTCCCTTTCCATGGATGTCATAGTGACGTTGGTAATTCCGCACGGAACAATTTGATCAAAAGGCGAGAGATCGCCGCACACGTTCAAGGCGAACCCGTGCATGCTGATCCAATGGCGAACGCCCACGCCGATTGAAGCGATCTTGCGATTTTCGATCCAAACGCCTGTGAGCGATTCGCGTCGCTGCGCTGCAATTTCGTGCTGAGCGAGAAGATCGATCAGCAATTGTTCGAGCCAGCGGAGGTATTTATGCAAATCCTGCCCACACCGCCGCAGGTCAATGATTGGATACCCCATCAATTGGCCCGGCCCGTGATAGGTCGCTTGCCCGCCGCGATTGATGGAGAAGAGCGGATGCGCCAAATGCGCGCTGCCTGATTCCCCATCCCGACTTGGTCGGGATCCTATGGCGGACAAGCTGGATCGATCAGGTGTGCGTCCGATCGTGTAAACCGGTTCGTGTTCCAGGAGAAGCAACTGATCTTCAAGCGACGCGTCCTCCCTCTTTTTCGCAACGAGCTCTTCCTGCAATGCCAGCGCACAACCGAATTCGATTCGGCCGAGCCATTGCACATTGAGATCGCTACAGGGACTCATATTTGCATCCCTCCCGGCAGACCACGCGCCGCTGCTTCGTGCATGCGCAGATGAGTAAGAGCGATTGCGAGCGCGTCGGCGGCATCGGCGTCCGGCGTTTCGGTTAGACCAAGCAGGGCACGCACCATGAAGGCGACTTGATTTTTGCCGGCTCCGCCGCGTCCGACTGTCGATTGCTTGATTCGTTTTGGCGCATATTCGAACACAGGCAATCCATTTTCGGCAGCAGCCAGGATGGCCGCGCCGCGTGCTGCGCCGAGGATGATCGCGGTCTTGTAGCTTTGCACATAAATGACAGATTCGAGAGCGCAACAATCCGGTGCATGTTCGCGAATCAATTGGGCAAGCCGATCGCGGATACAGACCAGACACGACGAGGGGCGCATATCGGACTTGTTGTGGATGGTTCCGAAATAAACAGACTGCGGTTTCCCGCTGTTTGCGTCGACGATCGCGACTCCGGTATTGCGTAAAGAAGCGTCAATGGCTAGAACCCGCATTTATCGAAATGTTAAAATCTACTGCGACGGGTTCAACACGGAATCGACAAATTCGAAAGCAACAGTTTTACTCGAACGATCAAGTGATGGACCGGACGAATAGAACGCTTATCCTTTTTCTGGTTATCGCAGTCACAACGATTGCCTTACTCGCGATCGGCCCAAGATCCTTCGCGACGACGAAAGGATTGAGCCAAATCGTGACACCAGATTTGGAACCGCAAGGCGACTTTTCCTTAAGCTTCCAGATTCAGGACAAACGCATTGCGAACCCGTACCAACTTCAAACGGAGCTGGGCCTGACGGATTGGGGTGAAGTGGCGGTGTTTCGTGGATTTCAGCCTGACGAATGGATCTTGGGCACGGAAATAGGCTTGTTAAGGAAAGAGCCTTATCTCCTTTCGATTGGCTTCATAAACTGGTCGCCTCATCTGGATGTCGATCCGCAGCCATTCATCGAAGCTGGATATTGGGGAGAACATAATAAGGTGTGCGCTGGTTTTATTCATGCCGCCTACAAAAACGAAGCGATCCTGGGCTACGCGTATGATTTCAACGAGAGATGGCGGGTGCAGGTCGATTGGCAGAGCGGCTCCGAAAACTCATCGACCATCGGCTTCACCTGCAACGTGACACCGGATTTCCAGTTCAATCCCGCGCTTTACGTTCGCAACAGTTCGGATCATGCCGTCATGGGGTACATCGTTTTCACGTATACATTTCATCTCTGGGGTGGCAAAAAAGACGTCGCGCCTGTTGCAACGACACATAAGAGCGCGGCAAAGTAAGCGGTGGCCGGAAAGTCAATGCCAACACGGAGTCGGACCAGCGCCGGTCTGCTCATGTTTCGTTGGAAGAATGACGAAATAGAAGTTCTGCTGGCGCACCCGGGTGGACCATTTTTCGTCCGCAAAGATGATGGAGTATGGACGATCCCAAAAGGTGAAATAGATCCGGGAGAAGATTTACTGACTCGCGCGCAAATTGAATTTGAAGAGGAAGTAGGATTTCGTCCCGAAAATGTTCGGAAATGGATCGAGCTTGGCTGGATCCAGCAAAAAGGCGGCAAGATTGTGCACGCATGGGCGTTCGAAGGGACCTTGCCGGAACCGTTTGAGTGCAAATCAAATCTGTTCGAACTGGAATGGCCACCGCGCTCCGGAAAGCGTCAGGAATTCCCAGAGGTCGATCGAGTGTGCTTTTTCTCAGAAGAGATTGCGAAGCGCAAATTGAAGTCCAGGCAGGTTCCTTTTCTTGATCGTTTACGCATTGCGCTCGCCGATCGAAAGACGAATCCGACCAAGTCGTGATCGACGATTTCGTGAGAGGTCGCTTCCGCTCGGCACGGCGAATGATGCATGCGGTTTTCGATCAAACGTTTCATCGAGCCATCGCAGCGAGGATGAGAAACGCGCAGCCGAACGCGCCGAACACGAGGCTCACAAACCAAAATGAACGCTTCCTTGTGAGCGCAGAGATCGCAGCGATGGCAATTGCGATTTGAAACATGGTCACGCCGCGGGCGAATACTTCGTGCTTATGAAAAAATGATTTCGCCGCGGCTTCCTTTCGCTCCGCTTCTGATTTTATTTCTTCCTGTTCTTTTTCGTAGCGCGCGCGCTTCGATTGATCCGATTCATCAGGCGTGCCCGTAAACGCTGCTTTGGCATCGAGCACGGCGGCCTTGATGCTCTTCGCCTGGTAATAGCTCCACTGGCTGGAGGCTTCGATCTGGTTCAGCATCGCTTCATTGGCGTGTTCTCCCGAAAGGAGGCTGGCAATTGCCGCCAGAACCGCAAAAATTGCGGTGCTCAGCGCAACCCATGAAATCCAGAGCTCGTGACTGTGTTTCGCCGTCTCGTGTGCGTGCTCGTGTAAATGCTCGAGAGGAACTTCCGCTTCTTCCATGCGACTCCGGCTTAAAATCGAAAACTGCAGTTTAACACAAAAACAGGAAAGGAAGCTTTTACAAAACAAACATGGCGGCCGCAGCGCCAAACATTATAAGCGTGATAACTCCGACCGCTGTAAGAGATAATCGCGAACTGGGTTGGTCTTGCATCAGCTTCCGATCAGATGCCACGATCAGGATGCCGACCAGCAAAAACGGCGCGAGCACGCCATTGATAACCGCCGTCCAAAAAAGCGCCTTTACGGGGTTTATCTTTACAAAATCCATCGCGACTCCGAGCAAAATCGAAAAGATAAGCACTACATAAAATGGAATGGCACCTCGAAATGGCTCATCGAGTCCTTCTTTCCACGAAAAAGTCTCCGCGAACGCGTAAGCGGCCGAGCCTGCGAGCGTGGGGATAGCGAGAAAACCGACACCAATGATTCCGATAGTATAAAGCAGATAAGCCAGCGTTCCGACCAGCGGGCGCAACGCTTCTGCTGCTTGTTTGGAGCTTTCGATATCTTTATTTCCATGGGCGTGCAGAACGAGCGCGGTGGTGAGAATGATGAAATACATCGTGAAATTTGAAAAAAACGTACCAACGCCCACATCAATCTTGCGATCTACGATTTCTTGCTTCGTTGCACCACGCCGTTGCCGAACCAAACGTCGTCCCATTGCCTTCTCCTCCTCCACTTCTTCAGCCGCCTGCCAGAAGAATAAATAAGGACTGATGGTTGTGCCGAGAATCGCAACGAGATTTTGCCATGCGGCATGATTCTGCGGCCATGATGGAACAAACGTGTTGCGCAGCACGCTTCCCCAGTCAGGACCGGCGATAAAGGCGGTAATCACGTAAGCGAATAGAACAACCGCCAGCCATTTCATGATCATCGCGATTTGATGATAACGAAACCGGATAGTGGCATAGGCGATACCGGCACCGAAGATCAGAACTGAAATACGCGAATTGACGCCGCTGAGCATTTCAGCTGCGTCAGCCATTCCGGACAGATCCGAGCCGACATTAATCGTATTGGCTGCAAGCAGTCCGAGCGCACCGGCGAAGACCAACCAGCGCGGAAGTTTTGTTCGCAGCGCAGCGCCAAGTCCCGCACCAGTGACCATGCCAATGCGCGCGCACGTGAATTGTACCGCTCCCATGAACGGCCAGGTGATGAAAGCGGTCCACAACATCCCCGTGCCCATCTGTGCGCCAACGATCGAGTACGTCGTAATGCCTGAAGGATCATCGTCTGCCGCACCAGTAATCAGGCCGGGTCCCAGGAGCGCGAGAAAACGCCTGACAGGATTGGCTTTCTTTGACGCATCTGTCTTTGTCATCCCGCAATTCTTTTGCGTCTATTTACTCCTGCGGGCAAGACCCGGACTATTTCAACGAACAAAATATCCTTTGCTCGATTGAAGATGGAAATCGACAACCTGCACAGAAACGTCTTAATTCGGCACCGAATTTAGATGAGCACCGCACCACTTGTTTGCCACGTTTGTAAAAAGTCGAAGTCGCCGCACGGCGGAATGATTGCCGAATTGATTCGGCCGTCTCTGCTGGAGTTCATTAAAAAGAAGATACCTGACCTCGACCCTAAAGCGTTCATCTGCTTCGAAGATCTAGGCGAGTTTCGGAAGGACTACGTCAAGGAAGTTTTGGAAGACGAGATCGGCGAACTTACCGCGTTGGACCAGGAAGTCATCGAAAGCCTGGAACAGCACGAGATTCTTTCGAGCGATATCATTAAACAGTTCGAAAGGAAACTCACGTTTGGCGAGCGACTCTCCGACCACATCGCCGAGTTCGGCGGCAGCTGGAAATTTCTCATCAGTTTCGGCGCTGTGCTGTTCATCTGGATCGCCATCAACGGCGTCATCCTGGTAACCCACGCATTCGATCCGTATCCATTCATTCTGCTCAACCTGATTCTCTCCTGTCTGGCTGCGGTGCAGGCGCCGATTATTATGATGAGTCAAAATCGTGCGGAAGCGCGCGACCGGTTACGCGCGGAAAACGATTACAAGGTGAATTTGAAGGCGGAGCTCGAGATCCGGCATTTGCACGAGAAACTCGATCATCTGTTGCGCCGTCAATATAATCGGCTATTTGAAATTCAACAGATCCAGATAGAGCTGCTTCAAGAAATTGGGCGCCATAAACGCTAGCCTTTCCGTTTTTGGGAAAGCGGGGCTTAATCATTACAAGGAACGGAATTCATGTTCAGGGAGAAAACAGTTCATCTCGCTTTGTCGCTCGTTTTCTTCTCAAGCCTGACTCTCTTTGGTCAATGGTCCGCTGCGAATTCGGGGACAACGAACAATTTGAATGGCGGATATCTGCTCGAATCGGGAGTCGGTTTCGTGGTCGGCGATACCGGCACAATTCTCAAAACCACCGATGCCGGTATGACGTGGTCGCCGCTAACGTCTGGCACAAGTAACGCGTTGTACGATGTTTATTTCTTCGATGCGACTCAAGGAGTTGCTGTCGGCGAGCAAGGCTTGATTCTGCGGACCACTGATGGCGGGGGCGGATGGCAAGGCGTCGCCAGCGGAGTAAAGGACGCTCTTCGCTCGGTCTCATTCAGCGGGGTGAACGGCATTGCCGGTGGCGATTCGCAGGACATCCTTTTTTCGACTGACGCAGGCACTTCGTGGCAGATCGGGCAAAGCGGATTCTTTGGCGGCGGTTTCCTCGGCGCACAGATGTTGAGCGCGAATGTGGGCTTTGTTGCCGGGCAAAATTCGATCTTCCAACCTCTGGTAGGCGCGAGCACTGACAACGGCGCCACTTGGGCCTTTCAGGCTTTCTACTTTGATAAAAACGAAGGCGGTGCCACTGATCTGTTTTTCTTCGATCAAAACACCGGGGTTGTTTCAGGATCGGTGTTCGATGGACGCGGTGCCATCGCCAGGACGACTGACGCCGGCATGAGTTGGTCAACGCTATTCTTCGATCAGGCGATGCAAGGGATGAATTTCCCGCAGCCAACCAACGGGTTTGCAGTGGGGGCAGGCGGACGAATCTCACACAGCACCGACGGTGGAATAACATGGACCGATCAGGCCAGCAGCGCCTCCAATAATCTCAATGATGTTTCCTTCGCCAGCGATGCGTTGCGAGGATTCGCAGTTGGCGACAGCGGCACCATTGTCTGGACAGCCAGCGGCGGCGGACCCGCCCCGAGTCCAACACCTACGCCAAGACCAGTGCCTACACCGAGGCCTCGCCCAACGCCTGTACCGCGTCCCGTAACAGCAGCGCTACGCTAGTTTTCAAGTATCAAACCTAACAATCCGTAACTTATTCAGGAGATAACCAGGAATGAATATACAGCTTGCTAACATCCTAACGCATCGGCGTCGCGGTGCATTGTTCATCATTCTGTTATTTGTCGCGGTCAATCTAATCTGGCTGGCGCACGGACAGCCTGCGGCTCGCAACTCGGCCCTAAACCTCAGCGGCACAAAAACAGTTGTAAGAGTTCACGATAATTTTGAACGACCGCAAATTTCTGTATCCCAACAAAATTATAGGGTCCCTGTTACGCGAGCTCCATCGGGCGAGATTTGTGGCGTGGAGTCTCGTGCAGCGCACGGTCAAGTCGCGCCAAACACGAACGGCGGAACTTTAGACCCCGTCGCTTTCATCAATCCCACAACTCTTAACGCATCCGGGCGTGTCGCGTTTAACTCAGGAGTCGACGGCTCGGACCGGAATCAGGGAGTGTTCGTCGCAGACTCTGATGGTACAATCACTGCGATTGCTATTGGGTGCGGTGGACCCGGTGGTAGCGGAGACACAACTTCGACGTGCGGCGACGCGTCGCCCATCGGTGGACATTTCGGTGGTTTCTTTTCCGGTACTTTTTTCACGCCCGATATCAATGATGCAGGCGACGTGCTCTTTTTTTGCGATGTGAATGGTGGCAGTTCACGGCGCGCACTGTTCCTCTATCGCGGTGCTTCTGGCCAAATCGTGAAGGTGGCCGCGATTGGTGATTCTTCTCCGATCGGAGGCACGTTTGGCGCGGTGGGGCCGGGCTCACTTAATAACAACGGCCAGGTTGTTTTCCTCGCTTCAGCGGTAGGTACTACTAACAGCGACATATTCATGTGGGACAATGGGGTTGTTACGAAAGTGGCTGCTGTTGGCGATCCCGCGCCGGGAGGGGGAACGTACTCGTTGCTCGGTACTGAGAGTGCGGGAGGCTTCCCGGACGGAACTAACATCCCGGTTGGCCCTGTGCCCGATATCAACGATTCGGAGCAAATCGCTTTCCGCGCCATTGTGAGTGGCGGCATCACTACGCGCGGCATCGTCGTTCGTACAGGTGCGACCGATGAATGGTACGTCAAGGTCCCAGATCCTACTCCGATTGGCGGGACCTACTTTGACATGCAAGCGCCTTCAATTAATAACGCCGGCCAGATCGCTTTCTTTTCCGATTACCGTCCTACTCCGGATACTTTGAATTCCGGTTGGTTCGCCGGCGCTCCTGGGAATTGGCGCAAAGTCGTCGTGTTCTTCGATCCTATCGATGGCGGACAGTGTCTTGGTTTGGCATTCTCACGCAACCCGATGCAGACGATCGATGCGGCGGGAAATGTAGTGTTCTGGGCGAATCTTGATAGCAATGGGACATCCGATCGTCTTGTGCTTGGATTGACGGATGGCAGTCTCTTGATAGCCGCACGCAGAGGCGATCCAACGCCGATTGGTGGGACGTTTGGGACGATGGACGCCTGGCCGGCCATTAATGGGAGCGTTGGAACAGTCAACCCAGCCACGCCTGGCGCTCAGAATGGCGCGCTCAGCGCGCACATGGTTTTCAACCACTGTGCGAGTGGAACACCTACTCCAACGCCCACACCCACAGTAACACCGAGTTCCACGCCGACGGCTACTCCCATTGCGACGCCGCGGGCGACTCCGACGCCTAGAAGCCGTCCCACGCCGGTACCTCGCCCTTGATCTTTTCTCGCTCGCAATTTTAACAGCAATAACTAAAGCCTAACGATGAAGAGTTGTTCGAATTCAAACCGGTTCTATTCTAAATCTCGTCTGTTACTCAGTTTGCTACTCGTGTTACTTAGCGGCTGTGTTCTGCTCGCCGTTCTTGGCACGGGGTCTACAACGTTTGCAGCACGGACCGCGTTACCGCTGGCAGGACAGAGGACTTCTGTAGCGCTGTCTTCGAAAAACGATCTTGTGTCTGCTGCACCGGCGCACCGGCTTGACCAGCAAGGTAATCGGGCAGGAGGGATGTCGTTTCTGCCTCGGCACTCGCGAAACTCGCCAACACACCGGCCAAATGGCATTGGAAATTGGTCATCACTTGGGCCGCCGGGTGGCGATGTCTCCGATGCTGCTGTTTCGACGGCTGATCCAAACATCATCCTCGCCGGCATCGCGCCTGAGGGCAGCTTTGGGGGTACGCTTTATCGCTCAACTGACGCTGGCAACTCATGGTCCGATGTGCTGCTTTTGGACGGCATTAGTGTCTTCGACATCGAATTCGCTCCCGGTACTAATACTTACATTGGCACTCAGGACAGCGTCAGACGAAGTACGGACGGAGGCATAAGCTGGAGCTTGTTGAACCTTGGCATTGGACAGAATGATCAGGTATTCGATGTCGCGCTCGATCCTTCGAATCCGTCTATCATCTGGGCTGGGATAGGTGATGCCGGAGGTTTCCAGTCGGTGAACGTGATGCGCTCAACCGACAGTGGCGCGACATGGTCGAACCGGACGCCGCCTCTGGCAACGCCAATTTCATGCCGCGGAATCGCGGTTGATCCGACCGATTCAAACACTGTGATCGCTGTCTTCGGAGGAAGTTTTGGCGGCGGCGAGGTTTGGACGACCACCGACGGCGGCGATTCATGGACCGATCGATCGGCCGGCCTACCGGATAATCCAATGCAGGCGGTTATCTATGATGGCACGAGATTGCTTGTCGGAGGTGGGCAACTATTTGGCTCGGAAAACGTCGGACTGTACCGGTCGACAGACGTGGGAGCGACTTGGACACCGCTACATGATGGCACGTGGCCCGTATTGGTGGTTAATGACGTCGCGGTAGATCCGAACAATGCGCAGAAGATTTTGGTCGCGACGGACGGCGGTGGGGTCAATCGTACCACTGATGGTGGCGGGTCATGGGAAATTGGCATCGGCGGGACGGCTGGACTAGCTGGACGATCATTGCGATTTCGGCCTAACAGTTCTAGCGAGCTATTTCTTGGTACCAGCTCACTGGCAGTTTTTCGGTCGACCGATAGCGGCGATCACTTCGCGCAGTCCTCTACGGGCATTTCCGAGCTCAACCTGTTCTCCATTGATGCTAATCCGCTGGCATCGGCCGAACTGGCTGTAGCCTTTCAAGGTCAAAATAACGGCGGGCTGTTAAGCTCTCTTGATGGTGGCGGAACCTGGGAACAGGAATCGGCGCCTCCAACCCGATACAGCTCAGTGCGGTTTGCTCCTGATGGAACTTTGTACGCTATCTCCGCTGGCCCATCGACCGTCGCCCAGGAAGGATTGTACCGTCGCGAAGCGAATGGGGATTGGACTCCTCTGGGCCCGAACCAAGGTCCTTTGTACGAGTCTGACCTTAATACCATGCGCTTTAGTCGTAACAACTCGAACCTCATCCTACTCGGGGGATCCGATTTCGGAGTTGCCGGCTTCGAGGGGACCATCTGGCGCAGCACTGATGCCGGACAAACATGGACGAAGGTGTATGAAGTCGGCGATTTCCACAGGGTAACCGATATCGAGATTATCGAGGATGGCACCGATCAGAATATGGTGGCAGCCTGGAACAGCGAATCGGGTGATAACATAGGTGGTGCTTTGCGGTCGACGGATGGCGGGGCATCCTGGTTCGATTCGTCTACCGGACTTCCTACATTCTTCCGTAGTCCTCGGTTGTGTGCTTCGCCTGCTCATCCGCAGAGCCTTGTGATTTCGGCTTCTCTAAGTTCCCAGTCTGCTGGCCTTTTCCGTACTACGGATGCCGGGGCAACCTGGGCTTCCACGGGCTGGACGGGAACGAATACGGTCGGAGATGTTGCTTGTTACCCGATCAAGGATCAGGTGCTCTTTGTTACTCAATTGAGCGGCGACGCTGTGCTCCGTTCCGAGGACGGTGGAGCGACGTTCGCGCCTTTTTCGAATGGCCTTGAGAATGTGGTAGCTGCGCGGGAATTGGCCTTTGCTGGCGCTTTTCGGTTACTATTGGCGAGTGCCAAAGGGAGTTATGGCACAGACCTCGGCATCCCGACGCCGACGCCTACGCCCACGCCCACAGCGACACCGAGTTCCACTCCGACACCTACCGCGAGCCCGACGCCAAGAGCAACTCCAACGCCTAGATCAAGGCCAACGCCAAGGGCTCGTCCAAGCAGCTAGGTGAGCCAAACTACTGTTGTTGCGTTCGTAACAATTCTGTTACCATTCTGCGCCGAGAATTGATGCAGATATTATCTGTGGTCGAAAAATTCTGCTTGCCAAACTTGCGAGCGCCTGCGCAATATCCCCGGCGCTGAACCGCAGAGCGTCAGCTGCGATTCGACACAATGAAAACCGGATGCTGACGCGGAGAAGAGGACCAATAATATGAAAGTATCTAATCCAGTGCGATTGATTTTTTGTGTCGCGGCCATTTTTGCTCTTGGGTTTTTGGTGCGCGCTGAATCTGGCGAAAAACGGGTAAATACGCCGAACGCGAAGAGCGCGCCGATGCGTATTGTCGATCAAAACGGACGGACGGCTGTAAACGGCGTTGCATCGCCTACCGGCCAAACTGTTGATGTGACAGTAGGTCCTGACTTCGCGTTTCATCCGGACACAGTCAATGTTTCCGTAGGGGACACGGTGAGGTGGACGTGGGCTGGCAATGGCCATAGCGTCACCAGCGGGCAACCTTGCGTGGCTAATTCGCAATTTTGTTCGCCTAACGACACGAGCTGCTTTCCTGGAAGTCTCTCCGGCACTGGGACGGTTTATTCGCATACCTTCACGCATGCTGGCACTTACTCGTATTTCTGCCTGGCACATTGCTTTAAAGGCATGAGAGGCGTGGTCAATGTTTCGGACAGTTGCGCGCAGCCCGGTTGGTCGGCGGGTCCGGACATGCCGAGCACAGGGACCAGGATGACGGGTGTTTATTTCCTGGCTAACGATAAGTTTTACGCTATGGGCGGTCGCAGCACCGATGGAGTTGGCAACGATTTCATGCATCCGTTTGAATATGATCCAGCGGCAAATAGTTGGACTACCAAGGCAGCCACATATCCTGATAACCAGGTGAACAACATGGTTTGCGCCGTCCTCGACGAATCGGGAATGCCGTACATCTACTGCGTAGGCGGTTCGGCAGGCGGTGCGTCGACCACTACCGGCCGCGTATTTCGTTATGATCCTGTTGCAGACGTCATCAGCCCTGTCGCAGCTCCGTGGCCCGGCGTTGGCGCAGGTAGTACAGTTCTGCCCGGTGGTTTCACCGTCTTCCAGAACAAGCTTTACATCCTAGGCGGGTTCGACGTTCCCGCTGCGGCCTCGACTAACCAGATCTGGGAGTTTACTCCCCCTACCACCTGGGTACAAAAGACTGCCGTTTTGCCGGTTCCGCTTAGCTACATCCCCACGACCACCATCGGCAGCCTTATCTACACTGGTGGGGGCACCAGTATCGTCCCACCTCCGCCGGGTACTCTTACTGATACTGCAAACTCTTATGTTTATAATCCGGTCGCGGATACCATCGGCACCATTACCAGCATTCCGAGGGCGACCGGCGAAACTCGAGGCCTTAACTTCAATGGTCAGATGTATGTGATGGGCGGAGGCAGAACCGCGCCTAACCCTTCCACCGAGGTAGATATTTATGACCCGGTTACCAACGCTTGGACAACAGGCCTGCCGTTTGCCACTCCGCGACGCAATTTTCCGACTGACACTGACGGTACTACGCGGATTTGGTTAGCGGGCGGTTACACTACTGACGGGTTTATAACTTTGAGTTCGATGGAAAAATTCTGTCAGCCCGCAGCTGCGAGTCCGACCCCAACACCTACAGCAACGGCAACTCCCACTGCCACAGCAACCGCAACCGCAACAGGTACGCCTAGTGCGACACCGACAGCGACCGCGACTGCAACGGCGACACCGCCACCAGGAACTCGACCTACGCCGACACCGCGCGTCCGCCCGAGTCCAGCGCCGCGCCCGTAGACGGTTTTCGTCTACGCAATTGATTCGCTCGTAATGCCGTAGCCGCGTCTCACAGAGACGCGGTGACCGCGGCGTTCGATTAGTGTCGGAACGACGGCTCGTTTGAGCAGCCGCCTAAGATCGCGATTCCGATCGGCGCACCAAATTAAAAAAAGAGCCGATGATCATTCTACTTCCGATTCTATGTTGCAGGCAAACGTATCATGCAGAGGGGGATTTCGAGATCGTGCATGTTGTTCACAGTCGCGGTGTTTTCCGCGGACACGATCGTGTGCCAGGCACCCGCACAGCAGCCTCAACAAACGCGCGAGGGAATTATCACGACCTTTGCGCCGATTGTGGAAAAGGTCGCGCCGAGTGTGGTGACAGTGTTCACCACACAAACGATCTCGCGCGCACAGACGGGGTTTTCGCTTTCGGATGATGCGTTGCGCCAATTTTTTGGCGGACGCAGTCCGCAAACACAGGGCAAACAGACACTGCAAGGCTTGGGCTCGGGTGTAATTATCAGTCCCGACGGATACATTCTCACAGCCAATCATGTTGTTTCAGGCGCGGACGAAATAATGATCGGCCTCGGCAACGATCTCCGCAGGTTGAAGGCAAAGAAGGTCGGTACTGATCCAGGCACGGATGTCGCGCTTTTAAAAATTGACGACAACAATTTGCCGGCCGTCACTTTTGCCGACAGCGACAAAGCGCGGGCGGGCGACATCGTGTTGGCGATTGGCAATCCGTTTGGACTTCGCCAAACGGTCACGATGGGGATCATCAGCGCGGTCGGCCGCGGCGGCATAGGTATTGTCGATTACGAGAATTTTATCCAGACCGACGCAGCCATTAACATGGGCAACTCCGGTGGTGCGTTGGTTGATATCAGTGGCCGACTACTCGGCATCAACAGCGCGATCTTCACGCGCAGCGGCGGAAACCAGGGCATTGGCTTCGCTATTCCCGCAAATCTTGCGCGTGAGGTTATGCAAAGCCTGCGTGAAAAAGGTCGTGTCGTGCGCGGATATATCGGCACTTCTGTGCAAACGCTCACTCCGGAAATCGCCGACGCAATGAAGCTCAAAGGGCGGCCGACTGGCGCCCTTGTGGGGGAAGTGGAACCAAACGCTCCCGCCGCAAAAGCAGGGATTAAAACCGGCGATGTGATCACGGCAGTGAATGGAAAGAAAGTGGATGACCCACGGGAATTACGTCTGATGATCGGGTCTATGGCGCCCGGGACAAAAGCGCACATCGAGGTGAATCGCGAAGGTCAGACCAAAACGTTTGATGTTCAACTCGGCGAAATGCCCGCTAATGCTGTCGGCGAGAACACCGAGACATCGACTGAAGAACCCGTCCAGCCGGAAAGGACTACTGTTTTCGGCGGAGTAGCAGTAACGAATATTACCGATGATATCCGCGCCGCGCTCAATCTTCCAAAGGAGATTCAAGGTGCGGTAATTGCCGAGATCGACGCGGACTCGCCAGCCGGAAAAGCTGGGCTGCGCGAAGGCGACGTGATCCAGGAAGTGAACAAGCAGCCGGTGAAAAGCGCGAAAGACCTGGTTGCAATCAGCAAGAGTTTAAAGCCTAACGAGAAAATCTTGATCCGGGTGTACAGTCAGGGCCGAAGTGGTTATGTGGCGCTGGATGGAAATCAGTGACGCTGTAGCGTCCGCTGTCGTTAGCGGACATTTCACCGGGACTGCTCGCATAATGCGCTGAGGACCAGCCTTCGCGTAACTACGGCTCGGCATGCACCGCATGCTACAGTTGCCAATCTCGTTGCAAAGTTTTAGCCGGAACCGGGCGGCGGGGGTTCGGTTTAGATATCGAGCAGCACTCTCGCTTTCCAGCCGCCGTCTGTTCGCTCAACAGAGAAATCGTGAAGCGTCACCGCTTTCACGTCGGCGCGTTGATGATGCCGTTTTACATCGAGCGTTTCGCCCTCGGCCGTTGCCTTTACGAAATGGATTTCATCTTTGTCGGCGACTTCGATTTCCCGCATCCGCAGCAGCAAACGCTCGGCGTCTTTCAGAAAGATCAGCTCCTGCAGGAAATCGAATAGCAACATATCGAGCTGTTCGTTCGAGAGCTCGATCCGGCGTGTCTCGCGGCGCCGAATCGCCTCGATATTGTCGATCATCACGTTCATGGTCGCGTCAGCAGCGTCTCGGAACAATTCCGCCAGATCGCGCCCCGATGCTTCGAAAGCAATATCAGCCGTTCCGATTTCCTCGAGATAGCGGTAAGGCATGGGCGGGCAATGACGAATTCCGAATGACGAATGGCGAACTAAATCCGAATGACAAACTGTAAGAGGTGTGTCACACCGAGGCCGTTCGAGATTCGCAGAAACGTTTTACAAGAATTCGAGCTTCGTCATTCCTTCGACATTTGTCATTCGAGCTTCGTCATTTTTTAACAACGCATTCATTGAGCGCGCGGAAGATTGCTTCCTTTTCCGCTGCAATCCTCCTCCCGATAAACACCAGTTCCGTCTTCTCCGACTCAAACGGCTCCAGTTCCCATCGGCCGGCCACGAAATTGAATAGCTGCGCGCCATCCGCGAAACGAATGAAACCCTTGGCGCGAACCACGCTCGTCGGCAGACCATTCGCAAAGTCATCGAAACAATCGCGCGAAAAAATCTTGCCCGACGTAAATGCGAAAGATTCGAATTCATGATGATGCTGATGCGATGCGGCCGGGATCGGTAATTTCGGTTCTGCTGGCGCGATCTTTCGCTTGCGTCCGATTCCAAACAGCAATTCCGGATCGATCCTGCACCGTTCGCAGCGAACAATTGCCGCCGTCGAATTGATTTCGCGCAGTTTTCTTTCGAGTCGCTCGATCTGTCCTACCTCAATGAGATCGATTTTGTTGAATAGCAGGATATCCGCACCTTCAATCTGCAGACGGGTCGTGTGGCCCAGCTCCGGAAACCTGACAAGCATGTCGGCGTCGATCACTGAAACCACACCGTCGAGCCGGCACTGTGGCAACGCATCCTGAATGTTGAATACAAGCGCTTCAGGTTCGGCGAGCCCGGTCGTCTCGACCACAATCCGCTCAGGCGCGATCTTTTCGATGATCTCATTGATTGCCGCTTCGAATTCACCGAGTAACGAGCAACAAACACAGCCGCCGTCGAGCTCGGCAATTCGCACGTTCCTGCCTTCGATCACCTTCGTATCGATCGAGATTTCGCCGAACTCATTCATCACGATGGCGATTTTCTCCGGTTGTGTCGCCAGGATGTGACGGAGCAATGTTGTTTTCCCGCTGCCGAGCGGGCCAGTGATCAGTGTAATGGGAGTGCGGAGCATGCTAAAAATGACGAAGCACGAATGTCGAATGCCGGACTAATGACGAAACACGGATGACGAAGCATTGCGCCAGCGTCGCCAGGCAACTTCGGAGTTCGTCATTCGGATTTCCTTCAACATTCGTCATTGAGATTTCGTCATCTCTCATCCTTTTACATTTCCGATTGGCGTGAATCGCGCGACCGGTTTGCTGATTCCCGCCAACTCTGTCGCTGCGATTACCTCATCAATATCTTTGTAAGCGCCGCCTGCTTCCTCCGCGAGTCCCGCCCATGAGGTGCTGCGGACGTAAATGCCGCGCGCTTCGAGATCGCGCTGGAGTTGTTTGCCGTGCCATTGTTTGCGTGCCTTGGTGCGGCTCATCGTGCGGCCGCTCCCGTGTGCCGTGCTGAAGAATGTTCCCGAGCCTGAAGTCATGCCCACGAGCAGATACGAGCCAGTCTCCATGCTGCCGCCGATGATCACCGGCTGGCCCGTCTCGCGATAGCGCGCCGGCAACTCGTCATGCCCAGGACCGAACGCACGCGTGGAGCCTTTGCGATGCACAAGCAATGTCTTTTCTTCTCCATCGATCACGTGGCGTTCCAATTTTGCGGTGTTATGTGACACGTCATAAACCGTGCGCATTTCGAGATCTTCAGCGCTGCGGCCGAAAATTTCGGAAAAGACCTCGCGAATCTGGTGAAGAATTACCTGGCGATTGGCGAACGACATATTCAATCCGCATTTCATCGCGGCGAAATAATCGCTGCCTTCCGGCGAATCGAACGGCGCGCACGCCAGCTCGCGATCCAGGATTTTGATGCCGTACTTCGGCTCCATCACTTTCAAGAATTTCTGAAGATAATCCGTGGCAACTTGATGTCCGAAGCCGCGACTGCCGCAGTGAAACATCACCACGATTTGGTTCGGAATTGTGAGCCCGAATTTTTCTGCCAGCTCCTTGTCGCGAACATCGTCTGGCCGCGCCACCTGCACCTCTAAATAATGATTGCCGCTCCCGAGCGTTCCGACCTGATTGTAGCCACGCTCAACCGCGCGCTCGCTGATTTTCGATGCATCGGCGCCTCCGATGCAACCGTTCTCCTCGGTAAAGTCGAGATCTTCCGGCCAGCCCAAATCGCGCTCGACGCACCACCGCGCGCCTTGTTCCACCAACTCTCGAAATTCGTTGTGCGTTATTTTGAGGAAGCCGTGAGTGCCAACGCCCGCCGGCACCCGTTGAAAAAGTCGATCGACGATTTCTTTCAAGTGCGGTTGCACATCTTCCAGGGTCAGGTTCGTGGTGATGAGGCGCATGCCGCAGTTGATGTCGAAGCCGATACCGCCAGGCGAAATGACGCCTCCTTTGCGTACATCCATCGCGGCGACGCCGCCGATTGGAAATCCATAGCCGCTATGGCCGTCCGGCATGCAAAGCGCATAGCGCTCGATTCCCGGTAAAGTGGCCACGTTACTGATCTGCTGGTAAACCGCTTCGTCCATTTCGCGCATGAGTTTCTGTGTCGCGATGATACGGGCTGGCACGCGCATGCCTTCCTTGTAACTCGCAGGTAATTCCCAAACCGTCTCCGAAATCTTTTGCAGATTATTGATGATGGCCATAGGGATGGCGTTTCTTAAACTCTTCGCGGCCGAGGTGACAGCCGCGTCTTTTATTCGTCCCGCGGGCTAGCTATTGCTAACGAGTTTACGACGAACCGCGATATCGGGTGCGAGAATCTGATCAAGGGTCGCGTTCACCGGCTTTGCCCAAGCCTCGCCTGATTCGCGATTGTAGTGGATACCGTCGCCGCCAGTTTTTCCCATCACGTAACGCGTGAATCGACGTGAATCGATGACCGGATCGCCTCGTGGCACCGATTGTTGGATCAAGCGATAAATCCGATTCTGCACCTTGGAAAACCGGGACGAATCCGGCGGGCCGATCCAGATCATTCTCCGTGTGCTGTCGGCGTGCACCGCGCTCACGAATCGCGCCAGTACATGGCGGATGTAATCGTCGGATAATGTTTGATCCATCCAGTTTGTGCCTAACTGGACAATCACGATGGTGGGTTTGTATCGCTCGATCAGGGTCTCGATCTTGGGCGTGGCCGACGGTGGGGGTTTTTTGCCTTTGTGATAATCGCTGTAAATATCGCTGGTAGGCGTTTTCTCGCGGTAGCCGCACCGCGTATAGAACACCTTTTCATCTTGCAACCAACTCTCCGGCGAGGACCCGCACGACGCGAAAAATGCCACATTCTGATGTCCGAATTCCTGTTCAAGATGTTGCCGCACCGCGTCGCCGAAGCCACCTACAGACAGTGAATCGCCAATCATGAGTACCTTCGGCGATGGCGGAGGAGGGCCCGGCTTCTGCGGCTTCTGTAACTTGTTAGCCAGGACGAAGGAGCCGATGACGACAAGCAAGCCCAGCGAAAATGAAACGGTACGAATCATTGGCGACCAATTTTTCTTATCGCGCGGACTTGGGGTATCGCGCTTCATCTTGGACGCGAATGTAAGGTTCTAACTCGATCCGGCCGGAATCGTCTTTTGATTTTATTGTACTCCAAATCGAGCCGTCTAACGAGCGCAGCTGAAGCTCGTAGCTTTTGCCGACTTGAAATTTCCCGAGTGATTGCGGCTGCAGGCCGATATAGGCCGGGTGCATCACCAGAATTTGTTTCTCGCCATACTCACCTGAAATCACTTTTTCCACATCGTAAAGAAATCCAACAAGAAACTCCTGATACGGCATTAATTCTTCTTTCTTTATTGGTGTCGTTTTGGAAACGAGTTTCGCTTTCACGACTAGCGAGGCCGTCGCGGGCGTTGCGCTCGGCGCGGCCGCGGGTGCGAGTTTCCCAATTGATTCACTCAGAGGTCGCACATCTGCCCACGACTTCGACGATAGATCGTGATCGATTTCTGCCCATACTTTGTCGGCCCATTTGTTCATATCTTCGCCGACGAAATGCTCCTTATCCGGCTCCATGTGTTTGTAGGGGTAAGAGATCAATTTTCGACTATCAATTACGTCTGTGACACCGCCGATGCCTTTCTGCGTTTGCTCGTACACAAATTCCTGAACTTCGCCTGAGACGTGCCCGGAGATGGGCGGCGCTATCCAGTAGATTTTTCGCAGCTTCGACGGCGGCGTAATCGCTTTCTTGACGAACGGTACCAAGTATTTTCGCAACGTCGGCCCATCGCGGTCGGGCTTTGCCTTTTCGCGGCCGGAAAACAACTCAAACAGGTTGGAGCCGGTCTGCATAACGAGTATGTCCGGTTGAATCGTGGCGAGGAGATCATCCAGCTTGGGAACCGTGTGTGACGCGGGACGATGGCCACTCGGTTCTCCGTACGTGTCGCGCTGTTCCTTGATTCCATGCGAATCCGGCTTCGATTCGATGCTCCAGTAACCGCAATGCGTCTGAATGTGCGTGAAAGGTTTCTCTTTCAACCAGCTCATGGGGTTGGTGCCGCAGGTGCAATAAGTGAAAACCGATTTCACCCGTGGATCCGCGCGGAATTTTTGGTCAAGTCGTTTGCTGAATCCGCACAATCCAAGTGAATCGCCGAGTATCAACACGGTCAGATCATGTGGTTGATCGGCTGAAGCCGGAGTGTTTTGAGCAACGCAAGCGATAGCGATGCTGGAAACAATTGCCGAGATCGCCAGGCGTTTTGAAAAACGTCCAACGCCCAATGCCCAACGCCCGACTTCCAATGAATCAGACCGTTGAATGTTAATCGTTGAGTGTTGAGCGTTGAACGTTGGCATTCGTTACTGACCTACTGGCACCTTGTCCCAGCCCTGGTCTGACTCGGTGAATTCGCGCGCGGCAAAACACCAGACAACAATTTTTTTCTTGGCGAGATAATCCGCATCTTTTCGTGCACGCCGATATAGGCTGATGCGGACCGAAGTGGAGCCGGAGCCACGGGTGCCTATCAAATCGGGCGCGAAGCCGACTTCGTACGCAAGTTGATCAAGCAAACCGGATTTTTCCGCAAGAAAATCATGAAATACCAGGGTGTGGCTGTCGCCAATGACTAACAACGGGCTGTTACCATCAGGGCTTATTGCCGCGCCGGTTTCTTTATCGCTGATGGTTCGGATGAAGATCTTTTCCGCTTCAGGCTTTTTTATGTTAGGCCCGGCAAGATCACCGAGGTCGCCTTTGATCGTGGTCTCTTTCCATTCTGCTGCGTAATCTTTCCGCGGCTGGCCGGCGAGTTTCTCATGAATTTTGTCCTTGATTGTTTGTGCCGCAAGGACACAGCCCAATCCAGACCAATGCGTATCGGTCTTGCAATAAACCGGGCCGTGCTCGTTAGCCCGGTTCTGTAGAAAGACCGGTGAAAGATCAATCACATCGATTTCGCGTTTCCGTAGCTCCTCGTAAAATCGGCTAAGGTACGGAGTTGCCGTCTCACCATGCAGATCCACATCAGGCAAAATTTTCTCAGGATAAATTGCGGGCTTTGGTGGAACTGGCATTAGCAGCAGGTCGATTCCGCGCTTTTTCAGTTGATCACGAAAGTCGACAATCGCTGGGATCGGATCGGCTGACTCAGGTTTATGAGCCCGGCTGACTTTCGCGGCATCAGCGCCCCAGAATTGGCCCACCGAGAGAAATCGAATATCACTGGAAAGAAACAACCAGCCGTCCACGCCAGCAAGCACTGCTGCGTTTTCACTTTGAGCCGAGCGTGATTTTGCCGCCAGTTCGTTCAGAAATTTCTGTTGCGACTCTGAGAGCGCAGTTGGGTCTGCCGCAAATACTCTGGGGAGAGTCAAACAAACAAGGGTAGCCGTGTAGAACAACCAATTGCGGGGCAGACTAGCAGCTTCTCGTGCACTGCGTCCTGGCAATGACAGCGCTGCCCAACACCCGCGAAGCCCTAATAAGAATGGGGTCGACTTCAACAAAGGTTGTTTCTATAACCGTGTTGCAGGAAAAAGCACCAAATATCAAGCGTGGTATTTAGCTCTCACATATTTATCTATTATTTTCTGCCGTTCGCGCTGCTCGTTTATTACGCGCTGTTTCGCGCGAAGCAACGCTGGCGTAACGCCTGGTTGATCGTTGCTGGATATACATTTTACGGCTGGGCGGAGCCAAGATTCATGGCGCTCATGTTCGGCACAACGTTCATCGATTGGTTGATGAGTCTGATCATCGCGCACAATACCTGGCAAGTCTGGCGAGTCTGGGGACAGCCAGTGAAACTTGTCGATCCGGAGCACCGCAAAACGCGCGTGCGGCGGACAGCAATCACGATCTCGATCGTCTGCAATCTCGTTGTCCTGGGTTTTTTCAAATACTTCAACTTCGGCATCGATAGTTACAACTCGCTGTTGCAAAGCGTCGGATTGGAGGGCACGCAGCTGAACACGTTTTTTCGCGTAGTGCTGCCGCTCGGCATCAGCTTCTACACGTTTCAAGCCCTCAGTTACACGATCGACGTCTATCGCGGTGATGCCGAGGCTATGTCGAACTTTATCGATTTCTCCTGCTTCGTCTCGATGTTCCCGCACCTTGTGGCCGGGCCGATTCTGAAATTTTCGTTCCTCGCCGATCAGCTCAAAAATCGCCGGCTTACATCCGACAAGTTCGCGCGCGGCGTCGCGTTTTTCATGATGGGGCTGGCGAAAAAGGTCTTGCTGGCGAATCCATGCGGTAAAATCGCGGATACGGCATTCGATGCGGGCTCGATTCAAACGCTTGATGCATGGTTTGGATCGATCGCGTATTCGTTCCAGATTTATTTCGATTTCAGCGGTTACACAGACATGGCGATCGGGCTCGGCCTTATGTTTGGATTCGTGTTCGCGAAAAATTTTGATTCGCCATATCTCGCACAATCGATCACTGATTTTTGGCGGCGCTGGCACATCTCGCTTTCTACATGGCTGCGCGAATACCTTTACATCCCCATCGGCGGCAATCAGCACGGCCTTTCGCGCACGTATGCGAACCTTATCGTCACGATGCTTATCGGTGGACTTTGGCACGGCGCATCGTGGAACTTTGTAATCTGGGGCGGACTTCATGGCGGGATGCTGGCATTCGAGCGCAGCCAGGGCCGCAAAGGCGTCTATGATAACCTACCCAAGCTAGTACGAATCATTCTGACGTTTTTGATCGTGACGATCGGCTGGGTGTTCTTCCGTGGGGGGACCTTACATGGCTCCGTCCAATATCTCGGCGCGATGTTTCACCTGCATCAGCCGTTCCCGAATGCGTCATTGATTGGCGGTTTGATTTTCAAGCCCTATTACATTTTGTCGATTTTCATCGCGGGAATCGTTGTTTGGTTCGGAAGACAGACCTGGGATTGGAGCCAGGAAATGACGTGGCCGAAGACAGCGACTTGTTTCGCGCTCGGTTGGCTCGCACTGATCGTCCTGGCTACACAGGAATATAATCCCTTTATCTATTTCCTCTTCTAGCGCGCTGAATATGTCGACCACTCACGCCCCGCTGCCGAAATATTCGTTGCCAAGATATGCCGACGCGACTCCGAGCGCGGCGCATCGGAAACTGCCGCGCGAAGAGGAAGCCGATCTGGCGCTCAAGAACACGAAGTTCACGGCGGGAACGCGGCAAACTCTTATTGCGCTGTTTTTGTTAACCATTGTCGCTGTTCCGACGATTCAGCTTGTTGGCGAATATCGCGCGGCGGGTTCCATTAGCCGAATGCCAATGGTTTCTATTTTTAGATCGTTGCCGTGGGTTCCCCATGGTGAAGATCTGAAACGCGTCGAGCGCTCCCTGGAAAACGAGTCGTTAGTCTCACAGTGGCTTCTGCCGCGCATGCAATATCTGCTCACTGTGCTCATGGGTGCCGGCAACGAGCAGGTTTATTTGGGTCACGATCCGTGGCTGTTTTATCGCGCAGATGTCGATCATGTGATCGGGCCGCCGTTTCTCGATTCGACCCGGCTGAAACACCGTTTGCAAACCAGCGGTATCCAACCCGATCCGATTAAGGGGATTGTCGATTTTCGCAATCAGCTCGCCGCGCGGGGCATCGATCTGGTGGTTCTGCCTGTGTCAGTGAAACCAAGTATGGAAGGTGAAATGCTGGCCATGTCCAAAGCCAATAGAGCTAAGGCTAGTGACGCTTTGCCCAATCCATCCTTCAATGAATTCAAAGCCCGACTCGAACGAGAGAAAGTTCGCCTGTTCGATCCTGCGACGATCTTGATAGAGCAAGGAAAAAACGCCCCGCTTTATCTCGAAACCGACACGCATTGGCGTCCCGAAACAATGGAGTTTGTGGCGAAGAAGCTGGCCGATTTTCTTCAATTGCCACCGCCGGCGGCATCAACGTCGCCGTCGATTGTTGAAAAGGAGATCGTCGCCCGAGGCGATATTGCCGCGATGTTGAAGTTGACGAGAGGCGACAAGTTTTTTCCAGCGGAAAAAGTGACAATTCGACAAGTCGTGACTGGCAACGGGCTGTGGCGCCCAACCAAGGACGCCGATGTGCTCCTGCTAGGCGACAGTTTCTCAAATATCTTTTCGTTCGAAGCGATGGGCTGGGGCGAATCGGCGGGATTCGCCGAGCATCTGAGCGCCGCATTACGCCGGCCAATCGACTGCATTCTCCGAAACAGCGATGCGTCATTCGCTACGCGCGAAATCTTAAGCAACGAGCTCGCGCGCGGACGCGACCGTTTGGCTGGGAAAAAACTGGTGATCTGGGAATTCGCAACGCGCGAGTTGTCGTTTGGGAACTGGAAGCTTCTCGATCTGAAACTCGGCGAAGCGAAACCTTCTCGCTTTTTGAGTTTGAAGGCCGGTGAGGCAATCGAGGTCAATGGAATGATAGAAGCCATTTCGTCTGTGCCGCGGCCCGGCACAGTGCCGTACAAGGACCACATTGAGGCGGTGCATTTAGTCGACGTCACGGGTGCCGATTCACCGGATACGACTGCGCCGCACGCCCAGGCCGTGGTTTATTTGTGGAGTATGCGCGACAACGTGTGGACGCCTGCTGCGCGTTTGCGGCCGGGAGAACCGGTCAAGCTGCGATTGCGACCCTGGCCGGATGTTTCAGCGCAATACGAAAAGTTCAATCGCACCGAGCTCGAAGATTCGGCATTGCAGCTGGAGGAGCCGGTTTGGGGCGAAGACGTTGAAGTTTTGAAACGCTGATCCAGACAGATCCGCTGGTTTAATCCTTAAAAAAGGTTCGCCGGCGAGCAGGAAAATTTCTGGTCAACTGCGATCCCGCGGCAAGGAATGCATCCACCCACCAAAAGACGTTTTCTTTCGAAACATTCCGTCTCATGCGTTTCATACGGGCGCTGCGCTCTGTCTGGTTCATGCGGAATGCAGTCGAAATCGTGTCCGCCATTTGCTCGACGTCGTATGGATTCACAAGCAACGCATCAGGCTTGAGCTGTTCGGCAGCGCCGGCGAACTGGCTCAGAATCAGCGCGCCATCCTCGCGCGTGCGGCACGCGCAATATTCCTTTGCTACAAGGTTCATCCCGTCCTTGAGTGGTGTGATAAAGGCCATATCGCATGCGCGATAATGCGCGAGAAGATCTTCACGATCCAGTCCACGAAAATGATACTGGACCGGAATCCATGTGCTGGTGGAGAAACGGCCGTTAATATCGCCGACGAGACGGTCAATGCGGCCTTTGAATTCGTGATAGCGTGGGATCTCTACCCGGCTCGGCACGACGACCTGAATCAGCACAACGCTTCCGCGCATCTCTGGATATCGCTCGAGCGCGTTGCAAAACGCTCGAAGGCGTTCCGGAATGCCCTTGCTGTAATCGAGCCGGTCCGATCCCAGCATCAACTGACAATCGGGAAAACTGGTGCGCAACTGCTCTGATCTTTGCGCTACTGCCTCGCACTTTGCGCCGTTTTCGAATGTGTGGAAATCGATACCGATCGGAAAATGCCCGATGCGAATTTTTCGCTTTTCGAATTGGACCACATGAGTCTCTCCACGCGAAACCACTTTCGTATCCGGCATCACGCGTCGAACGCACTGCAGAAAGTTCCGCACGTCGCGGCGAGTCTGGAATCCCAGCAGATCGAACTGGAGCAGCGCGTGCAGGAGTCGCCGCTGTTGCGGAAGTTTCGCAAAAATGTCGTAAGGCGGAAACGGGATATGCAGAAAAAATGTGAGAGCCGAGAGATTTTGCGAAGTGCTTCGTTCCCGCAATGCCTGGGCAACGTACATCAGGTGGTAATCGTGGACCCAGATGAAATCGTCCGGTCGCGAGTTGCGGATGATCGCGTCCGCGTACCGTTCGTTCACTTGCTTGTAAGCCTGCCAATATGCCGGCTCGAAATTGCAAAAATTTTGCAGGTCGTGAAACAGCGGCCAGATCACTTCATTAGAATAGCCGTAGTAAAACTCATCACGCTCGGTTTCGCTCAGGCCCACCGGCACTACGTTGTAACCGGCATCGCGCGTCGCTTCAGCTAACGGCCCTTGCGGAATTTTACCGGCGATTCCCGGCCAACCGATCCACGTGCCGCCGCGCTCACGCAGCACCGGCTCCACTGCGGAAACAAGTCCGCCGACAGCAGGCGTCACCGTCCAGAGATCCTCGCCCGCCGAATCGAGCGCGAACGGCAATCGATTGGAAACGATTATCAAACGGTTCATTCAACAGAGTGATTACAAAAGTTACATCGTTATAATTGGCTTAGTCAGACCGTTTAACATTGTAACCTCATTACTCATTGTATCGATGCGATACAGCGTACTCTGTCATGTTGAGCGGAGCGAAACATCTCTGATCGTATCGGGTGGTCACCCTGGCATTGTTGGGAATAACTAATCCGAGATTCTTCGCTTCGCTCAGAATGACAATGCCGCTACGGTCTCGAGGTTTCAACGCTTTATGATTCCATCGGCCCTCGAGCACGTTCATGAAATCGCGCGAACCCGTGATCAGTTGGCCGTTTTTCTTGATTACGATGGCACGCTTACGCCGATCGTTAGTCATCCGCAGGACGCATGGCTCTCGGAATCAATGCGAGAAACGCTGCGATCGCTGGCCGGACGCCTGCCGGTCGCAATCTTGAGCGGACGCGACTTGGATGACGTTCGGGGCCGTGTCCACGTTGATGGCATCGTTTACGCCGGCAGCCATGGATTTGATATCGCCGGTGCAGGCGGATTACACAGGGAACTTGGTGCTGCCTATCTGCCCGTGCTCGATGCGGCAGAGACGGAGCTGCGTGAAGCGCTTGATGAAATTCCAGGTGCGCAGTTGGAACGAAAACATTTTTCCGTCGCCGCACACTATCGCAATGTGAACGAAAACGACGCATTCAAAGTTGCGCAGGCTGTGAATGCAGTGGCAGCAAGACATCGCGAGCTGCGCAGGATTAACGGTAAAAAAGTTTACGAACTGCTGCCCGACATCGATTGGAACAAGGGCAAAGCCGTGCTCTGGCTCTTGGAAACATTGGAAGAAGAGCGCGGGAAGGCGTTCCCGATTTTCATCGGCGATGATCGCACCGACGAAGACGCTTTCAGTGCTCTCCAAGCGCGTGGGATCGGCATTCTCGTTAGCGAACAACCCGAAGTGACGGCAGCCAGTTATTGGCTCAAAAGTCCTGATGAAGTCGAGCGATTCCTGAAAGAAATGGTCCCCCGGTTGTCTGGATAAACCACGCGCGTAACCGTCGAGAAAACCGCTCCGGTTGCCAAGGCAGGCGGCGCGCCTGCCCTACAATTTATTTCGAATCACGCGATGTACGCGTCCTCGGTTTTCGCCTGACGGCCTAATATCGATCACAGTGTGAGTTTCATTCCATCGTAGGCGATCCGAACCTCAATGCCGCGCTCAGCGGCCATTGCGCGAATTTTTGCCGAGATCTTCCCTTCGTCGCCGGTCACAATTTCAGATCCACAATGACTAATAATTGCGCGCGGCACTCCCTCTTTCTGGCACCACGTCAGTTGCGTCCGAACAGGAGAATGACCGATCAATGCTTTGCCGCGTTTGCGAATAAAGGACTGCGTAACCGTTGCGCCATCGCCGATGTAAAGTTGCACGTCCTTCAGCGCTGCACTGCGCTCGTGGATGAAGATCAGGTCAGGCGCGTAAAAGATCCGCGCCCGACCGGTACTCACACGATATC
>DATDFM010000071.1:0-63559 GCA_036522635.1 Candidatus Udaeobacter sp. | reverse complement strand
AAGCGCGGCCAGGTTATCGCCGATGGGCCGAACACTGATCGCGGAGAGCTGGCGCTTGGTCGCAACGTGCTCGTCGCGTTCATGCCGTGGAACGGCTACAACTTCGAGGACGCCATAATGATCTCGGAGAAGACAGTGAAGGAAGACATTTACACTTCCATTCACATCGATGAGTTCGAGATCGGTGCGCGCGATACAAAGCTCGGTCCCGAGGAAATTACGCGCGACATCCCCAACGTAAGCGAAGAAGCTTTGCGCAACCTCGGTCCGGACGGAGTCGTGCGGGTCGGTGCGGAGGTGAAGCCCGGCGATATTTTAGTTGGGAAAATCACGCCAAAGAGCGAGACGGAACTGGCTCCGGAAGAGCGGCTACTTCGGGCCATCTTTGGCGAGAAAGCCGCCGACGTAAAAGACACGTCTCTCACAGTCCCATCCGGCACCTACGGAATCGTGATGGATGTGAAGGTGTCATCCCGTCGCGAAGTTTCGCGAGAGAAACTCACTCCCGCCGAAACCAAACGACAGCTCAAGAGCATCGGAGAAGACCATAAGCGTAAGAGAGATGGACTCATTGAGCAGCTCACCGATTCACTTTCCAACGTCCTGTTGGGCGAAAAAATTCCTCTCGACGTGGTAAACGCCAAGAGCGGTGAAATCATCATCCCGGCCAATCGCAAGATCACGAAAACGCTTTTGCGAAAACTGGCGACAGCTCACGATCACATCGAAATCGATCCGAGCCCGATTCGGAACCGGATCCGGGAAATCATTGGCGGATACGAACATAAGTTTGCCGAGCTGGAGCTCGAACGAGATCGCGCCACGGACCGCGTCGAAAGCGGCGAGGAGATCGAACCCGGGATCATAAAGCAAGTCAAAGTTTACATTGCCAGCAAGCGCAAGCTGAGTGTTGGCGACAAAATGGCGGGCCGTCACGGGAACAAAGGCGTTGTGGCGCGCATCGTGCCCGAGGAAGACATGCCGTTCCTGCCAGACGGAACTCCAGTCGACATCGTGCTTAATCCATTAGGCGTTCCGAGCCGTATGAATGTCGGACAAGTTTTGGAAACCCACCTCGGTGTTGCTGCCAAAGCACTTGGATTCAGGGTGGCCACCCCCGTCTTCGACGGAATCAAGGAAAAGCAAATCCGCGATTACCTGAATCAGGCCAGAAAGAAGGAAGGTTTTACGTGGGTCCAAGAAAACGGAAAAGCGCGTCTGTTCGATGGTCGCACTGGCGATCCATTCGATCAGGAAGTCGTGGTTGGTCACATCTACATGATGAAGCTTGGCCATCTCGTGGCGGACAAAATTCACGCGCGGGCGGTGGGACCGTATTCGCTGGTTACTCAGCAGCCGCTAGGCGGAAAGGCGCAATATGGCGGCCAACGCTTTGGCGAAATGGAGGTCTGGGCGCTGGAAGCTTACGGCGCTGCCTACACGTTGCAGGAATTGCTGACAGTGAAATCCGACGACGTGCAGGGCCGGACGCGCATCTACGAGTCAATCGTTAAGGGCGACAATTCGCTCGAAGCGGGAACGCCGGAATCCTTCAACGTGTTGATCAAGGAAATGCAGAGCCTTGGTCTCGACGTGAAGGTCGGCAGTCAGGCGCCCACCTTTATGGAGAGCGTCGCTTAAATTTTAGTTTCACACACTTAATCGGAGACATCATGAACGAACATTCCTGGCGTGAGTTAGTGGGCGAAGAACGCCCAGTCGGTTTTGATCAAGTCGCAATTGGTATCGCCTCGAGCGATACCATGCGCTCTTGGAGCAAAGGTGAAGTCAAAAACCCGGAGACAATTAATTATCGCACTTTCAAACCGGAGAAGGGCGGACTCTTCTGCGAACGAATTTTTGGTCCGACCCGTGACTGGGAGTGTTCATGCGGAAAATACAAGCGCATTAAACATAAAGGGGTGATCTGCGACCGTTGCGGTGTGGAAGTCACGCTGGCGCGTGTTCGTCGTGAACGGATGGGGCACATAGAGCTGGCGGTACCGGTTTCGCACATCTGGTTCTACAAATGTATGCCTTCACGCATCGGGCTCATGCTGGACATGAGCGCGCGTCAGCTTGAGCGGGTGATTTACTACGAGGACTATATTGTCATCGATCCCGGCAAAACGCCGTTGCAGAAAACACAATTGCTGAACGAAGTCGAATACCGCGAAGCGCAGGAACAATACGGTGAAGATTTTGTCGCCGGAATGGGGGCTGAAGCGATTAAGAAACTTCTCTCCGAGATCGACCTCAACAAGCTTAACAAAGAGCTGGAGAAGGCAATGGGTGCGACAAAGAGCAAGCAGATTCGCAAGAAACTAGCGAAACGCCTCAAGCTCGTTCAAGGTTTCCAGAGTTCGCGCGCACGACCCGAGTGGATGATTCTCGAGGTGCTGCCGGTAATTCCACCGGATTTGCGTCCCCTGGTGCCTTTGGAAGGTGGACGCTTTGCTACGTCCGATCTGAACGATCTTTATCGTCGCGTCATCAATCGCAACAACCGGCTCAAGAATCTGCTCATGCTGAAGACGCCGGATGTCATCATCCGAAACGAGAAACGCATGTTGCAGGAAGCGGTGGATGCTTTGTTCGATAACGGCAGGCACGGTCGTGCCGTCACCGGCGCCGGTAATCGTCCACTCAAATCGCTGAGCGACATGCTCAAAGGAAAAGGCGGCCGATTCCGTCAGAATTTGTTAGGCAAACGCGTCGATTACTCGGGCCGTTCGGTGATTGTCATTGGCCCTGAGCTAAAGCTGAACCAGTGCGGTCTTCCTAAGAAGATGGCATTGGTTCTTTTCGAACCGTTCATCATTCGTCGATTGAAAGATCTTGGGTACGTCCACACGGTGCGCAGTGCGAAGAAGATGATCGAGCGTCAAACACCCGAAGTATGGGATATTCTCGACGAAGTAACGAGAGGACATCCGGTGCTCCTGAATCGTGCGCCGACTTTGCACCGCCTTTCGATCCAAGCATTCGAACCACAGTTGATCGAGGGTGAAGCCATTCGGATTCATCCGCTCGTTTGTACTGCTTACAATGCCGACTTTGACGGCGACCAAATGGCAGTGCACGTGCCGTTGTCGGTTGAAGCGCAGTTGGAAGCGCGGATGCTGATGCTCGCCCCGAATAATATTTTCTCGCCTTCGAGCGGTAAGCCGATCACCACGCCAAGCCAGGACATCACCCTGGGCTGCTATTACATCACGCAAAATCCGCGGGCGCCAAAGAAAGATGGTCGCCATCTGCCTCTGTTTGCGGATGCGTCAGAAGTTGAATTCGCGATGATTGAGGGCACGATCAAAACGCACGATCGGATTTTATTTAAGAACCCCGATCGAGGGCGGCAAACTAACCTTGGAAATCCCGACGCCACGGTAATCGAGACCACAGCCGGTCGCGTCATTTTTAATCAGATTTGGCCGAAAGAACTTGGTTTCTTCAATAAAGCCGCGGGCAAGAAACAACTGAGCGACATCATCTGGCGTTGCTATCAGATCGCCGGTCCATCAGTTACGGTCGAGACACTCGATAAACTGAAAGAACTCGGGTTTAAGGAAGCTACTCGGGCGGGCATCTCGATTGGTATCGAGGACATGATCATTCCCAAGCGGAAAGAATCCGAGTTGGAGAATGCGTACAAGCAAGTCAAACAGGTCGACCAGCAGTATCGCCGCGGCATTATCACCGACGGAGAACGGTACAACAAAATCATCGATATCTGGACACACGCGGGTGATCAAATCTCCAACGTCATGTTCCGCGAGATCGAGGAAAACCAGGATCGCAAGGAGTTCAATCCGATTCATTTGATGGTCGATTCAGGTGCGCGCGGCAATCGCCAGCAAGTGCGGCAGCTCGCCGGCATGCGCGGTTTGATGGCCAAACCAAGCGGCGAAATCATCGAGCGTCCGATTACCTCAAATTTCCGTGAAGGACTGACCGTGTTGGAGTACTTCATTTCCACTCACGGGGCGCGCAAAGGTCTTGCTGATACGGCGCTAAAAACCGCCGACTCCGGTTATCTCACCCGCAAACTCGTGGATGCGGCGCAAGATGTGATCATCGTTTTGGACGATTGTGGTACCGTAAACGGAATCGTGGTTCGCTCGATTTATGAAGGCGATGAAGAAGTCGTCGATCTCGGTCAGCGCATCATCGGGCGTGTGAGTTGCGAAACAATCGCCGATCCGGTCGACAAGAAGAAAAAAATCGTCAAGGCAAACCAATACATCGACGAGAAGATCGCAGCCGATTTACAACGCATAGGTGTCGAACAACTGAAGATCCGCTCGGTGCTTACCTGCGAGTGCGGGCGCGGCGTTTGCGCAAAGTGCTACGGTCGCAATCTGGCCACCGGTGATTTCGTCAAACTCGGTGAAGCTGTCGGCATCATTGCCGCGCAGTCCATCGGTGAGCCGGGAACGCAGCTAACGATGCGCACGTTCCACATTGGAGGAACGGCCAGCCAGACATTTAAACAGCCGATTATTAAAGCGAAGAACGACGGCACAGTGCAGTTCAATGATTTGCGCACCGTGCAGGCGCTCGACGGAAGTTGGATCGTGTTGAATAAAAACGGCTCCATCAGCGTAAATAACGATGAGGGCCGCGAACTGGAGCGTTACAACGTTGTTATCGGCTCAGTGATTTCCAGGGAAGACGGCGCCAGTGTGAAGAAGGGCGAAACCTTCGTGCAATGGGATCCATACAACGTGCCGATCCTTACCGACAAAGGCGGCAAGATCGAATTCCGCGACATGATCGCGGGAGTGACCATCAAACGCGAAGTCGACGAAGCGACTGGTCTCATGGGCACCATGGTGATCGAGCACAAGGAAGATCTGCATCCCCAGGTGGTGATCGTTGATGACAAAAAGGAATTGCTCGCGAGCTATTCAATTCCCGCCGGCGCTCACGTCATTGTCGAGGAAGGCCAGAAAGTGCGCGCAGGCGCGTTGCTTGCGAAGACCCCACGTAAAGTCGCAAAGACAAAGGATATCACGGGCGGTCTGCCGCGAGTTGCGGAATTGTTCGAAGCTCGTCGGCCAAAAGACGCCGCTGAGATCGCGAAGATTGACGGCATTGTAGAGCTGGGCGGAACCGTACGGGGCAAACGGAGTTTGATTCTAAAGGACCCGGATACCGGTGCTGAAGAAGAGCATCTGATTCCGCTTACAAAGCACATCATCGTTTTCAAAGGCGATTACGTGAAGAAAGGTCAACAACTCACCGAGGGCCCGATTGTGCCGCACGAGATTTTGGAAGTCTGCGGTCCGCAGGAGTTGCAGGAGCACCTGGTGAACGAAGTACAGGAGGTGTATCGGCTTCAGGGTGTGGAGATCAACGATAAGCACATTGAGATCATCGTGCGCCAAATGTTGCGCAAGGTGAAGATCACCGATCCGGGCGACACGTCGTTACTTTGGGGCGATCAGGTTGATAAACTCGACTTCGAAGAAGAGAACAAGAAGGTCGTGGAGAAAGGCGGCAAGCCTGCAGAGGCTGTTCCGGTGTTGCTCGGCATCACCAAGGCTTCCTTGGAAACCGACAGCTTCATTTCTGCAGCTTCGTTCCAGGATACGACCCGTGTTCTGACTGAAGCGGCTACACTCGGCAAGATCGATAGACTGCGCGGCTTTAAGGAAAACGTGATCATGGGTCACTTAATTCCTGCCGGAACCGGATTCCCTGAACACCGCCAGCTTAAGCTAGTGGAAAAAGGTGAGCCGGTCGGCGCGCCGGTGATGGAAGAAGCCGAGCCGCAACCCGCGATCGGTTAAGGCGAATTGTAGAACCTCTGTCAGACGCCATTTTCATGAATTGGCGTTTCATAGAAACGCCCTACAGTTTGGCTTCGTGTCTATCGTCACAAAAACTGGCGACAAAGGCGAAACGTCGCTGATGTACGGACGGCGACTGTCGAAAGCCGATCCGCGTGTGGAGGCCTATGGGTGCGTTGATGAGTTGAGCGCCGCGCTTGGTTTGGCCCGGTCCATTGCGGCCGATAAGTTCCTCTCCGATCAAATCCTGGCGGCGCAAAGGGATTTGATCATCGTAATGGGCGAGCTGGCCACGGCGCCATCCGATCACGAACGCTATACTAAGGATGGCTTTACTCTCACGACCACTGAGATGGTCGATCGGATCACCGCGGTTGTTTTCGAGCTTGAGAAAGATAAATCGCTGTATCCCAAAGACTGGGTTGTGCCCGGCTCAACGCCGGTTTCTGCTGCGTTGGATTTTGCTCGCACAACATGTCGCCGGGCCGAGCGGCACATCACTGCATCCGTCACCGAAGCAAAAGATTTCAACTTCGAGATCTTGCGTTATCTCAACCGGCTTTCAGATCTTTGCTGGATCCTTGCGAGATACGCGGAAAAACAGGCGCAATCGTCCAGCTAACGGCGTATTGCTGTCAGGCGCCCCGGATTGTGCTGCAATCCGGCATCAAAAATTGGCAACGGTCCGGCAGCAGAAGTCATCGCTTGTTGCTAGAAATAGTGGCGATGAGAGTTCGGATCACATTAATCGCAGCAATTTCGTTTTGTGTTTCAGTTGCGCGCGCCGACGAAGCAATCTTCGCCTGGACTTACACCACCGATTTGCTCCCCAAAGGCAAATGGGAATTTGAGCAATGGATGACTGCGCGGTGGGAAAAAGAGCACGGCATCTACAATGTCTTCGATTTTCGCGAAGAGCTCGAATACGGAGTCACAGATAATTTTCAAATCGCGCTTTATCTGAATCATCATTACGTCAATGCGGATAACGATGTGCCGGTGGCAGATCCACTACACCCCAAAAGACGGCTTCGTGGTGTTTACGAAACCGGCGGCGAGGATGTTCATGCGGACCACGATCCAGCTACACCATTCGACAGCTATCACTTTGAATCAGTTTCGTTCGAAGCGATTTATCGGCTTCTGAGTCCTTATAAGGATCCGATTGGTCTCGCACTTTATTTTGAACCTGCGATTGGCGATCAGGAAACGGAGCTGGAATGGAAAATCCTGCTACAGAAGAACTGGCTCGAAGACCGGCTCGTTTGGGCCTTAAACGTTAATTACGAACTCGAATACGAAAAGGAGGAAGAAGGAGAGTACGAGCGTGATGGCATGTTCGAGTGGTTCACCGGACTCTCCTACCGCTTTATGCGCAATTGGTCAGGAGGTTTGGAATTTTGGAATCATCACGAATTCGCCGATGCCACGATCCATGAGCATTCAGCCTACTTCATGGGACCGACGATTCACTATGGCGGTGAACGCTGGTGGGCCACTCTTGGATTCCTTCATCAGTTACCAATCGGGTCGGCTTACAGCCAGGACAACAAAGAGTTCGCGGCGCACGACGGCTACATTTTCGGTGACGAGCACGAGAAATATTACGTGCGGCTAAGGGTCGGCTTCAATTTCTAACCCACGATGAAATCCGAATTTGCCTTCATCGCTTTACCCATTTCTGCGCTGGTCGCTCCATCCACTTTTGCAGTTCAATATCTCAGCGTTGATCAGGCGCAGCGCGCGATTTTTCCTAACAAATCGCTGAGCGCCGCGCCGGTGAAGCTGGCGCCGTCTCAACGCAAAGCCATTGAGAAGGCCAGCGGCGTACGCGTCTTGCACGATGACCAACAAGTCTGGCGCGTCAACGGTGGCGGCTGGTTCATAGTCGATGAAGTCGTAGGCAAACACGAGTTTATTACCTATGCAGTTGGCCTGAATGCCAATGGCTCGGTCAAACAAATTGAGGTGATGGATTATCGCGAAACTTATGGAGGCGAAATTCGTAATGAAAACTGGCGCGCTCAATTCGTGGGCAAGACGAGCCAGTCGCAGCTGCAACTGGACAGGGATATTAGAAACATCAGCGGCGCGACTCTCAGTTGCCGCCACATCACCGACGGAGTGAAACGTCTTCTCGCGTTCTATGAAATCGCGCTGAAACGCAACTGATCGCCGAGTGAAGACGAATCGACAAATCGAAATTCGCCGATGTCGACCATTGCTGGGCACATTTGTGGAAGTCGCAACTTCTGGGACCAACTCGGCCAGTTTGGAGCGTGCCATCACCGCGGCATTCGCCGCTATTGAAAAAGTACATCGGTTGATGAGTTTTCACGATCCCCATAGCGACGTCTCCCGAATGAATCGTGAAGCATTTCCAAAAAGCGTAATCGTCCACCCGTGGACCTGGAAGGTGCTCGAAACCGCGCAACATCTTGCTCAAGAAACCAACGGAGTGTTTGATATCGCGACCGCTCAATTTCTGGCGAGCCGGGGCTATCTTCCCAAATGCCAACATCAACCTGATAACGCCGCAACATGGCGGGACATTTTTCTTCGCCAAAATTGCCGCGTCTTCTTTCGTCGACAATTGGTTATCGATCTTGGCGGAATCGCCAAAGGTTTCGCAGTCGATCGCGCAGTAGCTGCCTTGAAAGCGAGCGGTGTCAAGGCAGGTATTGTCAACGCTGGCGGCGACCTGCGCGTGTTCGGACCGATACCACGAATTATTCATGTGCGGCATCCGGCGGAGCCGGCGATCGCGGCAGGTGCGGTCCGCCTGGCCGAACGCGCGATGGCAACCTCTGGCATCTATTTCTCTCATCGAAGACATCGCGGACGGTGTGTGAGTCCATTAATAGACGGATGCACCGGTCGATCCGCTCGGGAACTGATCAGCGTTAGCGTGGCTGCCGCCGAATGCATGGTTGCCGATGCGCTGACGAAAATCGTATTTGCCCAACGCGAACGAGCTTCCGGCTTGCTCCAGCAATACCGCGCAGATGCGCTGATATTGGAACGCGATGCTGCGGCGTCCTGGAGGTTTAATTCATCATGCGATACCCCCGACCGGACCCAATTCGATTGAAGCGTTTCCAGAGATGTTTTCTCTACGCCGTGCTCGCGCTGCTTTTTCTCACTGGAACGGCATGGGCATACTGGAATTATTTCGTTCCGGAGGCCCGCGATTTCGAGTTGAGCGCAAAAGCGTGGGCGATGAAGGTCCATGGCGGCGCGGCGATGGCGATATTGGTGCTGATAGGAATGCTTCTCACCAGTCACGTGCGTTTTGCTTGGCGCGTGCGTCGGAACCGCGGGAACGGATCGCTGTTCCTTGGCGTGTTCGGTATTCTTACCGTCACCGGGTATGGGCTTTACTATGCTGGAGGCGAAAGCTTGCGTGCGTGGGCAAGCTGGATTCATCTGGCAGCGGGATTAGCGTTGCCGTTGCTTTTGATCATTCACATTTGGCTCGGAAAACGGACAAGGCCGTCGCCGCAGCTGCGGAACCGTTCTTCCCGGCTGGCAAAATTGACATAGTTTGGCTAGCGAATTTCATGTTGCGAACAGGCGTCTGATATAGCATCTTCACCCTCCCGCTCTGGGAGTGTCCCGCCTTCGGGAATCTCGCTTATGGCAGAAACAACAGAATTAGTGCCTGAATTATTGGAAGCTGGTGTTCATTTTGGACACCAGACGAAGCGTTGGAATCCGAAGATGAAGCCTTTCATCTTTGAACAACGCAATCAGATTTACATCATCAATCTTGATGAAACGGTTAGGCAGCTCCGGCGAGCCACCGATTTCCTTCAAGAAATCGCGCGCCGCGGCGGCCGGATTCTATTCGTCGGGTGCAAAAAGCAAGCGCAGGAAGCCATAAAAGAAGCCGCATTGGCTTGCGGACAATTCTACGTAAACCAACGCTGGTTGGGCGGCACGCTGACCAATCTTGCCACAATCCGCAAGAGCATCGGCCGATTAAAATACATCGAACAGATCGAGCAGTCCCCGGAATACAAGAAGATGGGAAAACAAGAACTGGCTGCGCTAAACCGTGAGGCTGCAAAACTCAGGCGCAATCTCGAAGGAATTCTCGAAATGTCAGAATTACCCGATGCACTGGTGGTGATCGATACGCTCCGGGAGCAAAACGCCGTCAATGAGGCGCGTCGGCTAGCGATCCCGGTGGTCGCCATTGTCGATACCAACGCCGACCCTGAACTCGTCGATTATCCGATTGCGGGGAACGACGATGCCATCCGCGCGATCCGAGTGATTTTGCAGAAACTCGTTGACGCGATTGTTTCTGCCAGCAGCGAGGCCCGCATCCGCGAACAGGTGGAAATGGCAGGCGTATCGGCCTGAAGCCACACCAGGTCGGCGACTCAACGCGCTGACGCTTTAACGGCTCTAAGAATCTAATGAACGCAACAACTGAAATAGATCCAAAACTCGTCAAGCAACTCCGTGAAAAGACCAACGCCGGATTCATGGATTGCAAGCGCGCTCTCGTCGAGAGCGGCGGCGACCTGGAGAAAGCCGAAACGATTTTGCGCACAAAAGGCATCGCCAGTGCCGCGAAAAAAGCCACCCGCGCGACAAAGGAAGGAATCGTTGCCTCATATATTCATCTTCAAGGCAAGGTTGGTGTGCTCGTAGAGGTGAATTGCGAGACGGATTTCGTGGCGAGAAACGACAATTTCCGAGAGTTCGTAAAAGATATCACACTGCATATCGCGGCTGCGCATCCGCTCTACGTCAATCGCGCCGATGTTCCGGGCAATCTGATCGAGGCGGAACGGGAAATCTACAAGGCACAGGTGCAAGGCAAGCCGGCGCACGTGGCGGACAAAATTGTTGAGGGTAAACTCGAGAAATTCTACAGCACAGTCTGCCTGCTCGAGCAGGCCTTTATCAAGAATCCCGATGTGACCATTAGCGACTTGCTGAATTCCAAGATTGCCGAACTCGGGGAAAACATCGTCATTCGCCGCTTCGTTCGGTATCTGGTGGGCGAGCCCCTGCCGAGCGAGAGCTAGCAGTCACTGCTACCGATTCGGTACAGATCGCGTTGTTTCAGCGCGGTCGGAGTGGGCGAGGCGCTTTCTCGGGATTGGAGCAGGTCTCGGAGTCGGATTTGGTCTGGTCATCTCAAAGGCATAAACTTTATTGTCTCCGGCGACATAGAGGCGTCCGCGAGCCACAATACCCGTGGTGCTGTAGTAATGTGTTCCGGCCATCAGTTCGTTTGGCCCGCCACCATCGTAAACGACGGCTCCCGTATCACCATCATAACCGTGTAACCGCTGGTCCCCTCTTGTAAGATGATCTTCCGTGCCGACTACCCATACGATCATGTTATTGGTGCCGTCAGTTGAGGTGACAAAGGGTGAACCGCAACCGCCGGCATTTCGGTTCACGCCCCAAGCGCTGACAATCCTGGGCGGGTTAGTCGCAGTAATGCGCACCGCCGAAAGAAAAGTGTTCCCGTCATTGTTAGCGCGGAGCGCGACATGGGTGCTTTGTTCGGTGCGGTAGGCGACGCCGGCCTGAAGGATAGTATTGTTAGCAACCACAGATCTGGCTATGGGCGCACTGATTCCGCCGAGATTGTCTCGATTAACCAAATACATGTTGCGGTCCTTGCCCAAAGCGACGACGAGATGCGAAGGGGTGGCGCCGGGCACGTCCAGCAACAATGGACCGGAGCTGCCCAAATCCGCCTCGATATTGTCAAGCACGGGCCAGTTTTCAGGCACCCAGTAGTCGTTAGGCGAGCCGCTAAAAATCGGCCCAGGCAGGAAGCGAATCACGGCGTGTCCGCCTTCCCAATCTGGCGGATTGAAAGTGTTACCGGTGGTAACAAACGGGTTCTTGCCATCGCTGGCGATGCCGCCGACTCCCCATATGGCGCCGCCGCGGGTTTTAGTCGCCGCGGCCCACGCTGTTATGTTGGCCGGATCCCCAATCGGCACGCCTACAAGCCAGCCATGATAGGCACTGCAATCTCTCATGCTCCCGTAGCCAACGTAAAGAACCTTGCCTACGATGCCGAGCGCCGGTCGTTGCTGCTGGATCGAAGCATCAAAATGTATGCCGTTATATGTAATGGCGTCTACATCCACGGGCCACCCTGGGTTGATGTCGCCGGTATCCACATCCAGCGAAAAGATAAGGTGCTTTTTAGTGGTGCCACCATCGGGCGTGATCATCGCGTCGAAAAAGAGCGCACGTGATGCGAGATCGACAACAGGCGTGCCAGTGATTCCTATGGGATCAAGCTTGGTGCATGTAAGATCGTCAGCCGATACTGGCTCGCCCACATTTCTTTGCCAGACAACGGTGCCATTACCCGCATCAAGCGCATAGACATTATTTGATTCCGTCGCCACAATGATCAGCGCTTTGCCGGCCGGTCCGTTCTCGATGTAAAGCGGCTGAGCGTAAACGTTGCCGAGAATGGTGCCGTCGAAAGTCAGGTCGCGTGCCAGATTGACCGCTGCACTTCTGGTAAACGCGGGATCAATGTAAAGGCCGTCACGTGATTGGTGATTATGAAATTGCGTGACATTGACTTGCGCGCTCGCTGGAACTACCGGCTTGAAGAACACGGCAAAGAGGACGCAGAAAATGGAAAAGGTGGACTTCATGCGGCCAGTCGCAAATTTCGCCCACTGTTTGTATCACTATGCTGTTTTGTTGTCACGCAGCGCAATGGCGGCGAATTGTTTTAGTCACGCTGTATGGCAGCGCAGGTTTCAAATCTCCTCGCTCTTCTATTTCGAATCGGCTGCGGCTTTCCATTTCTCGCCACGCGGATTCGTCGGCGCGAATGCGGCTTTTTTGACTACGTAAACGGCGAAATTTGAAGTGTGCCTAGCTTTTCGGTCTCAGGTCCTAAATCCATCGGTACTCGGCCATGAAATCTCCTGAGTCGTCCTTAGACTTGTTGAAGGCTTGTTGTTGGCCTTAACCAATCTGTGGTTACTCTTTAATCAGATGGGATTAACCGAATACAAACGTAAACGCGATTTCGGGAAAACCGCTGAACCTGCAGGCAAACCGCTGCCGAAGAGAATCAAAGGCGCGTCGCGGTTCGTTATTCAAAAACATGCCGCGCGTCGATTGCATTACGACTTCCGCCTGGAAATGGAAGGCGTATTGAAATCGTGGGCGCTACCAAAAGGACTTCCCTGGAAGCGCGGCGAGAAACATCTTGCCGTCGAAGTCGAGGACCATCCGATTGAATACGAAGAGTTCGAAGGAGTGATTCCTGAGGGTCAGTATGGTGGGGGTACGGTGATGGTCTGGGATCGTGGCGCGTACTACGTTTACGGCGAGCAACCCGTAAAATCGCTGAAGGAAGGAAAGCTGCACCTCGTTCTCGATGGCAAAAAGGCGAAAGGCGAATGGACCCTCGTACGGATCCGTGGCCGCGAGGGCGAAAAGAATCAGTGGTTGATCCTAAAGACCGGCCACGACATCAAAGCGATTTCAAGCAAGCTCGACGACCAATCGGTTAAGACCGGTCGCACGATGAAACAGATCGCGGATGCACGGGATGCTGAGTGGCAATCAAATCGTGTTGAAGACCAAAGTCCGACATCACAATTCAAGGCGCGAATTCGCGAGGCGGTTAAAAAAAAAGTAAAAGATGAGCCGGTAAAGCGAGACCGCGGCACACGCCGGGACACTGTTTCAGGGGAAGCGCGCGGACGGCTCAACGAGTCATCCCTACCAAAATTGCCTTCGGCAAAACCCCGTTTCGTCGAACCGATGAAAGCGAAACTGGTGGAAAAACCGCCGGCTGCCGGCGACTGGATTTATGAGCTCAAATTCGACGGCATCCGCCTGATTGCCATCAAAGACCATGAAAGAGTTTCGCTACTCTCGCGAAATCAAAACGATTTGAGCGCGCGTTTTCCCGAGATCGTCGATGCGGTCGAAAATTTGACCGTGGATGAATGTGTGATTGATGGCGAAGTAGTCGCGCTTGACGAAGAGGGCCGTTCGTCGTTTCAACTTTTGCAAGCGCGCGAGATGGAAGGACGAAAATCGCCCGTTTATTTTTATGCGTTCGACCTTGTTCAGCTCGATGGCAAAAGTCTCGTTTCGCTGCCGTTACAGGCGCGGAAGAACGTTTTAGAGAATCTGTGTGCGAGTGCCGCGGACTTACGGATTCGCTACTCGGGCGCGATTGATGGAGATGCCAACCAACTTCTCAGGGAAGTGCAACGCCGCGGCCTGGAAGGAATCATTGGGAAATTGCGCAACTCAGTTTATGAACCCGGCCGGAGAAGCGGCGCGTGGATAAAGCTCAAATGCCTTAACGAACAGGAATTTGTCATTGGCGGATTCACGCCGCCGCAAGGAGCGCGCAAACATTTCGGCGCAATTCTCGTAGGCTACTACAAGCATCGCGATCTCGTGTTCGCCGGTAAGGCCGGGACTGGATTCACGACAAAATCATTAAATGCATTGCACAAGAAATTCCGCGCCGAGGAGCGTACCGACTGTCCGTTTGTCGATCTCCCATCAAAACAAAACGGCCAATGGGTGCTGGGCATCACACCCTCGATGATGAAAAAGATACACTGGATCAATCCAAAGTTTGTGGCCGAGATCAAATTTGCCGAGTGGACGCGAGACGGAAAATTGCGTGCACCGGTTTTCATGGGATTGCGCGACGATAAAAAGCCGGGCGAAGTTGTTCGCGAAGCGCCAACCCGTTGATGGCCGCGTGCGGTGCTGCCTACGCCGACGCTTCTGTCGAAAAACGAACGCCAAAATGTGCACGCGTTTTCATTCGCGTACTCGAACATAAGGGGCCGGGAAAATTGGTCGCGCGGACGGGGTGGCGCATCGATAGTAATTCTGCCGTGCACACGGCGATGATTGACCCGGCTGGGTCAAAAATTTCAACGATGGAGGGTTTAATTTGGGTATGAGAATTGCACAGGTGGCGCCGCTTTATGAAAGCGTGCCGCCAAAATATTACGGGGGAACAGAACGGGTTGTGTCATATCTCACCGAGGAACTGGTGCGACAGGGCCACGAAGTGACCCTATTTGCGAGCGGCGATTCGGAGACAAACGCAAGTTTGATGGCGCCGTGCCAACGGTCGTTGCGTTTGGACAAAGATTGTCAAAACCAAATGGCGCACCATTTTGTGATGCTGGAACGTGTTTTCCAGCACGCAGACGAGTTCGACATCATTCATTTTCATGTCGATTACCTGCATTTCCCACTCAGCCGAAGAGAGGCGATTACACAAGTAACGACCTTACATGGGCGGCTGGATATTCCAGATCTAGTTCCATTGTATCAGGAGTTTCGCGACATGCCTGTGATCTCGATCTCAAATGGACAACGGGAGCCGTTGCCGTGGGCCAACTGGCAAGCGACCGTCTATCACGGTTTACCCCGTGACCTTTATCGATTTCGCCCCGGGGCCGGGCGTTATCTTGCTTTTCTGGGACGAATTTCGCCCGAGAAAAGAGTCGACCGCGCGATTGAAATTGCGAAGCAGGTCGGAATGCCACTGAAAATCGCAGCAAAAGTCGATCTGGTAGACAAAGATTACTTTGACTCGGTGATCGCACCGTTGCTGCGTGATTCACTCGTGGAATTCGTGGGCGAAATCGGGGATATGGACAAAGATGAATTCCTGGGAAATGCGTATGCGTTGCTGTTCCCGATCGATTGGCCGGAGCCGTTCGGGTTGGTGATAATTGAGGCAATGGCCTGCGGGACTCCCGTTGTCGCTTATCGTGGCGGTGCAGTACCCGAACTGGTAGAGACGGGTCACACCGGCTTCGTCGTTGAAACAATGCCCGATGCGGTCGAGGCGGTTCGTCGAGTAGCTGAATTGAGCCGGAAACACTGTCGCGATGTGTTCGAACAATGCTTTACCGCGACGCGGATGGCACATGACTACATTCAGCAATTCGAACGCTTGATCGCCAGAAGCCAGGAAGTGTCGGAGGCCGCCTAATGGCCAGGGGAGAGGTGATTCGTGTCCGGAACGAGTTTTACATTCGTTCCTCTTCAGCCCGCGTGGATGTGCGCACGCGGGTTTTGAAACAGGGAGACATGTACGCTGTGTTCGATCGATTTGGCGACATCGAGTCGCTGGGGACCGGCGAACTCGGACTGTACTACCAAGACACACGGTTCTTGTCCCGGCAGACTTTGAAAATCGGAAAGGATCGGCCCCTGCTACTCAGCTCGACTGTGCGGGAGGACAACGCTGTCCTTGCTGTAGACGCTACAAACCCTGATGTCTGGCGCGACAGCGAAATAGTAGTTCCAAGAGGGACGATACACGTGTTTCGCTCAAAGATTTTGTGGGACAAAGCGTGTCACGAACGGCTTCGCATTCATAACTACGGGCGTGCCGCTGTCGATTTTGTTTTGTCGATCGATTTCGATGCCGATTTTGCCGATATTTTCGAACTCCGTGGCATGCATCGGGAGCATCATGGTCGTCACTTGGAACCCGAGATCACGCACGACGGACTTGTGCTCGGATATGAGGGATTGGACCATCGGCTTCGTCGGACGCGGATCATGTTCGATCCCAAGCCCACTCGTGTGACTAAATCTGTTGTCAGCTGCCAGATCCATTTGGAGCCTGGCGAGAATGCCAGTTATCAATGGGCAGTCGCATGCGAGGTCGACGGCGATTCGCACGCCGAGAGCACGTCTTATGAAAAGATCATGCAGGAAGCAAGCTGTGCCCTTGAACACACTCGTGCGCGCGAACCGCAGATCTTCGCCGACAACGAACAGTTTAACGACTGGCTGAACCGTTCGTTGGCCGATCTTCACATGATGCGAACGGAGACGTCGTACGGCCCTTATCCGTATGCTGGTGTTCCCTGGTTCAGCACCGTGTTCGGCCGCGACGGAATTATCACGGCACTACAATGTTTGTGGTTCGATCCATCCATGGCGCGCGGTGTCCTCGCGTATCTCGCTGCCAATCAAGCCGACGCTGAGAAACCCGAGCAAGATGCGCAACCTGGAAAGGTGCTGCATGAATTCCGCGATGATGAAATGTCGGTCCTGGGTGAGGTGCCATTCAGGCGCTATTACGGGAGCATCGATGCGACGCCCCTTTTTGTGATGCTGGCGGGCGCATATTATCAGCGCACAGGCGATCGCGCGTTTATCGAGTCGATTTGGTCGAACGTCCAGCGCGCGCTGGAATGGATTAACCGTTACGGCGATGCAGATGGCGATGGATTTGTCGAATACAGTCGCAGGTCGAAGCACGGTCTTATTCATCAGGGTTGGAAAGATTCTCATGACTCGGTTTTTCACAGCGACGGCACTCTTGCGGAGGCGCCGATCGCTCTGTGCGAAGTGCAAAGCTATGTCTACGCCGCGAAGCTCGCGGCGAGCGAACTAGCTGTGCTATTGGGCGATGCCACAGCTGCACGAGAGCTAAAGAACCAGGCCAAGACTCTGCGTCGCCGGTTCGAGGAGGTGTTCTGGTGCGAAGACATTTCGACGTACGCCCTCGCTTTGGACGGCAGTAAACGACCATGCCGTGTGCGAACGTCGAATGCGGGACATTGTCTTTTTGCGGGTATTGCGACCGACGAACACGCGCGGCGCGTTGCGACCACGTTGACCGACGACACATCTTTTTCTGGATGGGGAATTCGCACCGTAGCCAGCAGCGAGGCGCGGTACAACCCGATGTCATATCATAATGGGTCGATCTGGCCGCACGATAATTCCCTCATCGCTGCTGGATTCGCGAGATACGACCTGAAGGGATCAGAGGCCATGGTGCTCGCGGGTATGATGGACGCGAGCATCTTCTTCGATTTACATCGTCTTCCGGAACTATTTTGCGGGTTCCCGCGACGGCCCGGTGAAGCGCCCACATCCTATCCGGTCGCCTGCGCTCCGCAGGCGTGGGCTTCTGGCGCCGTATTTCTTTTGCTGCAGGCGGGTCTCGGGCTCGAAATTTTTGCGCCTGAAGGAAGGCTGGTGTTTTCGAAGCCATTCTTGCCGCAATTTCTTCCGCAAGTCAGCATTCGTGATCTGAAGGTCGGAGATGCAAGCGTTGATCTTCTACTCACCAGACACGACGAAGGAGATGTAGGGGTCAATGTTCTTCGACGGAACGGCGGTCTGGACGTCATCGTGTTGAAGTAAATCGTGGCGATTGCCCTTGTCGCCGCAGATCACCGCAATATTGTGCCGTGATGAACGCCAAAGTCATCGTCATGCCAAAAGCCGCGGTGCTGGATCCGCAAGGGAATGCGGTCCGTGACGCCATGCGTCACCTGGGAATGCCGGAGGTGCGCAGCGTGCGAATTGGAAAATACATGGAGATCGAGATCGAAGGCCAAAACGGCGAGCTCGAGTCGAGGCTGCACCAGCTTTGTCGCGATCTGCTCTCAAATCCGGTCATTGAAGACTACGAATTGTTGAAAGGCGAACTGGGAAGTAATAGAGAGAAGAAGCCAAAGACTCAAGCGAAGGAGAAGAGTGCGTCGTGAAAGCTCTGCGATATTTTTTCTGCGTGGTTTTTCCACCGCTGGCGGTGCTGATGACCGGCCGAATCGGGAGTTTCTTCCTGAGCTTGATTTTGACGTTACTTGGCTGGATCCCGGGAGTCATTCACGCTTGTCTCGTGGTGAACGATTATCACGCCGAACAACGCGCAGCTGCTGTTGCACACTAGATGAACATGAAATTTGCGGTCATTCAGTTCCCCGGCTCCAATTGCGACCAGGATTGTGTCCGAGCGATTAATGGGCTCGACGGATTAGAAGCGGAATACGTGTGGCACAAGGAAACGTCGCTCGATGCTTTCGATGCGATCGTTCTGCCTGGTGGATTCGCCTATGGCGATTACCTCCGCTGTGGAGCCATCGCTCGTTTTTCGCCGATTATGGACGCAGTAATCAGCAACGCGCGCGCCGGCAAGCTGGTGCTCGGCACCTGCAATGGCTTTCAAGTATTGTGCGAGGCTGGCTTGTTGCCAGGCGCGCTCGTGCGAAACCGTTCACTTCGGTTTGTTTGTGACGTGGTCATCACGCGTGTCGAGGTAGATGATTCGTTCTTCACACACGGCTGTCCGAGAGGAACACTTTTGCGCCTGCCTGTTGCACATGGTGAAGGCTGCTTTTTTGCTGATCCGCAAACATTGCGTGAGCTCAACGCAAATAAACAAGTGGTCTTGCGATACGCTGACAAAGAGGGCCGGATCGTTCCGGAAGCAAATCCAAACGGCTCGATCGAAAACATCGCAGGCATTTGTAACCGCGAACGGAATGTTTTCGGTTTGATGCCACATCCCGATCGGGCCTCGGATGCGCAACTTGGCAGTGCAGACGGCGCGAAAATTTTTCTGTCGATGATGGAAACAATCCGTACGACGCGCTCAACTCACACACTCGAGCGCGTCGAACAGGTGGCGTAAGATCCGCCGCCTAAGAGAAAAGCTGATAATCACCCCCAAATCGCGCCCTGTTTAGGGGTGTCGCGATCATTACAACGCTGTAGCAAAAACGAACACTACAGTCGCTCCAAGGCCTGCATTTCCCCTTCGGTGACGAGTTGGCATCGGTATTGCTTTAGAAGAGGTCAAAACCAACTCAAGTCTATGCTCCTAGAAAAAACCTTACACATGAGCCAGCCGGTGGCAGAGTGCAAAGCACGTTTGGCCAGTATCCAATCTTATCGAAGACAGTTTCTGATGGTGACGCGGGCGACCGTGACATCATCCAAGACCGTCGATTTCAGCTTTCGCGGCCCGTTCGGTTTCGAGGCGCACACTGTGCTGTTGTCGGTCGACGGCGATTCGCCAGACCAATATGCGTTCGAGTCCGTGGGTGGAAACATTTCCCTCATGGGTATCGTCGATTTTGCTGAGATCCGACCGCAGTGCACCGAGGTGACGCTCGCGATTCATTACGAAATCAAGAACAAGCTCTTCGCGTGGCTGGACCGCCGTCTACATTTTGTAGACAGCTTTATGAATGCCGAGTTGCGTAGTATTCGCGCGCATTTCGAGGGTATCAGGTCAACCTACCTGGAACGTGCCCGCGTCATGCCCGTGCTCCAAGCGGCCCACGCCTGACCACGAGGCATTCACTACTGAACAGATTAATCGGGAATTTGGGTCACCCGGGCTACCCTATCCGAACGGCATGTTTACGGTCTAGGCGAAGGATTTGGCCCGGGTGAAGGGTGACTTTTGCGCTGGGATTGGTGAGCTTTTTGTCATCGATTTCCACGCTTCCCTGTCTAAGCAGTCGCGAGACTTCGCTACGCGACTTCTCCAGTTGAAAGACGTCCCGATATATGTCGGAAACGAGAACGACGGCTGTTAGGTCTTCACCTTTAGCCGGTGAGTAGGCTGGCAGATCTGCGCGCGACAAGTCACGTTTGCTGAAGCGCGTATTCCACTCATCCAGTGCTTTTTTCGCGGCGTCCGCGGAGTGGTACATCTTCACGATTTCGAAGGCGAGCTGCTTCTTTGCTTCCAGGGGATGCAGGTCGCTCGGCGCTGCACGTTGCAGGAGCAAATCGTAGTACCGCTGCATCAACTCGTCGGAGATACTCATCAGTTTCCCCAACATTTCTGACGGGGACTCGTTGATCCCGACGTAGTTGCCCAGACTTTTGCTCATCTTTTTAGAGCCATTCAAGCCTTCGAGAATCGGGAGCAAAAAGACGACCTGCTGTGGCATTGCCTCTTCTCGTTGGAAATCACGCCCGATCAGGATGTTGAAGAGTTGATCAGTTCCTCCGAGCTCCACATCGGCTTTCACCATCACCGAATCCCACCCTTGCATAATCGGGTATTGAACCTCGTGGGCGCGGATCGGCTGCTGTTGTTCGATTCGCGTTTTGAAATCTTCTCGTTGCAGCATTTGCTGCAGCGTCACGCGGCTGTTCAGGCGAATAACGTCCTCGAACGACATAACGCGAAACCAGTCGCCGTTACAGACCGTCTCGGTGCGCTCGGGATCAAGAATCTTGAACGCCTGCTCGCGATAAGTCGCCGCATTCGCGATCACTTCCTTATGGGTCAGATGCGGCCGTGTAGCGGATCGACCGCTCGGATCGCCAATCATCCCGGTAAAATCGCCGATGATGAGAACTGCCTGGTGGCCGAGGTCCTGAAACTGCCTCAGTTTTTGCAAGACAATCGTGTGGCCAAGGTGAATATCGGATGTCGTCGGGTCCACTCCCAGTTTGATGCGCAGCGGTCGGCCCAGCGTGAGCTTCTCGCGCAGTTCGCTTTCATTGATGATTTGCGCGGAGCCTCGTTTTAATAAGGCAAGAGCTTCGTCCGGCTGCATAATCCGGTCAGAGAATAACGCACGCGCCTCGCCCCGACGAGCGCTACTTGTTTTTGTTCAGCAACTCGCGCACCTGCTCGATCGTGAGCGGCTCGTTCTTTTTGTTGAGTGACTTCTGATTTGTGCCCTGGCCGAGAAACGGCCGGTTACCTCCATACGCATGTGAGCCGACCTTTTTTCCTGACTGAGAGGCGTCATGAACACCGCGGGCGGTTTGACTTGCATAAGTCGCCTTTGAATTCGCAAGCGTTTGCTGTGACGAAACTTCGTAAGCGGTCCTTTTGCCGTGGTAGGTCTGAGAATAAAATTGCGTTGTCGAGAAGTCTCGTGTTCCCGAGAAGCTTTTCGAACTGGGTTTCTGGTGGACAAAGAAAGCCGCAACGTGTGCGCGCTTATTAACGGATGCCGATCCATCTCCGACAAACTTCTTGTTTTGCGCATCGTTCTGCAGCGTCATGTCTGGCTTGAGAAGCCGATCCATCAGTTTTTTCTCCTGGTCCTGAGCGTGTACGCAGCACAAACCAGCTGTTATTAAGGCCCAGACTGCAAGGGGAGTCCGCACATTGCGAGGCTGCCGGAACGAGCGTTGGTTTGTAAAGCAAATTCCCGTGGGATGACCGGCGGCGCCGCCTTGCCGCCACCGCAAGCGGTTTTTGTTGTTTTACCCGGGAGCGCGACAGACAATGCGTGCATGGCTGAACATGTTTACAAAAAAATTGAAATCGTCGGCTCCTCGCCAAACGGAATGGAGGAAGCGGTCCATAATGCGCTGTCGCGCGCGAGCAAAACGATTCGTAACATGCGGTGGTTTGAGGTCGCCGAGACCCGCGGCTATATCGATGACGGCAAAATCGAACACTGGCAGGTGACGTTAAAGATCGGCTTTACGCTGGAAGAGTAATATTCAGCGCTCGCCTAATCGTTTTAGCTTCGGCTCTGCGACTCTTCTTTTTCCTGCGCTGATCGGTACAACTTGGCAGCGCCGTAAATCAGGATCGCGGGTTTTAGCGCCATAAAGAGGAGACGAAGAAATCCGGCAACCACTCGCCCTAATGGCAGACGATTTAAGACGTATCCGGCCGCAAACGCATAGAAGAGAGATTGCGTCGGCTTTTCACGCACATACTCACCGGTTTCGTTGACAACAGTCTCGACTCGGTCTTTCACCCATTGCATTCCGCGTTCGGGAAACTCAGCAACCATTTCAGGAGATAACTGATCCATCACGTTAATGATTCGCATTTTGAACCCTTCCTGCGCGCATGGAACTGTCACCGCAATGCAAGCCAGATTGAGCTTGCGCCGGTGCGCGGTGGAAAATCAGGCAACGGCAGCGATCGATGAAACGTGGCAGCTCGACCAGTTTTTTTCAGGCAATAGCGGGCCATCACTTCCAGTGCGCGTTCGCCTAAGGCAGAACAGTTTGTCGAGATCATAACGTGGGCGTCACGTTCTGCGACTGCGAGGGCGCTAATGAGCAACGCTTCGAAATCATGCTGGACCCGGAACGTTTTTCCTTCGGAAGAACGCGAAAAAGTCGGCGGATCGAGAACGATGGCATCAAATTTTTCGCCTCTCCGGGCGAGCCGCGGCAGCACGGATCGGACATCGTCCGCGATAAAACGATGATCGATTGTTGACAGGTTGTTCAGCGCAAAATTCTCACGTCCACGGCCGAGATATTTTTTGGACAAGTCGATGTTGAGAGTGCTCGCTCCGCTACATGCCGCGTACACCGAAAAGGAACAAGTATAAGCAAAGCAGTTTAGCAGTCGGCCAGGCGCGATATGACGGACATATCGGCGATTTTCTCGCTGGTCCAGAAACAGACCCGGCGAATAGCCCGTCGCGAAGTCTATTCCAAACCTTAGACACCATTCGGTTGCGACGCTCTGCAAACTTTCGCTCGGATCGCCCACGACCAGAGTTGGTGATTCGCGATGTTCGCTTTTCGTCGGAATGAATCGGGCGAAAACGCGTCGGACCGACAAGCCGACGGAGTCGGCCCAGGTTTGCAGCTCTTCCAGCAGCCGTTCGCGGGCAAACACTTTTTTGAAGGAGATCAGAATGTCGCTGCCGAATCGTTCGACCCAGCCATCGTCAATTGTGCAAAGCCTGTGCGAATCAGTGCCTTCCGACTGGAAATCGCGGAGCAAGCTTGGATCAACCCATCCCATAATCGTTTGTTTCTGCGCTCCAAGGGGATAGTTCGAAATCAGTATGGCGCAATGGATGGGTTGCCGCTCATGCGCGTATTGCTACAATCGGGCTGTAGCGACCGGCCTGTGGCCGGTACTTCCACTAGCAGGCATTGTTGGAAAACGGCCCACAGGGCCGTGGCTACAGGGACCGTGACTGGGTCAGACAAGGCGACTGTTTACTATGCAAAAGATCACTGTTCGTATTCCAGCGAGCACTTCCAATCTCGGTCCTGGCTACGATTGTCTGGGCCTGGCGCTGCGTCTCTATAACTCCGTTTCGCTTATTCGCGGCAACACGCCTGGAACTTCTCATCCACAAATTGTGTCTGATGCGGCGGAACGATTTTTCAAGCAGGCGCGGCGGCGTGCATTCTCGTTTTCGTATTCAATTGCGGAACAGATTCCACGGTGTCGCGGCCTCGGCAGTAGTGCAACGGTTCGTCTCGGCGTGATGCTTGGGCTGAACCGGCTCACCGGCGATCCACTGGATCGACTCACCCTGTTTAGATTATGTGCCGAATTGGAAGGACATCCTGATAACTCTGCACCGGCCAGCTTTGGCGGCTTCACTGTTGTACAGAATAGTAGGAACGCCTTGCCTGCGCCGAGAAAGCGAAGTGTTTGCGTCACTGTGCAGCGCTTCGATGTTGAGTCGCGCCTGTTCTTAGTTCTTCTGGTCCCGGAGCTCGAAATCGAAACCACGCGCGCGCGGAGAATCCTGCCCTCAAAAATCTCGCGCGTTGCTGCCGTCGAAAACTGTGCCAACGCGTGTGCAATTACTGCAGCGTTTGCGTCGCAGGATTACGAAACAATGCGCGGAGTGTTTTCCGACAACCTTCACCAGCCGTTCCGCGCCAAACTGATCAAGTTTCTTCCGCGCGTGATCGCGGCCGCAGAGCGAGCCGGCGCGCTCGGTGCGTTTCTTAGCGGAAGCGGATCTACGATAGCGGCTGTCGCACTGGACGCGCCGACAAAAGTTGCCGCCGCCATGCTTCGTGCCGCGAGAGCGCCGGCACGCGCGATAATCACCCACGCCGATAATGATGGCGCGGAGGTATGCAGTCACCGATCACCAATCACCAAATAGTGATCAAGATTTCTTCATGGGCCGCCGACTTGAACAACTAGAAGAATTCGGAATCGACGTCGTGCTCGAACGGCGCCATGGCGCTCGCGCGTCGCTCCTGCGCGGAATTCTTCATGCGCTCTCGTTCGTCTACGACAAGTTGGTCCAACTTCGACTTTATCTCTATCGCAAACGAGTTCTCCGGGAACGCACGCTGGGATGCCTGGTAATCAGCATCGGCAATCTTACCGTCGGTGGAACAGGTAAAACGCCGATTGTTGAAAAGTTTGCCCGCGCTTTGCAGGCCGGAGGCCGGCGAGTAGCAATTCTGAGCCGCGGTTACAAGAGCGTCCCGCGCAAGCGTGGGTGGCGCACGTGGCTCAGTGCAGATTCCGAGCCTCCACGGGTTGTTTCTGATGGAAAATCCTTATTACTCGACTCACTTACTGCCGGCGACGAACCGTACATGCTCGCTCACAACTTGAAAGATGTAATCGTGCTGGTGGATAAGGACCGGGTGAAAAGCGGCCGATTCGCCATCGATAAATGGCACGTCGACACACTTCTTCTCGACGACGGATTTCAATATCTCCATCTGAAGCATCGCCTGGACATGGTGCTTGTGGATCGACAAGCACCTTTCGGGAACGAATTCATGTTACCCCGGGGCACTTTGCGTGAAAGACCGCGTAATCTTCGCCGTGCCAGTTATATCTTTATTACCAAGAATACCGGTGAACCGAATTTCGAGCTGATGCGACGAATCCGTCAATACAATCGGACCGCGGAAGTTATCGAATGCGCTCACAAACCGCTTTACCTGCAGAACGTTTTTACCGGCGAACAATTGCCGCTGGAGGACTTGCGTGACGCGTTCATCGGTTCGCTGTGCGCGATTGCTGCCCCTGAAAGTTTTGAGGGCGCGCTTACCAAGCTTGGTGCGCATGTCGATCTGGCAAAGCGCTATATCGATCATCATTATTTTACCGAAGCGGAACTGATCAGCTTCATCAATCGTTGTATTCGCAGAGACTTGGCGATGATCGTCACGACAGAAAAAGACTCGGTGCGAATGCCCCGTCTCCCCGATGCGGATCTGAAAGTGCCAATTTATTTTCTGCGGGTAGAAATCGACATTTTGAGCGGCCACGAAAGCTGGCAACACTGCGTCGCCCGAATTTGTAAGCCTAAACCGGTGCTCCCGCCCGAGCGCTTCTTCGCTTGATCAGAGCTCGCAAGACGAGCATAACCCCAGCAACAATAACAGAAAATTAGAACCTTTGCGTCCCTTGTGGGCGTTGTGCGAGGGTTAGATCGATGTCCAAGAAGGCGGAACTCATCGTAGACGATCGGAAGCTTCAGGTATCGAACCTGGACAAGGTTCTTTATCCGAAGGCGGGTTTCACCAAGGCGCAAGTGATTGATTATTACATCCGGATCGCGCCAGTTCTTTTACCGCACTTAAAAGATCGCCCCCTCACAATGAAACGCTATCCCGATGGCGTGGAAGGTCAGTTTTTCTACGAGAAGAACTGCCCCGTGCATCGGCCAAAATGGGTGCGAACGGCAAAAGTCTGGAGCGAGGGCAACCAGCGGATCATGCATTATTGTCTCGCCAACGATCTGCCCACGCTCGTCTGGGCAGCGAATCTCGCCGATCTCGAGCTGCACACTTCGCTATCGCGTAAAAACAACATCGAACGTCCGACCATGATGGTGTTCGACCTCGACCCGGGTGCTCCAGCCGACATGGTTCAATGCTGCCAGGTCGGCGTCTGGCTGCGCGAGCTGCTGGACAAAATGAAATTGAAAGCGTTCGCGAAAACGAGCGGCTCAAAAGGTTTACAAGTCTATGTGCCGCTGAACACGGCTGTGACCTACGATCAAACCAAAGGGCTGTCGCGTTCTTTAGCTCAAGGTTTGGAACATGACCATCCTGATCGTGTCACATCGAACATGTCCAAAGCGATGCGTAAAGGAAAAGTGTTCGTCGATTGGAGCCAGAACGATGAACACAAAACCACTATTTGCGTTTATTCGTTGCGCGCTAAAGAACAGCCCACTGTTTCCACTCCGGTCACCTGGAATGAGGTCGAGACCTGTTTGAAAAAGAAAAAGGCCGAGCTCTTGAAATTTCGGTCGGACCAAACCCTCGCGCGTGTGGAAAAACAGGGCGACCTGTTCGAGCCGGTGGAGACACTGAAACAAAAGCTCCCAAAAAAATGGGACACATGACTGGATCGGTGCCAAAACGACCAATGATAAATGAACAACCACTTATGGTTTGATGCGATTGGATGGGTAGGTGCGGCTGCTCTGCTTGTGGCATATGCGATGGTCTCCTCCAGGAAATGGGAAGGACATTCCTCTGTCTTTCAGCTGCTGAACATCGGCGGCAGCGTTCTCCTGGCGGCAAACACAATTTTTTATGGAGCTTATCCCTCCACGTTTGTGAACGTCATTTGGACAGCGATTGCCATTTTCACAATCGCCACTAACAAACGAGTTTCGTCTCGTTAGGGCCGACATCGCTACTGTTTTGTCATGTTGAGCGAAACGCGGCAAAGAAATACAAAGCATGAGGCCAGGCTTTCAAAAATCTCTGGTCTGTTTCCGTCACTGGATTGGTCAAAAACGGATCCGAGATTCTTCGTTTCGCTCAGAATAACGATTGGATATCGTTTGCTTTTGTGATGCGAAGGTTGCCGATATGCGGAAAGTAAACCTTAAAGACGTTCCCGATCAGGAGCGAAAATCGCCAAAAGGAAAGTTTGGACGCATTGCCAGGAACATTTCCGTTGCGCTTGGGCGCGAACCGCAGTCGCTCGATCTTTCGAAGCGGCATCCATTTGATCTCGCGTTAGTGCGAATTCCGAAAGGCAAATCGCTTTGTCCTTATCATGCGCACGCGGCTGAAACGGAGCTTTATCTCGTTGTTTCCGGTCGCGGCAATGTGCGCGACAAGAACGGAATAACTGAAGTTGGACCTAACGACGCGTTCCTGTTTCAGCCAGGCGAGGCGCATCAGCTTACCAACGCAGGCGATGAAGATTTCGTTTATTACGTGATTGCCGACAATCCGCGGAGCGGCGGCGCAACGGGAGACTCCTGTTATTACCCCGACAGCGGCAAATGGGCGGTCACCACCGATGGGCAGGAAGAACTGATCGTCAAAGGAAAGGACACTGATTATTTCGATGGCGAAGAATGATTTCAAGTTGTAGGACGTTTGTGTCAGACGCCAGCCCAACAGTTTTCGTATGCGCAAGGTTAACCTTACCGAAATCAAAGAAGAGCCGTGGCGATCGCCTGGCGGAAAGTACGTGGTCTCTTTCAAAGGAATTTCGGAAGCACTTGGCCGCGAGCCGACCTCGCTCGACCTATCGAAGCGGCATCCGTTTGATTTGGAATGGAGTCGGGTGCCGGCAGGAAAACCCAATTTCCCTTATCACTCGCACTCGGCGCAATGGGAATTGTATTTGGTGATTTCCGGAAAGGCCACTGTTCGCCATAAGGATGGAAAGACGGAAGTTGGACCCGGCGATGCGTTCATCTTCGGTCCAGACGAACCGCACCAGATTATAAACTCCGGCGAGGAAGACCTCATTTACTTTGTCATCGCCGACAATCCGATCGGCGAATCGGGTTATTATCCCGACAGCGGTAAATGGAAGGTGAACAAGTCGTCAGCCGCGGATCGCGTCGTCCTTAAGGGACAGGAGACCGATTATTTCGACGGCGAAGAATGAATTGTCGTGTCGAATGCAGTCGAGACACATCTTGATCTTTCCGCCACTCGGAATAGCTCAGAGATTCCTCGACTTCGCTTGGAATGACGGAAGATGAGAATGCTTGGGTAAATCTGTCCTCCGCTCTTTTGCTCAAGGCTGTTTTGTATTCAAATTTGAATTTATGGAGTCGAAGAAACCGCCGCACGAATTTCCGTACAAGACCTACCTCAACATCCTGCATGAACCCCTTGAAGTGATCGACGTGCAGAAGATCGCTGACGCCTGTACCGACAAATGGTATAACCAGACGCTGTGCAAAGTGAATGATTCAGTGGTCAGAATGGCGGTGATCCAAGGCGAATATCACTGGCATGAGCACAACGATATCGATGAATTTTTTTTTGTGCTTGAAGGACGTTTTCTGATCGATCTCGAAGATCGCGTCGTCGATCTCACGCCGCGACAGGGCTTCGTGGTGCCGAAAGGTGCGCGCCATCGAACACGCGCGCCGGAACGGACGGTCATCCTAATGGTCGAGCGTGCGGACATTGTTCCAACTGGCGATTAGACTCGTGGTACGGCCCGGCGGTCTGAGACCGGCGCTACCGTGAAGGGACTCAAGATCATTTCAGGCGGGCAAACAGGCGTTGATCGCGCTGCGCTCGATGTGGCACTTGAGCACGAGATTGACTGCGGCGGATGGTGTCCAGCCGGACGATTGGATGAGTTCGGCAAAATTCCGGATCACTACCCGGTCCAGGAATTACCAGACGGCGGCTTCGCCGAGCGCACGTTCGAGAACGTGAAAGACTCTGATGGAACTGTAGTCATTTATCAGGCACAACTTCACGGCGGCACGGAGCAGACAGTTCGCTTCTGTGTTGAACTCGAGCGGCCTTACCAACTGATCGACGCGTCAAGAGTCGCGACTCAAGACGGAGCAAGGTTGATCGCCGATTTTGTGGGGAGGAACAAGATTGGCGTTCTTAACGTTGCCGGCCCACGCCAAAGCGAATGGCCGGAATCGTACGATTACGCGTCGCGCACGCTGGCTGCTTTCCTCAAGTTGTAGCGGCGTTTGTGTTAAACGCCGAACGATATGAAGCCGCACGCTGGGGTGCGCTTCCTCTACAATGCTACTCGTAACGCAGCGCTTTTACCGGGTCGAGCCGCGCTGCGAAGTACGCGGGGATTAGCGCCGCGAACGAACAAATTAAAAAGGCGCTGATACAGATGATGGCAACATCGTGCGGAATGACTTCGGCTGGGATCGACGAGAATTGATAGACCTCGCGTGGGAAAATCTCGATGTGCAATGTCGACGCCAGCCAGCGACTGAACTCGTTGCGGTATCGAATCAGCGTCATCCCAAGACCCAAGCCAGTCATCGTTCCAAACAGACCTACAATTGTTCCCTGACCAAGGAACACCCAGACGATTTGCGCAATATTGGCCCCTAGCGCTTTCACGATTCCGATCTCGTGCCGCTTTTGCACCGTTACGGTGATGAGTGTGCTCATGATTCCAAAAGCCGCCACGATGACAATGAAGAACAAAAGGAAAAACATGACCGTGCGTTCCAATCGCACGGCTTCAAAATATTGGCGATTCATGTCGATCCAGGTCTGTGCGTATTGCGGTGGCTCAAGGAATCGCTGGATCTCCTCTTTCACACGTTCAGCGCTGTAAGGATTGTCCGTCTTGACGGTGATTCCATGCAATGCGTCGCCCAGCCCATATAGCTCCTGGCCGACGTAAACCGGCACAAGCAAAAACTCGGAATCGTGCAGGTAATGTCCGGTTTCGAAAATGCCGGTGACAGTCAGTTCTTTCGGCAGGATCACATCCCGCAATTCATCGATCGCTTTTTTCTCTTCATCGCCCTTCGCATTCTCCAGTCTCTTAATGCTGTCCAAGACCTGGCCAAGATTACCCGGCGAATAAATTGTCACTTTGTCGCCGACCGTGACTCCGAGTTTTCGCGCCAGCTCAATTCCGAGTACCGTTGATTCACCTTCGAGATCGAGCTTGCCGAATTTAATGAACTTTTGGAGGGGAATGACTTTCTCTTCCTGCGCGGGATCAATGCCGCGGATCAGCGGCGCGAGCCGGCGGTTATGGTATTCCACAATGACCGGTCCCTGGACAAAAGGAGCTGTGGCGACTACGCCCGGTGTTTTATCGATTTTCGCCTTGAGCGGTCGCCAATCGCGGAACACGTCCTCGGAAGTGACGAGAATGTGCGCGTCGAAATCGATCACCTTTTGGCGTAGCTCCCGATCGAATCCCGTCATCACCGCGATCACCAGGATCAGCACAGTCACACCGAGCATCACGCCAATCACCGAAATCAACGTGATGATCGACAAAAATGTGCGCTTCGGTTTCAGATACCGCAGCGCTAAAAACAGACTAAAAGGAAGCTTCAATTCATTCCTAGCGTGGCGGCAAACTCCGCTGGATTCAACCGCGGTCTGCCGAAGTTTGTTAGGCCTTAATTATCGCGTGCGCCTTTAGTTCTTCCAGGGTGACAAACTCGAGCGCGGAAGCGTGTGTCGCTTCGAGATCGACAGGCGCCGCACGATTATGATCGAGCGCACTTTTCCAACGCGTGACGCACACACACCACCTATCGCCGGGTTTCAATCCGGGAAAACCCCACTCCGGACGTGGCGTGACCAGGTCGTTTCCGTCCAGCACGGAGAAATCCAGAAATTCTTCTGTGACTTGCACGCAAACAGTGTGCTGGCCCACGTCGTCCGGTCCTGTTCGGCAATAGCCGTCGCGGTAAAAACCGGTCATCGGATCGCGACAACAACACTTCAACTCCGTTCCCAAAACATTCGTCGGCATGCCGCAAGTTCAGTCAATTTTTCCTGCTGTCATGTTGAGCGAAGTAAACATCTCAATTTTTCATCCCAGCAATTGGGAAGTCATTAGAAATTCTTCGCTCCGCTCAGAATGACATCGGCAGATCAATTATGATAGTTGTAAGGGTAACCAAGGATAAAAGAATGCCAATTCGCGCAAAATACGTGCACACCAATCTGATAGCCAGAGATTGGAAAAGGCTGGTCCAATTCTATCGCGAGGTTTTCGGATGCGAAGTCAAAGGTCCGGAACGCGATCTGTCTGCAATATGGCTGGATCAAGTCAATTCGGTTCCGAACGCGCGTCTTCGTGGGGTTCATCTCCGTTTACCTGGATACGACAACGACGGGCCTACGCTCGAGATTTTCAGCTACGACCAGTGGATCGAACGCGAACTGCCTAGAGCTAACGAGTGCGGGTTCGGCCATATTGCGTTCGCGGTAGACAACGTGGATGAAGCGTTACAAGCAGTGATCGCAGGCGGAGGGGGTACAGTGGGGGAAATAGCGACCGGAGAAGTGCGAGGCGCGGGTCTGATCCGGCTCGTCTATGCGCGAGATCCTGAAGGTAACATCGTCGAATTGCAGAAATGGACTTCCAGTGGGAGCACGTAGCAGCCTCGTGACCAGGCAAACTGTCACCGCATACTGGCTTATCCCGTCCGAGCCGGCATATGGCTTCTTCCAGCGAATCATTGACGATCTCGCGCGCCGACACGATGCGCCTGTTTTCGAGCCGCACGTGACAGTTCACGTTGGAACGGATCAGGCTAGTGCAGCCGAAAACGCGCTCGTGGAAGCAGCGCGCGAATGCGACCCCATCGGGTTGAAACCGGTTGGCCTTGATCATTCCGAGGAATTTGTCAAAACGTTGTTTGTACAATTCGCCATGAACGCAAAACTGCGACGCATCAATGATGTCATTCGCGAGGCGGCGAACGATTTGTCGAAGTACGAACTAAAACCGCACTTGAGTTTGCTTTACAAGAATTTGGCAGCCACAACTCGAACCCAATTGGCGGCTTCAATCAAAGTGCCATTTTCAGAGATCGCTTTCCATTCGCTCCAAGCGATCCGTTGTCTTTCACCTACTCAAAACGGCACAGACGTCGAAGCATGGGAGCTCATAGGGGCAAGAAGGTTACGATAAACTCGATTTCAATTTTTTGATCACAATATGTGATTAAATATTGCAAATCCCAGTCGCTTGCTCTGACAAGCCTTGAACGGCGAATATCCGACACACGTTACAGTTCGATGATTCGGTACGGCTTTCCGGTTTTGTGCAGCACAGGCGCCGAGATGTTGTAAACGGGAATACCCGTCGAAGTTTTGCCGTCGGTAACTCCGTTGTGGGCGTGACCATGGAATACCGCCGTGGCGCGGAATCGGTTTATTGGTTCTTCGAGACGACTCGAACCCAGGAAAGGATAGATTTCAGGATCTTCCCCCTGCAACGTCTCGCGAATGGGAGAGTAATGCAGGACCACTACTCGGCGTTCAGTTTGCAGCTTCACCAGAGCCTGTTCCAAGCGAATGGCGTGGCTGATTGACTCCTGCACGAATTGCTTAATGAGCGGCTCGCCCCACGCGTTCAGCATCCTCCGTCCGAAACCGCCGCCGAATCCGCAGATGCCGGCAAATCCAATCCCGGCGATCTCGACCGCTTCGCCGTTGAGCATGGTCACGCCGGTTTGATCGAGAATATTCGCAACGGCTTCCGGGTGTCCAGATTCATAATCATGGTTACCAATAACACCGATACACGGGATTCTCACTGCGCTGCGAATATCGGCAGCGAGTTCTTCTGCTTCTTCGGGAAGTCCGTACTCGGTAAGATCGCCGCACAGGAGCAGTACGTCCGCGCTACTTGAGATCTCGGCAAATGCATCGTGCATCTTTCCGCGCGAATGTTTCGCGTAGTGAAGATCTGCTGTCGCAGCGATGCGCAATCCTCCTTTTGCCATCGCTTTAAGAAACGGAAGGGGCGCTAAGGATGGACGTTTCGCCTGAGCGACACCGCTGGCCATGCACGCGTGCACTGGTTCAACTGCGTAATTGATGAGTAATGACTGTGACCACAGCAACGGCAGTTCCAGCTATGCCTGGCGAAGGCAGCCCTACTGAGTTCCATCGCAGATCAGTTGCAGCGCTGCATGCTGCCGATGTTCCGTTCCTGATTGGCGGAGCATACATGGTGGAGGTGTGCGGAGGTGTGTCGCGTAGCACAAAAGACTTCGATCTGTATGTCCGGCCAAAGCACGTGAACCCTGCGTTCAGAGCATTGGCGCGCGAGGGGTACAAAACCGAACTGACATTCCCGCATTGGTTGGCCAAAGCGACCTGTGACGGAGACATCCTTGATCTGATTTTTCGCGCCGGCAATGGATTGTGCGAAGTGGATGATTCATGGTTCGACCGGGCGCGCGACGACGAGCTGCTGGGCGTACCGGTGAAACTTTGCGCGCCTGAGGAAATGATCTGGATGAAGGCGTACATCATGGAACGCGAACGATTCGATGGAGCCGACATTGCACACATTCTTCGCTGCTGCGCGGCGGATATCGACTGGCAGCACCTGGTTCGTCGCTTCGGTGCTGATTGGCGGGTGTTACTCAGCCATTTGGTTCTGTTCGGCTACATCTATCCCGGCGAACGCACGCAAATCCCGGCGGAGATCATAGAGGAGCTAATTAAGCGGCTCCGCGGCGAAGCAAGGACTGCAGGGCCTGAAAGACTATGCCGCGGCACGCTCCTCTCGCGGCAGCAGTATCTGGTGGACGTACAGGACTGGGGCTTTGAAGATGCACGCTTGGAAGAACGTGTTCGAATGAGCGAGAAAGACATCGCTCACTGGACAGACGCAATAGGGAAACAAGAATGAACGCAGAGTGTGGCATCCGTTATCCTCAGTGCATTTCCACTGCTCGTCCGCTGAGGAGAGCGGACTCTACAGTGGTGGTGTCCCGCTGCGTGGCGCCGACTCTGTCGGAGGCGCAATTGCAGGCGGCGCGATGAGCTTCGTCTTTGCTTCTTCGAGCAGCTTTTTCTCTTCCGGGTAGAGTTTGCTGTTCTCGGCAGCAGTTATGTACTGCTTCGCCGTCTCGAGTTCATTTGCCTCGGCGAACACCACGGCGACGTAAACCGCTGTGTGGCCATCGTGCAGCTGTTCAGGGGGCAAACCTTGGACAATGCTAAGAGCCTCTGCGTTTCTGCCGAGGCGATGAAGTGAAAAAGCATACGTTAATGCGCAACTAATGTCATTCGGTGCGCGGTCATAAGCCTCCCTTGCGAATTGATGTGAGCGTTCAATATTTTCATTAAGATTCAGGCCGAGTCGCCCCAGGTCGGCGGTGATCGGTGCCTCGTTAGGCGAACTTTCATGGAGCCGTTCAAGAACTGAATACAGCTTCGTCGTTTCGTTCCTGGCCCGATACAGCTCGCGAAGATTATCGAGCGCTTCACGGCGCATCGTTGGATTTTCTTCGACGCCCACCCAAAGTTCTTCGGCCTGGTTCGCCAGTTGCGATTTTGTAGCGAGTCGGGCGAGGGTAAGTGTCTGTTCCGGGTCGTCTGCTGACGATCTGACGGCAGACCGCCAAAGCTCTTCGAACTGGGAGGTGTTGCCTGATCTCAGGTGCCGCTCTGCGATTGCATCGTACGCCAGACGCAGGTATTCGGCGTCGCCCCAATCGCCACCGCGCGTCCAACGTTTTAGACGCGACCAACCTTTCAACGTTGCATAAGCATCAGCGACTGCGACACCGGCAGGCGGCGAGCTCAGTTTCGTTGCCGGCAATTTGTCGACCCATTTCACAACGTCTCCGGCAAGTCCGTTCTCATTCATCCATTCGATCAGCGATGCGAGATCAGATGCATCACGTGCCGCAAAGGGTTTCACTTTTTCAAGCAGTTGCCGGAATTTTTTTTCGTCTAGCTTTCGATAAAAGTTCAGGCAAAGCAGGTAATCGCCGAATGTAACCTCTGGCGACATTTGGAGTTGTTGCGCAAAATTATCTGCCGCCGGGCGGTCATTACGATCCACGGCATCATTGAGCAAGGCTCGCAGCGCGCCGGTTCGATATTGAACTATGGTGCTAAGCCGCTCGAGCGTGTCGCGTGCGTTCTTACTTTTTTCCGTGTCTTTGGAATGAATTTGGAGTGCCGCCAGATTGAATTGATACAGGTCGTTCTGCGGTTCTTTTGTTACCGCAGCTGCGAATTGTTCTTCCTGTTCGGCAAAATTACCTTCTGCGCGCGCCAGCCAACCAGCAACGACATGAAATGCTGCGCTGTCCCGATCACCAGGAGAGACTCGATTCAGCGCTTCACGGGCGAAATCGAGCTTTCCAAAGCGGAGCGCTGCAGAGGCAAAGTTGAGCTGACTCTCCGGATCTTTTGGCAGCAATCGCGCTATCTGCTCGCGCCAGGCAACTGCCTCCTCCAGATTTTGCCGTTCCGCTGCGTCTGCCAGGACCGACAGCGCTGCGACAGAATTGGGCTGCCGGCGGGCGAGTTCCAGCGCCATTTCCGCTGCTTTGCTGAACTTTCCCTCTTGTAAAAATGTAGTGGCTTTTTGCAGTAAGCCGCGTTCGCGCCAGTTCTCGTACAGTTTTGAGCCGTAACTGATGACGAAAACGCCTACTAATAAAGCGATTGCCAGTCCTGCAATCGCTACTGTACGCCGAGTTCTGGTAAGCTTCGGGTACAATTTCGAATGATTTCCGCTAAACGATTGCCGACCACGTGCTTGTTCGAAATGACCTGGGACTTCATGCGCAGTTTCAACGCCACTCGATCCATTTCCCTTTTTCATTGCACGTTTTTGCTGTGCTAACGATGAGTAGGTACCCCGATTTCTTCTACAGTGAGAACGGTTTTGATCGGCGCAGCCTCTTCTCGCAAACTTCGGCCCCAAACGTAACGCCCGAAAAGCACTTTCAACGTTGCAGTTAGTGGCACGGCAAGAAGCGGACCGATGACTCCCCCAATGATCAGACCCCAGACAAAAATCGACACAATTACCGTCATCGGATGTAATCCAACGTAGTTTCCAACGATCCGTGGCGCGTAAAAAAGCCCTTCCAGGTTTTGGATAATGATGAAGATCAACGTCACGATGATCGGGTGCGTCCAATCGCCCCATTGAAACGCCGCGATAAGAACAGCCGGCACCCAACAAATGATGATTCCGATATACGGAATCATGGTAAGCACTACCACCATTGCACCGATGACAGGCGCAAAATTCAGACCAATTGCTGTCAACGCGCCACCGATGAGAATGCCGTCAATCAAACAGACAAGAAGCTGACCGCGGAAGTACGCGACAACGTACGAGTTGATTTGTGATATTACCTCCACCACCTCGTTCTTGAGCGGCGACGCGCGCAACGGCAGGTAGTCGGTCCATCTTTCCTCAATGCGCGGCTTTTCTTTCAAAAGAAAAAACAAATATACCGGCACGAGAATAAGACTCAGCAAGAAGCCTGTGGCGCCGAGAAATCCACCGATGCTGGTCTTCAAAATGTGCCACAATTTTCCGAGCAAAATGGGAAGCGCGTCCTGCAGTTTCGGCATTTGTTTTTCCACGTAGGCTTGAATGCGCTGACGTTCGGCGCTGCTCAGCTTCGGTTGGGTCGGTGCGATTACCTCGGTGGTCGGAGTCGATACTTGCGGCGATACGGTCGGACTCGCAGTCGTCGGTCGGTGCGGAGAAGGGGACGGACCCGGGCCGATCAGGAAATTGGTAAGATTTCGTGAAGCGGATTTGGTCTGCCCTGCGCCAAGAAAGCCAAATGTCTGATCAAACCGATAGATAAAGTCGACGATATAATTCCGAGCCCGTTCGGTGTAGGAGGGAATTTGCCTGGTGAAGTTTGCACTCTGTACGGAGATCGTCGGAACAACCCATGCTGCTAATCCGCCCAATGCAAAGAACGCAATTGCGAACAGCAGCGCGATAGCCTTGGTGCGAGTAAGAGCTCCGCGAGACATTTTCGTGACCAGCGGATCGAGCAGATAGGCAAGAATTGCGGCAATCGCCACTGGAATCAGAATGGGCTGGAGAAAACTGATGATGCCGGCGCCAGCCCAGATCACGGCGGCAACGATGACGACGAGAACGACCAGGAAACAGGCGGTCAGCGCCGCCCACATCATCTTGCGTTGCCACGGTGTGGGGTAATCCTTCATTTCTCAACCTGTCGAGATGTCGAGCCGCAAATGTGCAGCCCCCATAACGGTACCCGATGTCAGCGCACTTGTTAGGTGGGATTGATCTTTTCCGGTAAATTCTTCCCGATGGTCTTTTTCGTAGCCTGGATTTTATCGACGAGATTTTTGTTTTTCGGATCCAGCGTCAGTGCTTTCTGCCACGCTTCCAATGCTTCCCGGGTCCGATTCAACTTCAAGTAAGTGTCGCCGATGTGTTCAAACACGACTGGATCTTCGCGCTCGGCGGTTTTGGCAGCGCGGAGCAGGTTGTCCAACGCTCGATCATACTGACCCTTCCGAAATTCCACCCAGCCCAGACTATCGAGGTAGGAAGTATTGTTTGGTTCGGACTGCAACGCCCGTCTGATCATGGTTTCAGCTTCGTCCAGGTTCATGTTGTGATCGGCCCACATGAAGCCCAGGTAATTGCAGGTCTCGGCTGAGTTGTCGGGATCGAGCGCAATCGACTTACGAAGCAAATCGGTGGCCTTGTCGTACAAACCTGCCTGTTCGGCAGCCGCTCCGTAATTGAAGTAAAATTTCGCGTTTACAAAGTCGTCATCCTCTTCGATTTGAGCTTCGTGCAATGCCTCTTCGAATGTGGCCACTGCTTGTTGACTTTGTTTTGCTTCCCGCTGCGCTATCGCCAGGTAATAGACGATCTCCGGGGCTCCCGGAAATCGGCGGCGTGCGTCGCCCAGCAAATTCACTGCGCGTTCGGCGTTTCTCAAAGGCCCCAGGAGCAGCTCCGCGAGATGCACGTAGGTTCCCGCGTGATTTGGATTAATTAAGAGGCTTTGCTCATAATTAACAGCGACCTTGGCGAACTTCGCTTTCGCTTCCTCGATCCGATTTGCGCGCTGAAGCGATCGTGCTTCCTCGTCGAGCACCTGGGCCAGTAAATCGTACGGCTGATATTTCTCGGGGTGTTCTTTGATGATTTGCTCGAGCATCTCAACTGCTTTATCTCTTTGGTTTGTCAGGACAAAGCCGGTCGCCAATTTCTCTTGTGCGTTGGCATCGTCGGGCTGGAGCTCGAGAACGCGCAAATAAAGCGGAATCGCTTCTTTTAACTGCTGCGATGCTGCGTAATAATCTGCTACCTCCTTGAGAATGCCTGGATCGTCGTCGGCGCGCTCCGCTGCCTTTTTGAAAACTTCGTTAGTTCTTTTCAGTTCCTCAGGCTTCGGCTGTGAATCTGATTTAAAAAGAATCGCCACGTAAAGTTTTCCGAGGCGTGTCCAAAAATTCGGATCACTGCTATTCACTTTCAGGGCGCGATCGAGAACTCCAATCGCGTTTCTCTCTTGTCCCGCTGCGAGTTCGATTTCAACCAGGCGTTGATAGCCTTCCACATCTCCTGGGTTCAGAGCGATAGCGCGATTGGCGTAATCGATCGCCTGGTCCGTTTTCTTTAAGTACCTCGTGTAGATGAAAGCGAGTTGCTGATATGGCTCGGCGTTTTTTGGGTTTGCCTTGATGGCATCCTTCAAGACGTCGATGGCCTGCGGAAAGTCATCCTGCTGTATCAGCAAACCCGCCACTCGCGAAGCGAGTTCCGACTGACCCGGATCGACATTGAGCACTTTCCGGTACGCATCCAAGGCGCGCTCCATTTCGCCATTTTCCTCGAATCCCATTCCTTCAACGAAATGCGCCAGCGCGTCTGCTTTATGCGCGGCTTGCGGTCGCAGCGCGAGATCTGCCGTCGGTTTTGAGACGACCGAATCGTCATGGCGCCCCAGGCTCTTCCCAGGACGAGCGCGAGGAACCTTTACCGGCGAAGCCTTGGGAGCTTGCGCCTCCGCGACGGTTACCGCGAATAGAACACTAACTGCGAAAACAAGTTTTCGGCAGGCGCGGCGAACGCTGCACTTTTTCTGCTCCCTCACGCTTAATTTTATCGTCTGGCGCGGATTCGGCAAACAGTGCGCTTGCTTCGACAGCAGAAGCAATCGGACCTTACAACTTGTATCGCAGTCGCTTCTTATGGCGGTGCGCCTTCATGCGTTTGCGGCGCTTGTGCTTGGCGATTTTTGCTTTTCTTCGTTTTTTAAGCGAGCCCATTCAGATTTTAGTAACTGCGCTTCGATTGAATCATCTAATTCACCGTAGCGCAAGTGCAGTCGCACATTCGGTTACTTGGTTTCTTGTGATGGTTCGGCTGCTGCTTTCTTCTTATCCTGCGTGCCGATTCCGATTTTTTTCAGGAATGGTTCGATCGATTGTTTGCGGCCCAGGAATTTTTCAATCGATTCATTCACATCACGAGAGTCGCCGGGTTCGTAAATCTCGCGCCGCAATTTCATTCCAGCCTGTTTATCGAGATAACCCTCCTTCGCCTTTTCAAAAACGGTCGCCATATCTGCAGCAATCGCGTCTGCCCAGGCATAGCCATAGTAACCCGCATCGTACCCGTTCAGATGACCAAAATAGGAGACGAACGTTGTGCTCGGATCAATTGGCAAAAACACCTTCTCCAGGATGGGGTTCGATATCGCGACCGAATCGTATGCCATTTCTTCTGGATGCGGATCGTGCAGGGCAAGATCGAGCGACGCGAAGGCGAACTGGCGCCGATAAAGCACGCCGGCATTTGCCAGCTTGGCATCGTTGAGCTTCTTGACCAGTTCGGCGGGAATTTTTTTGGATGGATCGCGGTAATCGGCAGCGAAGGTATCGAGCACTTTCTTGTCCCAAACCCAGTTTTGGAGCATCTGCGATGGTGCCTCGACAAAATCACCAGGGACATGCGTTCCGGCGAAGCGGCCATACTTGGCGCGAGTGACGATGGAATGCAGAGCATGCCCAAACTCGTGAAAAAGTGTCTCCACATCCTGATGCGTCATTAATGAGGGCGCATCGCCAGTCGCCGGCGGGAAATTGCAGAGCAAGGCAACAGTGGGCCGCTGATATTTTCCATTCGGCAAAAGTTTGCCGCTGATGATATCGAATTGCGCGAAGTGATTAAATTTTCCCTCGCGCGGGAACATGTCGAGATAAAACATCCCAAGCGGTTCACCGGTGGCGGAATCGGTGACGAGATACAGCTGGAGATCGTCAATCCATTTGTAAGGTGCGGCGATCTTTTCGAATTTCAGACCGAAGATGCTCTGATAAATGTTGAACATCCCGTCGAGAACTTTTTGGAACGGGAAATACGCGCGCAATGCTTCCTTATCGACCGCGTATTTTTGCTTGTTGAGCTGGTTACTATAGTACCGCCAATCCCACACCATAATTTTGGCATTAGGATCATTGCTCTCGGCAGCTTTCAACTTTTGCAGTTCCGCAATCTCACTGTCGAATTTCGGCTGGATGCCTGTGACCAGATCGTTGATGTACTTTTCCGCGTTCACGCCGGTCTTGGCCATTTTGACTTCGGTTTGGTAATCGTCCCATGACTTGTAACCGAGGCGGAGCGCGATCTCGTTTCTGAGCGCCAGCATTTGGTTCAGAAGAGCAACGTTTTTGTCTTTCGCGAGCGTTTCCCGAACGATGTAAAGCTGTTTGCGAGTCGCTTCGTTCTTGGCGTTCTCCTGCACGGTATTGAACTGCCAGGTGACATTCGCCATTACGGTGTAGACGTCGTCGCCGGTTTTGATGCCGGGTGACGCGAAGAAGCTTTCCGGTAGGCCTTCGAGATCGGCTTTGCTGAACATGACCGGAGCGTTGGACTTGACGATGTTGGTGGCGAAATCGGTGCCCAGTTTCGACAGCTCCTTGCGCAATCCCTCAACTTCCTTGCGCTGGTCGGGAGCCAATTCCAACCCGGCCCGGTGATAATCGCGTAGTGTTTCTTTGAGCAGTTTTTCGTCTTCGCCAGTGAGCTTTGGATGCGTGTCAGCGAAGGCTTTGATCGCCTTGTAAACGTCCTCGCGGTAATCGACACCGACCGCCCAGTCCTGGAACGCTTTCACCGCACTCTCGGCAGCAGTACGCATCGCGGGATTCGTATTTGTTTCCTTGATGATGGCGGCTCTGTTCGCCGCGAGACTCGCCTCGTAAGTGACATCATCCAGTGCCACTACGGTGCTCTTGAAAGTCGCCTTGCTTGGATCCTGGGCACCGATCTGGTCCAACGCGGCGTTGGCCTTGGCGATCGCGTTTTTCGTCGCCGTCTCAATCGCTTCCGGTGTTTTTTCCCAATCCGGGATCGTCAACACGGCGTTGGCCTTTGCCGCGGCAACGCGAAAATCATCGACTGTTTTCATTTCAGCAGCTGAAACGACCAAGCTCGAAGCGAGCAGGATGAGTGAAACCTGAACAAATGCGGTTTGAATGAAATCGTTCGACATAGGAGTGGAAAGGCAGAAATAGGCCAAAGATTTGCACACAATTTCACCGATCGCAGATGGAATTTTGGTGAATGTCTGTTTCATCTGTGTTCATCTGTGACGCGAGGCGCTTTTTCCGGGAGAAAACCCTTTAGACATGGTCCACAAATTTTTCGTTGCGTTTATTCCGATTTTTGTCTCGATCGATGCCATCGGCCTGGTGGCTATGTTTCTGGGTTTGGCTGGCGACACGCCGCGCGAACAACGTCAGCGAGAGGGTTTCGTCGCCATCTTTACAGCGCTTTGCATTTCGATTGGGTTCATATTCCTGGGAAAAATAATTTTTACAGCGCTCGGAATTACAGTGGCCGATTTTCAGGTGGCAGGCGGCCTGATTTTGCTCGGCATTGCCGGACGAGAGTTGCTTAATGTCGCACCGGCCAGCCGCGAAGCGACAGACGATTTCGGTGTGGTTCCCCTTGGGATGCCTCTGATAGCTGGACCGGCATTGCTGACAGCCCTGCTGATCTTGGTGGATACAGTCGGGTTGGTGTTTACGGTCGCGGCGCTTCTGGTCAATCTCGCGCTGGTGGTGATCGCGTTTTGGAATGCGGATTTAGTCGCGCACTGGATGGGCAGACAAGGTTTACGCGGGGTGTCGAAAATTGTGGCGCTCCTGCTGGCTGCTATCGCTGTCAGTCTGATCCGCCGCGGCTGGCACGGCGCCTAAGTGCTGCCGGCAATCGCGCCAATTCGCACCGCTTAAAATAGGACGGTCAGAACCCTGAGTCGAAACGCCCGCCGCTGGCAATATGCCGACGCTCGTTAGGCCAGAAGTCCTTCAGCTCGGCGCTTTTATCGCCGTGGTCATATCGCCAATTCAGCTCGACTTCGATAGCCTTGATTTCGTCCTGCTGTGGCAGAGCCATTCCGTTGTAGATCTGGGCATAGACCTCATTGCGCGTTCTGGTGAACGGGACGGTTGCGTAAAGATCGAGCCGGCGTTTCTGTAGTTGCTCCGTGCTCCAATCCTTGTAGGCGGCGCTACGATGGCCCCATACGTTGGCCGTATAAGCATATCGGGAATACGGATAACCGCCCGTGACGGCAGGTCCGGGCGGGGGTGCGGGTTGGTTTGCGCAGCCAATAAGTCCAACGGCAAATGCTGCTAAGAATATTCTTTTCATATTTTTGCTTTCTTTGCTTTGATTTAGACACCCAGTTGCGACTATTTAACCATACAAATCAAACGTAGTCGCAGGTTTATTTGCGGTTCTGGGCCGATGCGCTACAGTCCATCGCAAGTCCAACCAAAGACCGGAGGCCGAATCACAGTACAAACTGGCCGGCTCATTGACACTCCGAGGGCCTCCCGGTAAAATCCTCGCTTTTATGAGATTTCCACTTCCGCTTACAGCGAAAATCGCTGCGTATGTGATCGGGCATAAGCTGCGTGGCACCAAGAAGTTTGCCACGGTGCTCCAGCTCGAGCCGTTGCATACCTGCAATCTCACCTGCACCGGTTGCGGACGGATCCGCGAATACTCGACGTCGCTCAAGGACATGATGAGCTTGGAAGATTGCTTGTCTGCGGCGGAAGAGTGCAACGCGCCGATGGTCTCAATCTGCGGCGGCGAACCGTTGATCTATCCGCATATCGAAGCGCTCGTAGAAGGAGTGATCGCGCAGGGACGGATCGTTTACATCTGCACCAACGCCATGTTCATGCGGAAAAAAATGCGCGAATGGTTGGCCAAACAATTGAGCAACGCTCAAAACGGTAGCGGCAAAAAACTTGAAGAGAAAATCGACGTGCTTGTTAAGGCTGGATTGATTTCTGAAAAAGACGCCGCTGAAATCCGCAAGGGACCGAAAGACCCGGCGAAGCCGACGATCGGCCCAAGCAGATGGATGTACTGGAACGTGCATCTTGATGGCTTGGAGCGAACACACGACTTGATCGTCGAACGCGAGGGCGTTTTTAAAGAATGCATTCTGGCGATCAAAATGGCGAAGCTGCTCGGATACCAGGTCGCGACGAATACAACGATCTACAAAGAGACCGATATGCAGGAAATCGAACGGATGTTCGATTACTTGGCGGATCTTGGCGTTGACGGACACACCATTACTCCCGGATACGATTACGACGCGGCCAAGCGAGATATGATCACACGGCTCAATCTCCGGCCGGAAGATTTCTTTCTCACTCGCGCGATGACGGTTCAGAAATTCCGAAAAATCGAGGATTGGATGAATCGGTACACCTTTTTCGGAACACCGGTTTATTTTGAATTTCTTGCTGGCAAACGGGACCTGACCTGTTCGGCCTGGGCAATTCCTACACGAAACATTCGTGGCTGGAAGGCCCCGTGCTATCTGATGACCGAGGGCCATTATTCAAGCTATGCAGAGCTGCTGGAACAGACTGATTGGAACCGCTACGGAGTGGTTAATGGCGTTGCGCGTGACAGCCGCTGCGAAAATTGCATGGTGCATTGCGGGTACGAACCCACCGCAACATTGGGCTTGGAAGCTCACCGCGGCGACACTTGGAAAACGATCAAATTTAATTTCGGTGCGAAGCCGAAGGCGGCCGGACGTGGCAGTGAAGTGCTCGCCTATAACGGCGTCAGCTCGGGAAACGGTCACCTCACCGGCAAGCGCGCTGAGCCAGCCGTCAAAGCCTCCTGAACGATCGCAATGCCGTCGAAGCAATTAATAGTTCTACCAAGTTCGCCCGAAACCTCCGAAGCCTACTCGGCGGCAGACGACGAGATCGGACAAGCGATTTCGCGCGCACAGGAAAATCTTTTGCGCCAGCAAAAAGCTGACGGGCATTGGTGCGGCGAGCTGCTGGTCGATAGCACACTCTGCTCTGACTACGTCGTGTTTATGCACTGGTGCGGCGAAGTGGACGCGCAACTGCAGCGCCGTTGCATCCGTCATATTCTTAAGCGCCAACTGCCCGACGGTGGCTGGAACATTTATCATGGCGGGCCGAGCGAGATTAATGCCTCAGTGAAGGCGTATTTTGCCCTAAAGCTTTCCGGTTGTTCCGTTGACGCTCCGTTCATGCAGGAAGCGCGTGCAACCATCATGCGCCTGGGCGGGATTCCGCAGATGAACACATTCAGCAAACTTTACCTCGCGTTGCTCGGTGTGTTCCCGTGGAAATATTTGCCGGCGATTCCGGTGGAGATGGTCCTCCTGCCGAGGTGGGCTCCTTTTCATATTTACAAGATGTCGTCGTGGAGCCGGGCAATGCTTATTCCCCTCTCCATTATCAATCATTTCAAACCGACGCGGATTTTGCCCGGCGAAAAGCAACTCCACGAGCTGTATCCCCTTGGTAAGGAGCAGGCAGATTTGCGTTTGCCGCGCAGCGAAAAATTCTGGACCTGGCGTAATTTCTTTCTGCGCTTTGATGACACGTTGAAATTTCTGCAACCGCTTCGCCTCGGTTTACTGCGACAACGTACCCTGGAAGCAGCGGAACGCTGGATGGTCGAGCGCATTAGAGAAGGCAGCGACGGCTTGGCTGCGGTTTATCCCGCAATGCTGAACTGCATGATTGCTCTTCGCGCACTCGGCTATTCAAAAACACATCCAGTTTACGCGAAGGCTGAAAAGGATTTCGCTGAGTTATTCGTTAATGATCCCGAAGATTTCAGAATTCAACCGTGTCTCTCACCCGTTTGGGATACAGCCATTACGATTATTTCGCTCGTAGACTCCGGTCTTTCACCAGAACACCCCTCACTGCAAAAAGCGGGCGAATGGCTGGTCAACAAGGAAGTGCGGATCCGCGGCGACTGGGCGGTCAACAATTCGTATCCCGAGGCCAGTGGCTGGGCATTCGAGTACAACAACGTTTATTACCCGGATACAGATGACACGGCAATGGTGCTGATGGCCCTGAGGCTCGTTCAACCCAAAGATTCACGATCACTCAAGGAAGTGTTTCGCCGCGCCCTTGGATGGCAGCTGAGTTTCCAATGTCGCGACGGCGGTTGGGCGGCGTTTGATAAAGATGTGACAACGCCATGGTTGGAAGATATGCCGTTTGCGGATCACAATGCGATTCTCGACCCGACCTGCAGCGACTTGACGGCCCGCACTCTCGAGTTGCTCGGCTACATCGGTTTCGATCGCAATGAGAAGTGCGTTCGCGACGCGATCAAGTATCTGGTCGCCACTCAAGATGACGACGGTTCGTGGTACGGCCGCTGGGGAGTGAATTACATTTATGGTACTTGGCAGGTCTTGCGCGGTCTGCGCGCAATTGGCGAAGACATGACCCAAGATTGGGTTTTGCGCGGGCGCGATTGGCTTGAGAGCTGCCAAAACGCCGACGGCGGCTGGGGTGAGACCTGTGGCACATATGAAAATCCATCTACCAAAGGGATTGGCCCAAGCACCGCGTCGCAAACCGCGTGGGCGATCATGGGCATCTGCGCCTGCGGTGACCTTGATCGGCCGAGCGTTCAGCGCGGGTTGCTTTATCTCCTTCGTACGCAACAGGCGGATGGCTCATGGAACGAAGATGAAATCACCGGCACCGGTTTCCCGCGTACCTTCTACTTGAAGTACGACATGTATCGCCAGAATTTCCCACTCTTAGCTCTGGCGACGTATGTGAATCATCGCAGCGGGATCGGGCATCGCCCGGGATTTTATCGCTGCGAAGCTTAGATACATCGCCCGGAACGGCTGTCGTGGTCCCGACGAAAATAAAACCTATCGTTCGGCGTAATTCGATCTAACAGTAATAATTATGGCTTACGAATTACCTAAATTACCCTATGCGTATGACGCGCTGGAGCCGCACATCGATGCGCGCACAATGGAGATTCATTACACGAAACATCACCAGGCTTACGTCGATAACCTGAATAAGGCGGTCAAGGACACCCAACTGGAAAAGAAAAGTGTACAAGAGCTCATCAGCGACTTAAATGCTGTCCCGGAAAACATTCGGACGGCCGTGCGGAATAACGGCGGCGGCCACGCGAACCACTCATTCTTTTGGACGATCATGGGACCAAACGCCGGCGGCGAACCAAAAGGCAAACTCGCCGATGACATCAAATCTGCGTTCGGCAGCTTTGATCAATTTAAAGAAAAACTGAGTACCGCCGGTGTGGGCCGCTTCGGGAGCGGATGGGCGTGGCTAATCAAGGGCAAGAGTGGGCTTGAAATAACGTCCACGCCAAATCAAGATAGTCCGTTGATGGACGGCAATACTCCGATCGTCGGTGTCGACGTATGGGAACACGCGTATTACCTGAAATATCAAAACCGCCGGGCCGATTACCTCAAGGCGTGGTGGAATGTGGTTAACTGGGACGCGGTCGCCAAGAACTACTGAGCAGGCAAGCGTGTAGAGGCGCTTGTGCCAAGCGCCTGTCTTTTTACGTTCGGCGTTTAACACAAACGCCGCTACAAACATGGCGTATCTAAACGAGAATTATCTTAAGCTCCAGGCAGGCTATCTGTTTCCAGAGGTGGCGCGGCGCGTACGCGATTTCTGTGAAGAGGATCCTGAAGGCGCCAAACGATTGATCCGCTGTGGAATCGGTGATGTTACCGAGCCGCTTCCAACTGCAGCCATCGACGCAATGAAACGCGCGATCGATGAACTCGGACATCGCGAAAGTTTCCGCGGTTACGGTCCAGAACAGGGCTACGAGTTTCTCAGGTCAACCATCGCGCAACACGACTACCGCGATCGGAATATCAATATCGCTGACGAGGAAATCTTTGTTTCAGACGGATCAAAAAACGATTGCGGTTACGTCCTGGATATTCTTGGCCGCCAAAACAAGGTGGCGGTCCCTGATCCAGTGTATCCGGTGTATGTGGACACAAATGTGATGGCGGGCCACACAGGTGCTGCGCGAAAAGATGGCAGCTACGAAGGCATTTACTATCTGCCATGCACCGCGGAAAATAATTTTGTGCCGGAACCACCGAACGAGCATGTCGACCTCGTTTATCTCTGTTTTCCGAACAATCCAACCGGTGCCGTCGCGTCGCGTGCGCAGCTTGCGCGGTGGGTTGATTACGCTCGCGAACATGATGCACTTTTGCTCTTCGACGCCGCGTATGAAGCGTACATTTGCGATCCTGAGGTTCCGCATTCTATTTTTGAGATCCCCGGTGCGCTTGAATGCGCAATCGAATTACGCAGCTTTTCCAAGAACGGCGGATTCACCGGTATTCGCTGTGGATTTACCGTGATGCCGAAATCGGTGCTTGCGCGAAGCGCCGACGATCGTCGGCTCCCGCTGCATCCGCTTTGGCAGCGTCGTTGGAGCACGAAATCAAACAGTGTTGCGTATCCCGTCCAACGCGGCGCTGAAGCTTTGTATTGCGGTGAGGGTCGTAAACAGGTTCGTAAGCTCATCGATCATTACATGGGGAATGCCAAAATCCTTCGCGATGCGGCAGCTGATGCGGGTCTGGAAGCTTTTGGAGGAGTCAATGCGCCTTACATTTGGGCGAAAACGCCGGACGGCCTCACAAGCTGGCAATTGTTTGACCGGATGTTACGCAGACTGAACGTGGTTATCACGCCGGGCGCGGGTTTTGGCGCGCAAGGCGAAGGTTATTTTCGGATCTCGGCGTTCAATAGCAGGGAAAACGCCCAGGAAGTGGCGCGGCGTTTGAAAACGCTGCAAAGCTCTTGACCCGGACGATGGTGTCTGCGGACCAAATTTACGCACACAGGATTGCCTGCGTCATCCCAGTCGCGTAGAGTGCGCGAAGTTTTTCGGGGACCATCTGGCGTGCCGGAACGAAAACAAAATCTGCCACAGCTTTATCGCTTTTGTTTCCTGATGCTCGGCGACTCGCGGAAGGCACAGGAAGTTTTTCACGCGACTTTGCGTGAGGCCGCGGTGCGCGCTGCGCGTGGGGATGTGCCGGACGAACCGTTTTGGCTGTTCCGCGACGCGCGCTGGCGGTGCTTGGAATCTACCAAGGGTGATTTGCAACCCGAGTCGGTTGAAATGGAAGAGCGCGATGTTGTTTCGGGTGCTGAATCCCAAATTCAGCGGCTTGATCCCATGCAGCTCGCGATTTGGATTTCTGCTGCACCCGATCCGCAGCGAAGCGCACTGGCATTATTCTATCTCGACGAGTTCGACTACCGGGAAATTCTCGATATAGCCGAACTGAAATTAGGCGAGCTTTCGGGCTTCCTCTCTAAAGGCCGGCGGCAATTGCAGGCATGGCTCGATTCGAAATTTCCTCAATCTGACAAGGTATGAAGCTATTGTCGTCGATGCGCCGTGAGCGTTCACTCTTAAATTGCGCTCCGATAAGCGCGCGTCAAATTGCGGACCGTCCGATGCGCGCAGCGCTGTCTCGTGCAGACGGCTCCGCTGAATTTGCCGATCAACAGAATTTCGATCGCGCCGTCGCGCGCCTGGTTCGTCTCATCGCCATTCCGGCCGAATCTGCCGAGTGGTTCTCGGAAAAAGACCTGGCCCCAATCTCGAAGCGAACGTGGAAGAACACGCTGCGCAATCCCGCGGTGCTGGCGATCAGTATCGCTGTTGCGGTGATTGCGGGAGTGTTTGTGTTCAATTTCTTTAGTCATTTGAACGATTTTCCCGGTTCGACGACAGCTCGCAGATTGTTAGGCGTCGCTGCTTCGACCCGACCGGTGATGCTGGATCCAGTAAATGCTGAAGCAGGAACGCTCAGCGACCTGTTCTTTATGAAACACGGGTTGGAACATTATGATGTTCCGGCAGAGTTCGCCGATTTTGCCACCATTGGTTGTCGCGTATTTGAAGATGACGAATCGCGGCGGATCGCTCAAATTTGGGTCTCTGAGAAACGCATGCAGTTCTTTCTTTTTCCGGCGGAGAGAGACGGCAAGACCGGAGTCGTGCAGAGGTTTCCCGGCTGGCGCTATGTTCATCAGGAAGGGTGGACCGGAGCAGTGACCGAACACAGCGGCGTTTGCTTCATGGCCGCGATCCGAGGTGGCGACAAGGATTTGGCGCCGTACGTTTCACCACCAGCCGGCAAATAGCCCCGCGTTTCCGCGCGTTGACAGGAATGTGACGCGTTGGATCTTCCTTTCCCGCAAATCGCTTGTCGCGGACGGTTGTTTCGCGAAAAACTCGTTACTTTGCTTCCCGAACTAAATGCCACGGTACTCAGTGGGTAGAGCAGCCCGAAAGCATTCGGGGTTGGTCGATTAGCGAAATTTGCTAGGTTTGCGCACCGATTACACGCCAGGGTAGCTCAGTGGGTAGAGCAGCCCCGAAAGCGTTCGGGGTTGGTCGATTGGCGGAATTTGCTAGCTTTGCGCACCGATTACACGCCAGGGTAGCTCAGTGGTAGAGCAGGGGACTCATAAGCCCTTGGTCGGGAGTTCGAATCTCCCCCCTGGCAATATTCTCTATGGCTTGGGTGTACATACTCCGAGGGTCTTCAGGGCGTCATTACATTGGCTCGGCTGTAGATCTTGATGCTCGTTTTGCACAACACCTACGAGGTCATACACACACAACCAAACGGCTTGGCGACAGAATCGAAATGGTCGTAAGCAAGGAGGTGCCAACACTCCAAGAAGCGCGGAGAATTGAACGCGCATTGAAAGCAAAGAAGAATCCGACCGTCGCGATCTATCATTTGCAACAATAGAGCAGCCCCGAAAGCATTCGGGGTTGGTCGGGAGTTCGAATCTCCCCCCTGGCAATATTTCAAGCGATTCGGCGTTGGACGTTGAGTGTTCGGCGTTCGACGTTTTCCTGTGAGGCCGCATGAGTTCCGAAATTTGGTCGAAAGATTTTTCGCGCTCGGAAATTCATATTGGCTGACGCGCTTTGTTATCCTGCGATTACTCGGATTCGTGTATGCAATCGCATTTTTGGTAGCGGCAAATCAACTCGTCCCGCTCATTGGCGAGCGTGGTCTAACACCGGCCGCACATTTTCTAGACGTAATTCAAACACAACTTGGTTCGCGAAGCGCCGGAATGTTACGAGTGCCGACGCTCTTCTGGTTTGGAATTTCGGACCATGGATTGTCGATTTTCGCATGGATTGGATTTGCGTTGTCACTCGTGGTTCTCGCCGGTTACGCAAACGCCATCCTGCTTGCGGTTCTTTGGGCAATGTACATGTCGATTGTTCATATAGGCCAGATTTGGTACGGCTACGGTTGGGAAATTCAGCTGCTCGAGACGGGGTTCCTGGCGATTTTTCTTTGTCCACTCCTCGATGGCCGACCCTTCCCGAAGTCCAGGCCCCCGATCCTGGTGATTTGGCTTTTTCGGTGGCTAGGGTTCCGCATCATGTTTGGCGCCGGCCTCATCAAATTGCGGGGCGATCCCTGCTGGCGCGATCTGACGTGTCTCTACTACCACTACGAAACGCAACCAATCCCTAACCCGATCAGCCGATATCTCCATTTTGCTCCGCTTTGGTTCCATAAATTTGAAGTACTTTGGAATCACTTCTTAGAGCTGATTGTCCCCTGGTTTTCTTTTGGTCCGCGAAGGGCGCGCCACATCGCCGGCGTCTTGCTGATCACGTACCAGATTTTTCTAATCGTCAGCGGTAATCTTTCGTTCCTCAACTATCTCACCATCATTCCGTTTCTGGCGTGCTTTGATGATAGTTTTCTCGCGCGCTTTCTGCCGGGACCGCTGGTGAGACGCGCGCAACGCGCGGCTGAGGAATCGCACCCATCGCGCATTAATAACGGTATTGCTGTTGGGGTAACGATCATGGTGATCTGGCTCAGCATCCCGACCGTCCTCAATCTCGGGTCCGGCCGGCAGCTGATGAATTACTCGTACGATCCACTTGATCTTGTGAATACTTACGGCGCATTCGGCACGGTAGGCCGGGAACGTGACGAAATTATCTTTGAGGGAACGGATGACGCACTGATTAGCGGTGACACGAAATGGAAAGAGTACGAGTTCAAAGCCAAACCCGGTGATCCGAATCGCCGGCCGCCATTTGTCGCGCCATATCAGCCGCGAATTGATTGGCAAATCTGGTTCGCCGCAATGTCATCACCTTCCGAGTATCCGTGGACGCTTCATTTTGTTTGGAAACTTCTCCACAACGATCCTGGCACGCTATCGCTAATCGCGAACAACCCGTTTCCCGATGCGCCTCCGCGTTATATTCGAGCACGACTTTATCGCTATCAGTTTGCGCCCATCGGCGACAAAGTGTGGTGGAAACGCGAACCGATCGGCGAATGGCTGCCTGTGTTGTCAGCTGACAATCCGCAATTTCACAGGTTGCTTGAATCGATGGATTGGCTGGATGAATAACAGCAGGGATCCTGCCTGTGGCGGGACGAGATGAAATCTTCTCCGTTTGTCAGTCCGAACTTTCTGGAGCGCGTTGCTGAACCGGAATCAATTCTTCATTCCGAGTATTTGGCCTACCGAAATGGCGAAATTACCCGCGCGGAGCTGGTTCGCCGCTTGCCGCACGTTGCTATGCTCGGCGACAGCGCTTGCATGGGCATTTACATCTCGTCGCCATGGAACACGTTGTGGCGCGCGCGCACGTGCCGCGGGAAGAATTGGTTTCTTCACAGCGATGATGCTCCGGGCATTGGCAGTGTTTCGAAAGGGCTTGAGAGGATCACGCCGTTCGTTGCGATCGAATGCGCGGGCATCGGTGCGCTGGTGGATGATGAACATGGCCGTCAAAATCTTTTCCGCCGGATTCTCGGGACCCGCAATTTCTCAGGGCAAGTCGGTGAGTTGGTGCGAGCGCGGCGATTTCCTGATCTGACTCTGATTTCGATCGGACACAACAACGTTGATTGGGCCTGGCGCTGTCCGCCACACGAACTCGACACACCTGAGCCGCGGCTACAACGATTGAGCAAAGAATTCCGACAGAATTATTCGCGCGATTTGCGACGCTTGCTCGAGCGCGCGCGTATTCAGAGACATCGCGTGGCGATTGTCGTTTACGGACTCATCAATTTCGGGTCGTACTTCAATGGTCGCGAGGCCGCCGAGCGTCTTCGAGAATCAGACACAACTTTGTATCCGCACCTGGAAACGACATACAAACATCTGGTCTCATTTCATCCCACTTACCGACGTAATTTGATTCGACTGGCATCGATGATGAACGAAGAACTGCGCGAGATGGTGGGGAGCTTGAATCGCGAATTCGTGCAGCGCGACGAACACATTCAGTTGCGATATTCCGACGCATTGGCGACGGCGGATCTCAGTCGCGCGGAACTATTGCATCCCATCGATGGCTGGCATGCGTCCGTGAAAGGGCACAGTGTCCTAGGCGAAGCGGTATTTAACGATCTTCGAGCAAGCTTGGAATTTCTTCGCATTCGATAGGTCTCATTAACACGCGCTTCAGCGCGGTGCTGCGGTCCAGCCTAACTGTCAAAAGCCGTTTAAACGGCTTATCGAGTACAAAGCGTCCGGACCTGGCTAAAGCCAGGTGTTAATTAGATCAGAGTTAATGAAGTCAGAACAACCTCAAGCTGCCGCGCGTTACAGATCGCCGCGTTTTTTCAGGTGCGCGATTGTTTCCGGCATCATGCGATGACCGAAATGTCCTTGTGGTACGCGTAACAGTGCCGAGCCACGCCACGTTCGCTGGATTGCCTCCATCTCCGCGGGTGGAGCGATCGAATCGAATTCCCCTGTAACGAATAGAATACGCGTTGGATCGCACGCCGGCCGGCTGTGTAAAGGCGAGCTCAAGTGAAAATGACGCGCAATCATAGCGCGCTCGACGTTTGCCTGAACGAGTTCGCGTCGAAGGCGACGCGCCGCCGGGCTTTGCCAGATCGCGTGCTCGACATTTACGATCGGTGACATTAACGCCACGAATCGGAAATCGCTCTCGACCAGCGTCAGCAAAGCGCCAACCCATCCACCGTAACTGGTGGCCAGCACGCCAAACTCGCGGCAACCGTGTCCACGCAACGATTCCATTATTTGCCTGACCTCGATGACGCCCTGGCGCAATCCTTCCGCATTACGAATCAAATCGGGCGTAATCGCGAGTTCGCCATTCCAGTAACCAGTCGGGGCACGCGAGAAATGGTATGGCAAATGAACAAAACATGCGTTCCAGCCGAGCTCATTGAATTTCTCTGCCCAGCGGTGATGCCCGGTGGGACTGGAGGACATCAGCGCGTGCAGCAAAAACACTGTCGGCGCTCCCGTCCAAAGCCGCGCATTCGTTCGGAAGAAATCCGCGCGCGCAGTATTGTTTGCTTCGAAAGCTGTTTTGATCGGGCTCTGCCATGACAGTGTTGTCATACGCCCATCGGGCATCCCATTCACCGTTGGCTTTGAATTGGAGTCACCATTGCTGCCGTTTGTTTGGGGCAGAACATAATATTCCTGTGGCGAAAGCCGTTCGCACGCGGTGAGGTAACGCTCCATCTGTTGTCGACTGTGCCCATTCAGCGGGTGACGCCGATGAAGCCAATTGATGGATGCGCAGAGAAGCGAATCGACTCCCTTGGCGGCAAATCGATGGTAGAGACTCCGGGCTGCGGCGTCCGATTGGCGCGGCGCGCAGATACCCGCCTTTCGTTCCTGCTGCGACTTCGGCAGGTCATCCGTCGTAAGCTGAAATTTTTCGCGCAATTCAGCGTAGAGATTTCTGAAAGCAACAGCCAGTTCGGATTCGATTTGTTCGCGCGCATCAGATTTTTGCACCCTTGGAAATGCTGAGATTGGCTTTCCAAACGCGATCCAAACCGGCGTGCGGCGGAATGGCAGCCACTGTTTTTTGGAATAAAAGCGATCCGTACCAAGAATGACGCACGGCACAATGGGAACATCCGCAATCTGCGCGAGCGTGGCTGCGCCGGCACGGAGCGGCGCGCCTTCGAGTAAAGAGCGCGCGCCATCCCGAATGCCGCCCTCGGGAAAAATTCCCACAATCCGTCCCGTCTTTAGCCGGTCGATTGCAGTGCGAATTGTTTTCAGATCGGCGCGATCCCGCTCCGCCGGAAACGCGTCGATTGAGCGCAGCAAGAAACCAAGTGCAGACGGCCGAAAGAATTCGGCCATGGTCATCCAATCGATCTTGCGGTGTACCTGGAGGCCTATGAGAAACGGATCGAAATGGCTGATGTGATTCGACGCCAGCAAGTACCCAGCCTGCAACGCTGCGGCACTGCGGGCAGGTCCAACCGCACGATTAGCATTCTCGCGCCCGACTACGTGAATATGCGCGACAGACTCGAACACAAATCTCACCAGTAACTTGCCAGCCCGATACACTGCCGTTTTCATCGTTGCGTCTAGAGTTTGTCGCGGGTTCGTTGCAATCGGAAAGTTATTTTTTCAGGCTGATTGAATTTTTGAACGTGGTATTGTGTTCGTGGTTCCAAACCAATTATTCGGTCAGAGTCTATGAAACCGAGGACTCCTTCCATGGGCGGCAAGGGACGCTTTCCGCAAACGGATTATTTTTTTCATTCGGGTTTCAGTCAATGGCGCGGCCATTTCTGGTCTTCCGACGGAGAAGACAGGTCGCGATTCAGGCATCTTTTTGATCTAGGACGGGAATACCGGATGGAAGCGGCGCGTGAACGTGCACGGGAAATGGCGGCGTTTGCTGTGATTGTTCTCACCTCAGCCTGGCCGGTGGTCTACATGATCGTGACGGTTGTGAAGTTGCTCAGCAAAGGCCGGCCGTTGACTTGATTCTGCCGCTCTTCCGAGCGCTTACTGCCGCGGTTTAGGCCAGAGAAACTCGTCGCGGTACTCGGGCGATTTTTCCGGAGCCAAGCCATGGCGGCTCGTGTTTTCGGTCACTACACGCGGCACAAGGAAGTTCAGAAGATAATCTTCGCCACCGGCTTTCGTGCCGCCGCCGCTCATTTTAAATCCGCCAAACGGATGACGCCCAACGATTGCGCCCGTGCACGAGCGATTGATGTAAACGTTGCCCGCTTCCAGTCGGGCTTTTACCCGGTCGATGTTATCAGGACTGCGCGAGAAAAAGCCGCCGGTCAACGCATAGTCGGTTCCGTTCGCGACTTCGAGAGCTTCGTCGAGGTCGCGCACTTTCAACACACTCAGCACCGGACCAAAAATTTCTTCACGCGCGATGCGCATGTTCGGTTTTACATCCGTAAATATTGTCGGTGGAATAAAATATCCATGCGGCGGGACTTCCTTTGCCTGATACGCGAGTTTGGCCTCCTTTTTCCCGATCTCGATGTATTCCAGAATTCGCCGGTATGCAGGTTCATCGATAACGGGACCAACCATGATGCCTGGTTCCGCGGGATTGCCGACTCGCAGACTGGCTGCGGCCGGAATTAGACGTTCCATCACGCGATCATAATTTTCCTCGAGCAGAATCAGGCGTGAGAGCGCCGAACACTTTTGTCCCTGAAAACCGAACGCGGCATAAATTGAATACATGATCGTCTCATCGAGGTCGGCATCGGCGTCAACGATCATGGCATTTTTTCCGCCCATCTCACAAATCACTCTCTTCAACTCTCGTTGACCGGGCCGAGTGATTCCGGCCGACTCCCAAATTTTCAGACCGACTTCGCGCGAACCGGTGAAGGCGACTAAATCGACGTCCTTGTGATCGACCAAATGCGCGCCGATTACCGAGCCGTGCCCCGACAAGAAATTCAAGACGCCGGGTGGGACGCCTGCTTCCTCGAACACTTGCATGAGCATCGCGCCGCAGACAATCGATTGCTCGGACGGCTTCATGATGACGGCGTTTCCGGTGACAACTCCAGCCGCCGCCATGCCGCAGAGAATCGCGATTGGAAAATTCCATGGCGCGATCACGAAAGCGACGCCACGCGGCAAATAATGGTGATAACTTTCTTCGCCCGGCACCTGCTGGGTAAGTTTTGGGCGCCCGAGGCGTCGCATTTGCTGTGCATAGAAGGTGCAGAAATCGATCGCTTCGCGGATGTCGCCGTCGGCTTCAGACCATGACTTTCCGACTTCGAAGACTTCTACGGCCGAGAGTTCATAGCGCCTGCGCTCCAGGATGTCGGCCGCGCGCTCCAGCAACCGGGCCCGTTCCTCGACTGACGTCCATCTCCATTTCTCGAATGCTGCGCGCGCAGCCTTTACCGCACGCTCGGCTTCGTCGATGCCGGCCTCGGTTCCGTAGCCCACAATCTCAGTCGGCTCGGCGGGATTAACCGAAGGCGTCAGATTATCGGTTAAAATCTTTTCGCCTCCGATGTACAAGGGATATTTTTCGCCCAGGCGCTTTCGCACTTCGCGCAAAGCGCCTTGCATTTTGTCCTGATTATCTTTGTAAATAAAGCTCACAAGCGGTGCGTTTCGGAAACTATGGCCAGCTGTTGCGTTAAGTGAAGCATCATTTTTTTGATTCGATGCATTGAGGCGATGCGAATTATCGATCCGCGTTACAGCAGGTTTGATGAGCTCTTTTGGATCGCGCAGTAATTCTTTCGCCGGCACGTTCTCCGCAAATTTTGCGCGTAAAAATCCTTCGTTCGACGTGTTTTCGAGCAGGCGTCGAACCAAATAAGCCATGCCGGGCAATAGCTCGCCCACCGGGCAATATTCCCGCACGCGATACCCCATATCCACCAGTGCGCGCTTGATTGGACCCGCCATGCCGTAAAGCAATTGGAACTCGAATCGGCCTGGATCAATGCCAAGCTCATCCGCGACCGCTTGCGCGTGCGCGATGCTTCGGACGTTATGCGATCCAAATGCAGGGGTGACCACAGAATTATTTTCAAAAAGCACACGCGTAAGCTTTTCGAAATTCGCGTCGCTCTCTGCCTTTTGAAGAAAGACCGGAGGAGTCGATCCATTCTGACCCGATTTCGTCGTCTCGTAATCCCAGTATGCGCCTTTCACCAGTCGGACAGCAAAGCGAGTACCCCGTGCACGTCCCCATTCGATCAGATCGCGCAAGTCGGCTTCTGAATCCCGCAAATAAGCTTGGATCACAATCCCGGCATGTGGCCAATCCTTAAACTCCGGCTCGGTCAAAATGGTTTTGAACAACTCGAGCGTGGTATTTTTGAGCGCATAACTCTCCATGTCGACATTGATAAACGCGCCTACCTCGCGTGCGCGCCGGAGAAGCGGCGTGAGCCTGGTGCTGACATGGGCAATCGCATCCGCGGGAGCAGCCGGACTGATTTGGGAATACAGGGCGGAAATTTTGACCGACAGATTTACAACCGGGAAAAGCTCCACGCTTTTTCCGAGTGGGTCTGTCCATCCGCTAGTTTCACGGGCTAATTTCTCCAATAAATCGCCGTAAAATGCTGCGTGTTCATCCGCCTCGGCTTCGCTCACAACAGCTTCTCCCAGAACATCTACTGTGAACCCAATTTTTTGTCCCCGTCGCTTGCGTAATGTTGCGATGACGTCATTTCCATTTCGTCCCGCAATAAACTGGCGAGCCATTTCGGAAACGTTCCAGCGTAGCACGGGAGCACTGACCCATGGAATCAGCCGCGCCGCACGAATCCCCATTCCAACGAGCGGGGAGAACCCATTGTTGCTACCACTGAAATATTCTTCGAGATGCTGAATAATCTCACTTGATCGGCGCAGTGACGGCAGAACTGCGACAAATTGAAACAGTTGCGTCTTGAATCGCTCGTCATGCATCGAAAGCGACATCAGACGCTGATAGAAGCCGGCCTTGCTGAAAAGTCGCTCCGGATGCTTGTCGACCAGCTCAAAAATACGCGTGCCGCGCCGCTCGACGTCGCTCTGGAGCGATCTCATTGGCGAAGGTTAGTCTGCCGCCGCGCGTTAGGCAAAACGCAAGAGAAAATGATGTTCTCGGTGCAAATTTGCTGGGAAACACGCTCACCCGGGAGGGCCACTTCGAAATAAAAATGAAACTACTGTACGCAATTCAAGGAGCGAAAAGGGAAAGAATTTGCCTGGCAGAATCGGAGGCCCAGGGCTCCGCTGTCAGGCAATCTCTTTGTGCTAATTGTCAGTCGGCAAAACCAGCGTAATAAAGCCCCGATGCGCGTCGACACGATTCGTCACCAGTTTGCCAGTGACAACACGGCCGGGATTTGTCCTGAGGCGTGGGCAGCCTTGGAGCAAGCGAATGCCGATTATGCGCCCTCATACGGCGAGGATGAGTGGACGGCGAAGGTCTGCGAACGCATTCGGGACTTATTCGAAGTCGATTGCGACGTTTATTTTGTGTTCACCGGCACCGGCGCGAACGCGCTCGGCTTCGCTCAGGTTTGTCAACCTTTTCATGGCGTGATCTGTCATGAGCGAGCCCATATCCAGACGGATGAGGCCGGTGCAATGGAGTTTTATACGCGGGGAGCGAAACTGTTTCTAACGAGAACGAACAACGGAAAGATCGATTTGAACGAGGCAAAAAAACTCGTCGCCGAACAGGTCGAGCTGCACGGGCACATGATGCGGGCTATCAGCATCGCACAGGCCACCGAGCTCGGAACGGTTTACACGCCGGATGAAGTTGAGGCGATTGGCGCGTTTGCGCGCACATCCAAAATGTTGCTTCACATGGATGGTGCACGTTTTGCCAACGCCGTGGCATCGCTTCGCTGCGCCCCGAAGATGATCACTTGGAAAGCGGGCGTAGATGTACTCAGTTTTGGTGCAACCAAAAATGGTCTGGCGGCGGGCGAGCTGGTTATTTTCTTCAACAAAGACTCCTCACACGATTTTCAATATCGAGTGAAACAAGCTGGGCATCTTGGCTCGAAAATGCGCTATCTGGCTGCTCCGTGGTTGGGATTGTTGAACCGAGACGTCTGGCTGCAAAATGCGCAGCACGCTAATCAGGCGGCCCGTGAGCTCGCTGAGCGCCTTCGAATGGAGGCACAGGTGGAAAATGTATTTCCGGTGGAGTCGAATGCCGTGTTCGTGCAGTTACAGGATCAACTCGTAAATTGTCTGCACGCGCGAGGCTGGCGTTTCTATAAATTCGTGGAACCGGACATCTACCGTTTGATGTGCTCGTGGTCGACCACTAAAGCGGACATTGCAATGCTGGTTGGGGATCTTGTGGCCAATAAATGATTGAACGAATTGCACTAGGAACGATCTTACCAACGAAATGAACCTACTTGAACGAGCAACGGTTTTAGGGGCGGTTTTACTCGCCGGGTGCGGAACTACCCGCAATGTGGCGGTGAGTTCGTACCATGTTACACGAGATGTTGCGGTTGGTTCTTATCGCGTTGCGACCGCGCCGGTGCACTACGCTCTGCGGCGCCATAGTAACGAGCCAACCATGGTCGGGACGACGGATGCAATCGAATCCGATGTCACCCAGCCCGGTCACTCTGCCCCGTCGACACAGGTGGCATCGGCACCGCAGCCACCACCAAAAACAGGGACGATAAAGTCGCAAAAGCCTGCCAAAAGAACTCCGCCGGTCGCTTACAGTGAAACCACGCAGTCCCAATCAAAACCGCCGTCGGAAGCGTCCTCTACTTCCGCATTCCCAACAGCGAAGGCAGTGCCAGACAAGCCGGGATACGTGTTTAGCCCATTTGATTCCAGCGGCAGATACGTTGACGTGAGTGGTTACACGCCGGGCACCAAAGTTAAAGATCCCTGGACTGATAAGATTTTTATTGTGCCGTAGGGCTGTAGCCGTCGCCTTATGGGCGACGTGATGTTTGTGAATACAAAGACTGGTGCTGCGCTTCGCACAGCGAAGTGGCTACAGTTGACTCAATTGCCGTCGAGTGCGGCGAGTGTTACGTAAACTCATGCGAATGGCGTCGACATTTTCTGTTTATTCGCTGCTCTGCTGGCTGCTGGTTGCTCTTGCTCCAAACGGCTTTGCGCAAACCTACCAGGGGAAAGAAGTTGTTAGGTCAGAGCTTCTGGCCGACACAAACGCGATAGTTCCCGGCAAGCCGTTCACCGTCGGCTTATTGCTGCGAATGGCTCCGGGCTGGCACACTTACTGGAAATTTTCCGGCGACGCAGGGTTACCTACGGAACTGAAATGGAAGCTGCCGCCAGGCTGGAAAATCGGCGACATCCAATGGCCGATTCCGCTGAAAACCGTCGATCCGGGCGATATCGAAACCTACGGCTACGAAAATGAGATCCTGTTAATGCAGGAAATCACGCCGCCGTCGAACCTGAACAATTCCCCGGTAAAGTTTTCGACTGAAGCAAGCTGGCTGGTTTGCGAAAAAATTTGCATCCCAGGCGGGGCAACGTTGCAGTTGGATCTGTCTGTAGCGTCAACGAATCAGCCAGCGAACGCCGATCTTTTCGCACGGTATCGCCGTTTGCTTCCGCAAAACTTTCCGGCCCCGAACATAGCGCACGTCGATTGGAGCCGGTTTGGATCCGATCTTCGCTTGAAAATCACAAGCGAAATGTTGGCAAAATATCCCGCACTCGATTTCTTCCCACTGCCGGAGCAGGAGACGATTGTTGGTCATCCCGCGGTTCAATCGCGGAACAATAATGAAATAGTGTTTCGTATTCCGTTGGAGTCGGCGCCGAAGAACCTGTCGTCGATGGCAGGCCTCGTAGTCTTTGCGCAGCAACCAAACGGCGATGATCGCGCCGCATGGCAGATCACGAATGCACCGCCTGTTTCAGGGCCCCGGCCGACACAGGCGCACGGAATCTTGATGTTCCTTCTCTTTGGGTTTCTCGGCGGGTTGATTTTGAATTTGATGCCGTGCGTATTGCCGGTGATCTCATTGAAGATTTTCGGCTTTGTTCAACAAGCAGGGCAAAGCCGTCGAAAAATTTTTCGTAGTGGCATTGCGTTTACCGTTGGAATTTTTGCGTGGTTTATGGCCCTGGCGGTCCTGCTGATCGCGCTTAAGGGCGCTGGACGTGACGTAACCTGGGGTGGTTTTCAATTTACGAATCCATACTTCGTGCTCGTCTTGAGCGTAATTGTGCTCGTATTTGCTTTGAATCTCTTCGGTGTGTTTGAGGTTTCGTTGCCACAATCCGTTACGCGCAGTTTGCTTTCGACCAGCGAGCGCAAGGATTTGCTCGGTTCCTTCTTCCAAGGCGTGTTCGCGACGGTGCTCGCAACGCCGTGCACGGCACCATTTCTGGGCACCGCGCTGGGCTTCGCGTTCACGCAATCAGCGGTGGTCATTCTGGCAATGTTCATCGCCGTCGCTGCTGGCATGAGCGCTCCATATCTGCTTTTGAGCGCGCAGCCGGCGTGGTTACGGTTTTTGCCAAGGCCTGGGCCATGGATGGTGCACGTAAAACAGTTCATGGGTTTTCTGCTACTGGCGACACTGCTCTTTTTGCTTTACGTGCTCGGCGCAGAACGCGGCTTGGAAGGAGCGATTTGGGCGAGCTGTTTTCTCCTGGTGATCAGTGTCGCATGCTGGATGAAAGGCGCGTTCATTGTTCCAACCGCAACAGTTGTGAAGCGGAGCATCGTGCTTGTGCTCATGCTCGCGCTCATGCTCGGCGGTGGCGTCTACTTCATCGGCGGCAAATTCCAATCGACAAGAATTGCTTCCGCAAATTCGCAGATCCACGGCGACTGGCAGCCGTTTACGCCAGAACGCCTGCACAACGAACTGGAGCAAGGCCGGACTGTTTTTGTTGATTTCACTGCTGCGTGGTGTCTTACCTGCAAATTCAATGAAGCCAGTGTCCTTGAAGCCCAGGATGTCCAAGAGGCGTTCAAACGCCACGGCATTGTGAAAATGAAAGCGGATTGGACCAACGGCGATCCCGTGATCACAAAAATATTGCAGCAGTTCGGGCGCCCGGGTGTTCCGCTCTACGTGCTTTATCCTGCGAAAAACGAAGAACCCATTGTTTTCCCGGAAGTGCTCACCAAAGGCATGGTCCTGGAGAAGCTTGAAACTATCGCGAGTAAAGTCGCGTCACAATAGCCGAAGCGCCCACAATCGAGCGTTCACATTGAAATTTTTGCCGCCGCGACGATGTTTTTGAATCAAGAACATTAAACGTCTTAGCAACTCCGTTTTCTAATAGCTCATATGAACACGAAAATATTCTTAACCACTCTTGCATCCTTGATTGGAACCGCTGTTTTTGCCGCCGATGTACCATCGGTTGGCAGCTCTGCGCCGGATTTTTCATTGCCGGACGCAAAAGGAACAACGCATTCATTGTCGCAATACAAGGGCAAGTACGTCGTGCTCGAATGGTTTAATCCGCAATGCCCGTTTGTGAAAAAGCATTACGGCAGCAGCAACATGCAAAACCTGCAGAAGGAGTTCACCGACAAAGGTGTTGTCTGGTTAACTATCGATTCCAATGCCCCCGGCACGGAAGGAAGTCTGACGCCGGAGGAGGCGCAAAAAATCGTGACGTCTTGGAAGACGCATGAAACCGCGCTGCTGCTGGATCCCGAAGGCAATGCGGGCCGCGCTTACGGTGCGAAAAACACCCCAAACATGGTCGTCATCAACCCAGACGGAAAAATTGTCTATCACGGTGCAATTGACAGCAAAGCCACTCCAAACCCGTCTGATATCCCAAGCTCCACGAATTACGTGAAGGCGGCGCTGGAGCAATCATTAGCAGGCAAATCCGTCGCGACTCCAGAGACAAAGCCGTACGGTTGCTCGGTTAAATACAAATCGTCATAGCAGCCTGGCAGAATTTGAAACTTTCAAAGCGGCGGTCGAACGCGACCGCCGCTTTTTTTTGGGAAAAATCAAAGCGACGCGAGGACACGTTGCATTCTCGAACCACTTCGTGCGAAATCTGAATAAGCCGTTTAGTTCTCGCGAAAGCTTTTGGAGTGCGGCGCTGCTGCGCCGCTTTTATCTTGCAGGTCAACTGCGATGACGTCTGCAGAATCAAATTCGTCCAGGAATGAGCGATTTCTCATTCTGATGCTCTGCGCCGTCGCTGCATTCCGTGTTTTCATTTTCTCGGCAGCATTCCCATTCTTCAGCAACATTGATGAGAATCTGCATTTCGATCTCATCACCCAATATTCGCATGGCCAGATTCCGCATAGTTTCGATCGACCAAAGGAAGAAACGCTGAACTGGATTGTTCCTTACGCTTCGCCGGAGTTCGTATTTCCGCCCGATTACTTTTCAGATGGGAAATATCCC
>DATDFM010000070.1:0-4562 GCA_036522635.1 Candidatus Udaeobacter sp. | reverse complement strand
GTAACGCATCCGGATCCGGATGCGTTACATACATCCCCTCCGTCTGCACCAATACCCAATGAATTCCCGAAATCGCAATTTTATTTCGCGCGGCCAAGTCTTTGATTTGTTTCCGCTGCGCCGCGCCAATATCGGTAACGTGTTTGGCAATCGTGAACGGCGCAATCTCGACGGCGTCGTAGCCGGTCTTCGCCGCGAAGGCGAACGTATCCTCCAGCGACCAATCCTTGAAAATCTCGTTGCAGATGCCGAATCGAATCATGCGCGCGCAAGGCTAGTCAATTTGGCCGCCGCTGCGCCAGAATCAATCACCTCGCCCGCCGCCTTCACGCCTTCTGCAATCGAACTCGCCCGGCCCGCGACGAAGAATGCGGCGCCGGCATTCAGCACAATGGCATCGCGCTTCGGCCCGCGTTCTTTGCCGCCGAGAATTGAGCGAATAATCTCAGCATTCGCGAATTTATCGCCGCCGCGCAAATCCTCTAATTTCGCGAAACCAATTGCCACTTCCGTAGGCGACAATGTCCCGCTGTGAGGTTCCACTCCCGGTTCGAACGACGCCGTGGTGCTTGGGCCGATCGTTGAAAGCTCGTCCAAGAACGCATCGCCGGCTTGTCCGCAGACCACGATCGCTTGCTTCAATCCAAGATTTTCGAGCGCCACCGCCACTGGCTGACAAAATTGCGGCCGCGGTACGCCGACGAGTTGCACGTTGGGCCGGGCGGGATTGAGCAATGGCCCCATTATATTGAAGATCGTGCGGGTTCCGCGTTCGGCGCAGAGTTTGCGCGCGGGTCCGATGTGCTGAAACGCTGGGTGATATTTGGGCGCGAAGAAAAATGCGAAGTTGTGAACGCGCAATGATTCCGCGGCTTGCTCAGGGGACAAATCGATCGGCACACCTAACGCCTCCAGAACTTCGGCGCTGCCGGCCAGCGACGTGATGGCGCGATTGCCGTGCTTGGCGACGGTGATCCCCGCGCCGGCGCACACCAGCGCGACTGCGGTCGAGATATTGAAGGTGTTCAGGCGATCGCCGCCGGTGCCGCAAACATCGAGGATCGTGCGCGCTCGCGTTTCGGCGTCGATTGGCACTGCTACGGCACGCTCGCGGAGTTCGGTCGCAAAGGTTGCGATTTCTTTTGTCGTTTCGCCTTTGTTCGTGAGCGCTGCGAGAAACTCGGCCTTGGTTTCGGCTGAATCTTCGGGCGAAGCGAGAACCTCAACGGCATGGGCGATGTCGTGTCGCGAGAGGTTGTGACCTTCGCGCAGGCGTTGGGTGAGGCGTGCGAAATCGCTCACACAAGATTACTTCAACAGCTCTTCGGCGATCTGCACCGCGTTGAGCGCGGCGCCCTTGAGCAATTGATCGCCCACAACCCAGAAGCAGAGGCCGTTGTCCAGCGCGCAATCTTTGCGGATGCGCCCGACCTGGCAGTTGTCTTTTTCGGCGACGTAAAGGGGCAGGGGATACTCTGATTTTTCAGGGGTATCGACGATGTCGAGGCCGGGAGCCTTGGCCAGAACTTCGCGCGCTGCATCGACTGTCACCGGCTTCTTGAATTCGGCGCTGATTGCCACGGAATGGGCGCGATAGACCGGGACGCGCACACAGGTCACGCTGGCGCGAAAGTCCGGATGGTGCATGATCTTGCGGCCTTCGTTCTCCATCTTCATTTCTTCTTTCGTGTAGCCGGTCGGCAGGAATGAATCGACCTGCGGCAACACGTTGAAGGCGATTTGGTGCGGATAAACTTCGCGCGTCACGGTTTCGCCGCGGGCGATTTGATGGACCTGGTTGCGCAACTCTTCGATGGCTTTGGCGCCGGTGCCGGAAACGGCTTGATAGCTCGAGGCGAAAATGCGCGTCACGCCGAAGGCCTGGTGCAATGGATAGAGCGCCATCAACGAAATCGCTGTGGTGCAATTTGGATTCGCGATAATTCCCTGGTGCGACTTCACATCGGCGGCGTTGATTTCGGGTACGACCAACGGGACCTTCGGGTCCATTCGGAAGGCGCTGGAATTGTCGACTACCACGCAACCTGCCGCGGCGGCGATGGGGGCGAATTCGCGCGAGATGTTGCCGCCGGCGCTGAAGAGGGCGATGTCGATTCCTTTGAAGGCGTCTTTGGTCAGTTCTTTTACCGCGATGTCCTGGCCTTTGTATTTCAACGTTTTACCGACGGAACGGGCTGAGGCCAAAAGGGTCAGTTTCGACAGCGGGAAGCGGCGCTTCTCCAGCGTGCCGATCATTTCGACGCCGACAGCGCCTGTGGCGCCGACGACTGCAACATGCGGATTTCGATTCATACCAAAGGGGCGGGACTATACCTGCCTTCATCGGCGCTGCCAATCAAAAAGGACAGTTTAAACGCAAAGGCGCGGAGCCGCAGAGACGCGGCCAGGCCAGGATTCAGGAGTCCAGCGATTTTTTTTAATTTATGTGGAATAGGTGGAATTACGGGCAATTTTGATCGATTTTCTCCGCACCTCGTTCCTGATCCCTTCCTTTTTTGAACCACAGATTTCGCAGATTGCGCAGATGATTTAAACGCAAAGTCCGCGAAGTCCGACTGAAGCTCGGTTTTTCCCACGGGAATTTTTTTTATCTTGTACAAACTTGTACAAAGTTGAACAAAACTTGAACAGGATCCGGTTTTTTAACCGTGGAAGACGCCGATCGACGCGGAATCCGGACCGGCTAAAGGCGGAACGACGTACCTCGGTGATAAGCTCGTTACCGTGTCCCCTACGCTTTTAAGATGTCAAAGGTCGCAGGACGCAGTTCATGCGCGCTGTTTCACATCCCATTTCAACAATAGGCTGAGTCGCCTTGCGGCGATTTGCGGGGAAACCGAAGGATACCGGCTTTCGCGCAGTTCTAACGATAAAGATACTTTAAAGTAACTCGATGTCAACACATTTCGGTTCCTCGCTGATTTCGGTGGAATAGGTGTGTAGCGTTGGCGGGGATGACACCCGAAAAACTGTTCCACCAGATGTTGGGCTTGGGCAACGAGTGGTCGGTCGCCGATTGCCGCTTCGATGAAAACCATGGCGTCTTTCTTGAGATTAAAGAAACACCCGGTTTGTGGGCAAAGCTGCGCTGTCCCAAGGACGGTGGTGAGGTCTTTTGTTACGATCACACCGAAGCTTTGGAGTGGCGGCATCTCAATGTTTTTGAGCATCACTGCCACATTCGCTGCGAGCTGCCCCGCGCCAAATGCCGCCAGTGCGGCCACCTGCATCGGGTTTGTCCGCCCTGGGAAGGGTTAAGTAAACATTTCACCAAAGCCTTTGAAGCCTATGCTCTATTGCTGGCGCGTGAGATGCCGGTGAAACGGGCGGCTGCTATCATCCAGGAAACCGACACTCGTTTTTGGCGTTTGATTGGCGCGCATGTTCACGCTGCGCGCGCCACCGACAATCACAACGCTGTCCTCTGTGTGGGCGTTGATGAAATGAACCTGCGCAAAGGCCGCCAGTATCTGACGGTCTTTGCCGATTTGCAGCAACGCCGTGTGCTTTTTGGAACCGAAGGCAAAGATGTCCAAGCCTGGGCTCGCTTTATTGAGGACTTGGAAAAGCACAATGGCCATCGGCACGCGATCATGGAAGTGAGCATGGATATGAGCCCGGCCTATCACAAAGGCGTCACCGAGTATTGTCGCAATGCCCGCGTGGTCTTCGACAAATACCACGTCATTGCCAACGTCTGCCAGGCCGTCGATGAAGTCCGCAAAATGGAGAGCAACTGCGGCCAGGAGCGCGCTCAGCAGGAACTGCAAAACACGCTTTGGCTTTGGCGCAAAAATCCTCAAAACCTGACGGACAACGAACGCCTGCGGATGGAGCGGCTACGCACCCAAAACCTTTGGACCGCCAAGGCCTATCAGATGCGCCTGGCCCTTCAGGACATTTACTCTGAGGACCACGAAGGCAAAGCGCGCGAGTCCTTTCTCCATTGGTGTCGCTGGGTGCGCGACGTGGCTCAGTTCGCCCCCGGCGCGATTTTCCGATCGATGGTGCGCGCATCCAAAACGATCTTTCGCCACTTGGGAGGAATCATGGCGCATTGGCAACATAGGCTGACCAACGCCTACATGGAAGGACTCAACAGCGTGTTCTCTGCCACCAAACGAAAAGCCCGAGGCTACCGAAAAACCGAATACCTTTTAACAATGCTCTATCTTGTGGCAGGCAAATTGAGAATCCCATTCCACTGAAAACAGCGAGGAACCACGCGAGGAACTCATTGCAATTTTTTTATTGCCGAAGATGCAAGTCGTGTATCCTTTGCGTAAATTAGCCTCGAGGAGCAATCCGAAGGCGAGCGCGAACTGATCTGTTCGACCGCTGACCAAATCAGCGACCAAACAAACCCGTTCAACGACGAACCACACCGGTGGTCCACGTCCCGTTCTCATTCCGAGGACCGTTCGCCCAAAGACTCCCCGTCGGCAAAAGAAAGGACGCCTATGCGCCCTGACATAAAGTTTGCATCGCTTCAGCGCGAGGCGCCGAGGAACTCCGCCCATCCCCTGTTCACCTTCTGTTCA
>DATDFM010000069.1:0-5929 GCA_036522635.1 Candidatus Udaeobacter sp. | reverse complement strand
GAGGCGGTCGCCGCGGCGAGCGCTTTCTCATTGGCTCCGGCGTTCGTTGCGGCACTAAGTGGATTGTCGAAAAGGAGATTGCACTCACTGGAATCTGACGCGAAGTGGTCTCTCAACAACTAAAGGAGATAAAACAATGGCAACACGAACTGGATCGGCAGTATGGGAGGGAACACTGAAACAGGGCAAAGGAAACATGAAGCTTGGCAGCGGTGCGTTTGACGGGCCTTACTCATTCTCCTCGCGCTTCGAAGAAGGGAAAGGCACCAATCCCGAAGAGCTCATCGCCGCAGCGGAAGCCGGCTGCTATTCCATGGCGCTCTCGGCGAATCTGGAGAAAGCTGGCCATCCGGCGAAACGCATCAACACTACCGCGACCGTGAAATTGGAAATGGCAGATGGCGGACCAAAGATCACCACCATCGATGTGAAGACCGAAGCGGAAGTTCCCGGAATCGACGCAGCGAAATTTCGCGAGCAAGCAGAGCACACCAAGAAAACCTGTCCGGTCTCGGTGGTGCTTGCCGGCGCGCAGATTAACCTCGACGCAAAGTTACTGTAGCGGCTAGGTGACCGGCCTTGTAGTCATCGGCCTGCGGCCGGTTCCACCTCAAGGATTGATTACTTCAAGTCTAAAAGACGGCGTACAGGGCCGTGGCTCCAGCCGCCTTTGTGATTACTTCGCCAACTGATAAAGATATTCGACGAAGGACATTACCGCGCCATCGAAGTCCTGGATCTTCGGATTGGTCGATTCGATTACGTAATATTCATCCGGCGCGTGCGCGCCGCTGCCATGGCCGAGTCCGAAGTGTCCAGCCGCCAGCTTGAGCGGTTCGCCGGTGAAAACGTAACCGGGGTACGAACCCGCGTTACGCGGCCACAGCAGCGCGTCGATTCCGAATTCTTTGTAGGTGGCCAACTGCGCCTGGATCAATGGCGAATCTTTCGACGTGGCCGTCGGATCATATCCGCCAGTCATGTTTACTTCGATGTCGCCGAATCCGCGTTTTGCCAGATGCGCCTTCAACGCGGCAAGCGCGTCTGCCGCTTTCATATCCGGCACGAGTCGCATGTCGATTTTCGCGACGGCGCGATGCGGTAGAATTGTTTTGCCGCCTGGCCCAGTGTAGCCACCAACGAGTCCTTCGATATTGACAGTTGGCTGCGATTCGAGGCGCTCATTTGCCTGCTCCCATGGCAGATCGTTAATCCAATGCTGAACACTGAATTGCTTCTTGGTCTGCGCTTCGCTGCGCAGCTTCGATACCTTTTCGATCATGGCCTTTTGTTCGGCTGTCAGGGGAAGTGGCTTCGGGTAATTGTCGATCGTAATCACGTTGCCGTCGTCGGACACGAGCGTGTTGAGTGCTTTCACCAGATGCCACGCCGGGCTGTCCACCATCGCCTTCAATGATGAGTGAATGTCCTTTGCCGGGCCGCGACCCCATTTTTCACCGCTTGACACCAGTTCGAGCTCGATGACTCCTTTCGAGCCAAGATTCACCGTGACGATTCCATCCAGGTCCTGCGTCGCATGCGGCATGAATACGCCTACGCACTTTTTCAGAGCCTCGAGCACTTCGGGTCGCCTAACGAGTTGTGGAATGTGCGGAGAACCGATCTCCTCTTCGCCTTCTGCTACCAGCACCAGGTTCACCGGCATTTTCTTCCCAGCGCCGCGAATTGCGTGCAAAGCCGCCAGGAATGCGGCCTCGGGACCTTTTTGGTTCACTGCGCCGCGACCGATCACTACTTTTCCCAGCGGCGGTTTGTCGACGATTCGCGCTTCCGTTGGCGGCGACGACCACTCGGATGGATCGAACTGTTTCACATCGTACATGAAGTAGAGCCCGATTGTTTTCGGCGCACCGGCATCGAGTGTCGCGAACACTCCTGGTTTGCCGTCCGTGTTAATCACAGTCGCCTGCTGAAATCCCGCATCGCGCGCAAGCTTCGCCATATACTCTGCGCCTTCGGGATAACCGCGGTTCTCCGCCGCGATCGAGACCTGTCCAATCCAATCCTGCAACCGCTTCACTGCTTCATCATGGCGTTTGCTGATTTCGGCCTTGATGTCGGCGTGTTCGGTATCCGCTGAATAACAGAGTGGGTTTGCAGCCCAAATCAGAGCGATCGCCACACCAGCGAAAAGGAAAAATCGCATTGGTTTCATTCGTCTTGAATGCGACACGACTGCATTGGTTTCAAGCGAAAATCTGCCCGATCATGGAAGCCATGCGTCAGGCTGGGTTTTTGTGTGAAGCGAACTCAACAACCGCCCGCTCTGTTCGAAGACTTCGGTCAGACCGCCTGCGGCAGGCGCACACGCATTTCTGTCCAACTCCCATCGGAACGGACCAGTTCAACGTCGCCGCCATGCGCTCGAGCCAGCTCCCGCGCGACGCTTAGACCCAGTCCATGTCCTGGCACGCGTTCGGCGCCACAGACTCGATAAAAGCGCTCAAATAAAAGACCGGTGCGCTCTTTTGGGATCTGACGGCCTGTATTGCCGATAGTCAGTTGCACCTCGCCATTTAGCGCCCGCGCTTCCACCCGGATGCGGCCGCCAGGAGTATTATATTTAACGGCGTTTTCGACGAGGTTCTGGACGATCATTCCGACGAATGTGGGATCGGCCTTTAGCATCAAATGCTTGGGGATATTCGTCTCGACGGTCAGATCGAGCGGCTCAGCCAAGGTGTGTGCATCATCAAGAAGGCCTTCGAGCACTTCTCCGAATTCGAACTGCGCCTCCGATAGTTCGACGCGGCCAGCATCGGCGCGGGAGAGCAGAAGCAAATTCTCCACCACTGAACTCAGCTCATGAATACGATGCAAAACTCCTTCGGCGCGCGCTTGGGTGCTTTCGCTGCAGTTAACGTCGCCTAAAATTTCTTCGACGTCGGCGCGCAGAATGGCGATCGGCGTTTTCAAATGATGCGAGGCGTCGGCGGAAAAGCGGGCAGCTTGTTCGAAACTGCGCTGCAACCGTTCGAAGGTCGTGTTGAGCATTTCGATCAATTTTGCGATCTCGTCGTTAGTCGGCGGAACAGGGAGACGCTGGTCGAGCCGCTGCGCGGTGATCCTGTTTGCGGCTTGCCGGATCTCCTCGACTGGCGCGATCGCTTTGCTTGCCACCCAGGCCGAACCAACCAGGGTCACCAGGAGCACCGTCGGAATTGCGCCCAGCATCGCCAGGAAAATGTCGCGGCTAATTTGATTGATCTCCTTGAGATCGTCACCAGTGCGCAAGGTGAGACCATTCTCACTGAACTCAGCCACACGAATTTTTTGGCCGCCGATTTTTTGGTTGTGAAATTCTTTGATGCCATCGCGAGGGAACGGATGGCGCAATCGTGGCGACAGATAAACCACGGTGCCGTTGGGGTCAGTTACTTCAACAAGGCGGTTACGCAATGATAACGGCACGAAGATTTCCTTAAACACCAGCTCGTTGTTCTTCCGACCACCTTCGAAATGTTCCACATCCCGAAAGAATTCCTCTGCGTCGGTCGTCAAACGGCGATCGAAGGCCGCGATTTCTGAATGACGCATGATAAACCAGGTAGTCGTGGCGCCGGCGAGCGTCGCGGCTACGGCAAGCGATGCTGAGTAAAGCGCGACCTTCCACCGCAGTGGCCAGGTTTTCATTCCGGCTCCCGAATCGTGTAGCCCAGATGTCTTATCGTGTGGATAAGCGGAGGGGAATTGATTTTCTTGCGAAGGCGACTGATGAACGCTTCGACAAGTTTCACGCCGTACTCATGCTGCCGGTCCCAGACACGCTCGCACAATTCGGTGCGGCTAAAGATGCGGCCGGGTTCGCGCATCAGCACACGCAACAATGTGAGTTCTCGCGCAGATAGATCGATCCGGCGTGGGCCGCGATGAAGTTTTCTCTCGATCAGATTCAAAACCAAATCGCTGATTTGCAGTGTGATTGGAGCTTCCTCAGGAAAACGTCGCCCGAGCGCATTCACTCGCGCGACCAATTCCTGCATCGCGAAGGGTTTCGCCAGATAATCATCCGCTCCCAGTCCAAGACCGGTCACTCGATCGCTTACCTCGCCACGCGCGGTCAGGATAAGTACACGAGTGTCGATTTTCGTCGCACGCAAACGTCGTAGTACTTCGAAACCATCCATGCCTGGCAGCATGACATCGAGCACAATGAGATCGTGCCGCTTCAGCTCTGTTTTCGCTAAAGCGGTTTCACCGTCGTGAACCATGACGGGCTCATGGCCAGCTTCAGTGAGGGCACGAGAGATATGCTGGGCCAGGCGAACTTCATCTTCGACGACTAAGATTTCCATAGTCTGAAGAAGTCCTGTATGCCATCGCCCATCGCATGGGATGTCATGTCTGAAGAGCATGAAAAGCGGCGCAACTCCCGGCAAAGCTCAAAAAGTTAACAATTCGTTACCTTTTTGAGCCGGCTGAGATTCGCTTCCGCGCGCAGACATTTCATTCTGCGTCTGAGTCACAACTAGAGTGCTAATGTTTCCTGCTTCGCCGTCGCTGCCGCTGAGCTCAGATTACTGAATTTCTTCACGAGATCGTCAAGCTTCGCCACATAATAGTCGATGTTTTCATCGCGGTTTTCGGGATCGAATTCGCTGGCGAGTTTGGCTGCTTGGTAGGCGGGAACCTTCTTCGGCGTGGTCTTGATGTAGTAGCTAATCTGGTCGCCCGGTCTGTAATTGCGGCCACTTGCCAGTGCGAGCTCGTACGCTGCACCGCGATTGCGCGCTGAGCCCGCGATCTTTGCCCGATATTTCTCAAGCGAATCCTGGAGCGTGTCCGTCTTCATGAGCATGTCGATCTTCCACTGTCGATTACGAATTTTCCCGTCGAATTCGTTCCGAAGATCGGCGATCGCTTCCGGTTTGCCCTGCATGATCATCTTGATCATTTGTTCGAGGAACACGCGCTGGAATTTTTCGAGTCCGCGCGACTTCAGCGCGCCGCCTCTGATAACCACATCCCCATCTTTCGTCAGAAGCGCGTAATTCTTCGCTTTATAACTGAGCATCGCCTCGAACTGCTCGTCGATTTCAACATCAATCCCGGCCGGCAATTCTTGCGCCAAACCTTTCTGCAAGTTCTCGATGGCAATCTTCTCGGGCGGCACGAAATAAATTCCATCAGTATCGACCTCAATCACCTGTGCTCCACACGCGTTGAGCCAATCGATCATTTTCTTCAGCAAATCGCGCCCGATTTGCGTGACACGCGCCGCGGCATCGAAGTCAGCGAAATGCCCCTGCGCAAATCCAAGATAGCCGTAGAAGCTGTTGAGCAGAATCTTGAACGTATTTTGCAGCGCCTGCAGATGATGCTGCTTCGCAGGATCGCGTTCCGCTCGCATTCTTGCTTTGGCTTCGAGCCGGAAATTGCGGAGATCTGTCAGTAAATGCCGAAAAATCTGTAGCTCGTCGGTTATCGGGAAGCAGTCGAACTGCAACATGATCGACGGATAAAGAGATGCTACGTCGCAATGCCAGACGTTCCGCGCCACACCGGTGAAGAAGATGTCGGTGTAACCGCCTTCGAATCCGCGAGGCATTGGCAGTTCGGGAATGGAATGACGTTGCCGAAAATATTCGCGGAGGAAGAGCGCGTTGATGCGCGTGGCGTTGCCGCGAACGATTACGTCCTGATAGTTATAAGGAAAAATCTGCGCCTGAATGAAGTAGCTCGCGCTTAATAGATTCGACAAAGCGCCCGTTTCACGAACACCGCATAGCGCGCGTCGCTTGAATGTTTCCGGATCGCTTTGGTACGCTCGTTCCAGTTCCTTTCCGGTTAAGGCTGAAAACTCTTCGTTATCGCAGAGTTCGAAATGTCGGGCCACATCCGCGCGTTCGAATCCTGCAAGAGAACGCATGCCGACGTCGTAGAATTGAGCCAGCAAAAACGTATCGAC
>DATDFM010000068.1:0-7387 GCA_036522635.1 Candidatus Udaeobacter sp. | reverse complement strand
GTGGCGAGCCAACACCTGAAACTGCTCGCGCCGCTGCCACTGCGCTCGAAGAGGCGGTGACACTCGCTCGACGCGGCGAGCTCAACGCCATCGTGACTGGGCCGATTCACAAAGCCCGGATGTACGAAGTCGGATTCAGGTTTCCGGGACAAACGGAATTTTTTGCAGAGCGCTGTGGCGTAAAAAATTTCGCCATGTGTTTGACCGGCACAAAACTCACCGTTGCGCTGGTCACCGCGCATATTCCTGTGCGCAAAGTTCCGCGCGCGCTAAAGCAGTCCGAAATCGTGCGCGTGGGACTGTTGCTTGAAAAATTTCTGTTCTCGCGAGCCAAAACTGCGCCACGCATTGCCGTTGCAGGTCTAAATCCGCACGCCGGCGAATCGGGTAAGATCGGACTCGAGGAAATTGAAACGATCGCGCCCGCAGTTCAGGAATTGCAATCGAGAATCGAGAATCGAGAATCGAGAATCGTTGGTCCGCTTTCACCAGACACAGTCTTCAATCGCGCGATCGAAGGCGAATTCGACGCGGTGCTTTGCATGTACCACGACCAGGGATTGATCCCGTTCAAGCTGCACGCATTCCACAGCGGCGTGAACGTAACTTTGGGGTTGCCATTCCCTCGCACCAGTCCGGATCATGGCACTGCATTTGAGATCGCCGGAAAGGGCATCGCGCGTCCCGATAGCATGATCGCAGCGATCAATCTCGCGGTGGAACTGGCGCGGAAAAAATGACGAAGCACGTATACCGAATGTCGAAGGAATTCCGAAATGTTTGAATGACGAACCACTGTAGGTGCTTGTTTGGTTATTCGGATTTCGTCATTGTTTCGTCATTCGTCATTCGGATTTCGTTATTGGTGGACGGCAGACGATCATGAGCGCAAGCAGAATTATCAAGTACGCGTCCGTTTTTAACATCGGGCTTCAGAACACGTTCGTGTATCGCTGGAATTATTTCCTGCGCGCGTTGTTTGGGCTGATACCGCTGGCCGGAACCGTGTTTCTTTGGTCCGCCGTTTTCAAGGAGAGCGGTGGCGGCCTGCACGGCTACGACTTCGGCACGATGATTTATTATTATTTACTCGTGATTCTGGTCAGCAACCTGGTCGTCCCGACCGAGGACGAATTTCAAATCGCAGCCGACATTCGCGAAGGGCAAATCAATGCGCTGCTCACAAAACCAATGAGTTATCTCGCGTACCGAACCAGTATTTTTTTGAGTGCGCGCCTTGTTTACAGCTTTGTGACGCTGCCCTCAATCGCTCTGATCTTTATTTATTTCAGGCAGTTCGTCGTGCTACCAACCGATCCGGTGGTGTACGTGTTAACGGTGATCTCGACGGTGATGGCGGCGTTCATTCAATTCTTCATCACCTACAGCCTGGCGATGTTTGCGTTCTGGATTTTGGAAATCTCGACAATCATATTCATCGTGTATTCGTTCGAATATTTCCTCGGCGGTCAGATGTTCCCGATCGACATCATGCCGCCAGCCGTGCAAGCAGTGATGAAATGGCTGCCGTTTTATTATGAGCTGTTTTTTCCAGTGGCGATCTTTCTCGGCCGAATAAAGGGACCTGAGCTTGTCCAACAAATGGCCATCCAAATGGGCTGGCTCCTCCTGACCTGGCTTTGGGCGCGCTTCATGTGGCAACGCGGACTGGGCCATTACCAGGCCGTCGGCGGTTAGCGAATGCACGCGTGCGTGCACCGGAAATCTCGCTAAAATCGCGCGACACATCTCATCATGGCGCGACTCCACGAGTATCAGGGCAAAGCCATTCTTGCTGCGAACGGATTCAAGATCCCTCGTGGTCGTGCTGCGTCAAACGCCAACGAAGCTGTCGCTATCGCGAAAGAATTAAAGGGCGAAGTGGTAATTAAAATTCAAGCCTGGACCACCGGACGGGCAGGCATCGGTGGAGTTGCGTTCGCAAAAAGCCCCGATGATGTGCGCGCACACGCGGACCGGATGTTGTCGATGAAAGTGGGACAGTTCCCGGTTGAAGCTGTGCTGGTGGAAGAGAAGATCGACATCGACCGCGAATTTTTTCTGTCGTTCGCGATCGATGATGCTGCACGGGCGCCGATGATCGTTTTCGCTGCAGGCGGCGGCACAGGAATCGAAGAACGCGCCGCCGCAACGCGAAGAATTCCATGCGATGTGAATCGCGGGCCGCTGGATTCAGCAGTCGGTGAAGCCGTGGCGTCCTGCGGACTTTCAGCGAAGAATGCCAAGCAACTAAAGGAATCCATTCGAAAATTATTCGATGCGGCGCGCAGTGTTGAAGCGCGTTCGCTTGAAATCAATCCACTGGTGCTGACCAAAAGCGGGGATTTCGTCGCGGCCGATTGCCGCATCACCATTGATGATTATGCGGTTGGACGGCATCCGGAGCTCGGGATCGAGATTGCCCGCGAATTCGATCATCCGCCGACGGCCCTCGAGCGGGTCGCGTACGCCGTCGAACAAAACGATCATCGCGGCACATTCTATTTCGCTCAGCTGGCGACGTCGGCTGCGAAAGGATCAAAAGGATTGGCGGGATTTCACGGAGCAGGCGGCGGCGGCTCGATGATGTCGATGGACGCCATCGTGAATGCCGGATTTACGATCGCCAATTTCACTGATACGAGCGGCAACCCATCTGCATCAAAGGTCTATCGCGCGGCGCGAATCATTCTGGCCCAACCCGATTTGGTTGGTTATTTCGGTTCCGGCTCCGGAGTTGCGAGCCAGGAACAGTACTGGTCCGCGTACGGCTTGGCGAAGGCGTTTTCGGAACTCGACCTCGACATCCCTGCGGTGATTCGTCTCGGCGGCAATACCGAAGATCGTGCTGTGGAGATTTTGGATCGCATGTCGAAGCTCTTGCGTGTGCCAGTCGAAGGGTATCGCAAAACGGACACGCCTTCGTTTATCGCCGCCCGTTTTGCGGAACTGGTCGCGGACGCGGGCGGAAAAAAATGGAAACCGCGCCCGCCGCAATTGCCATAATTTGTCAAAGACGCATCTGTCACAAAGCTCGCGGTAAAAAATGGCCGGGTTTGGATCGACACTGCGCGTTGGCCGGAGATGCGCGCGGCAGTTGAAACGCATTCAGCCGGATTAATCGTCGATCGCGACGGTGCGCCCGTCGCGTCGTTACCCAATGAAGAGTTCGCTACCAAAGACTCCGAGCTGCTCGCCTGCGATGTCGAATGCAGTCTCGCGGGTATCGAAGGCTTCTACCTGGAGCTGGATATTCCGGGATTAGATCAACTGATCGGAGGCGCTCGTTGAAATGGCAATTTTGATCGACGAGAAAAAACGTGTGCTGGTGCAGGGAATCACCGGACGCGAAGGGCGAGCGCGGACGCGCTTAATGCGCGAGTACGGGACGAACGTGGTGGGAGGAGTCACGCCAGGCAAAGGCGGACAGGATGTGCTCGGCGTGCCGGTATTTAACACACCGGAGGAAGCAGTTAATTCGTTAGGCAATATCGATGTCTCCGTCGTATTTGTGCCGGCAGCCGGCGTAAAAGAGGCGGCGATCTCGGCGATTGAAGCAGGGATCAAACTGGCGGTGCTTGTGCCGGATCGCGTGCCGGTGTGGGACGCGATGGAGATCGCCGCGGCTGCCAAAGCGAACGACGCAAGGTTTCTCGGACCGAACACTCTCGGTGCGTTAAGTCCCGGCAAGGCGGTGGTCGGCATGATCGGCGGCCGCGCGGAAAGTGCGCGCCAATGGTTTAAGCCCGGCGTTCCGAAGGGCGTGGGCGTGATTAGTCGGTCCGGCGGCATGGCATCAAGCACCGGCTATTATCTCGGTCAAGCCGGCGTACGGCTTTCAACCATCATGCACATCGGCGGCGACGCGGTAATTGGAATTCGTCTGCCTGATGCGGCGTTGATGTTCGAAGCCGATCCGCTCACCGAAGCGATCGTGATCTTCGGCGAAATTGGTTCGTCGCAGGAGGAAGAATTGGCGCAGCTAATTGCCGATAAGAAAGTCACCAAACCGGTCGTCGCTTACATTGGTGGCAAAGCCGCGCGAGAAGGTACGCGTTTCAGTCACGCTGGTGCGATAATCGAAGGCGGTCGCGGAACGCATGCCGGCAAAGTGAAAGCGCTCCGCGAAGCGGGTGCGACTGTAGTCGACGGTTTTGGGGAATTGCCGGAGGCGGTCGTTACGATTCTGAAGCAGATCAAGGGACAAAGTCTCATGAGCGAAGCCGACAAAAAGGCGGTGTGGCACAGCGCAATCACGCGAATCCAGCCTAACAAGGTCGCTGTGCGAGGCTACGACATCGCAGAACTGATGGGGCGCGTCTCCTTTGGCGCCGCGGTCTATTTAATTTTAACCGGCGAAATGCCATCACCGGCGATCGCGCGTTTGATGGACGCTATTTTGGTCTCATCCATTGATCACGGCGCGACACCTCCCAGTGCATTGAGTGCGCGCAATGTTGCCTCTACTGGCGCGACATTAAGTGCGTCGGTCGCCGCCGGCATCATGTCGATCAATCGGCACCACGGTGGCGCAATTGAAGATTGTGCGCGGCAATTGAAAGCCATCGCAGATCGAGCAGCGAATGAATCTATCTCCCTGGAGGAGGCAGCGACCCGCACGCTTCGCACCATGAGCGAAGCAGGTGAACGCATGTCTGGATTTGGTCATCGCGTGCACACCAAAGATCCGCGCACCGCGCGTCTGTTCGAGCTGGCGCGTGAAGCCGGCTTGGACGGGGTGCACATGCAGGCAGCGCGCGCAGTGGAGAAAGCATTTGCTGATGCGAAGAAATCGCTCCCGATCAATGTAGACGGCGCGATCGGTGCCATTCTCGCTGACTTGGGAATGAATCCCGCGGCGTTTAACGGCATATTCATGATCGCGCGCACACCTGGACTGATCGCACACGTCATCGAAGAAAAGACTCGCGAAAGGCCAATGCGCCGGATCGATCCTGTGAACCACGGATATGACGGGCCGCCGCCACGGGCCGTTTCCGAAACGCAATGATCCGCGCGCTGTATCCCGGCGAAAAAGATTGATTTTAAGAATTTCTTACCTAACAGTCGCGACTATCTAACCCCCAAATCTCCTCAACCCCCGCCCCCCAACCTCCACAATGCTCCACTATGAAAAAAAACTCCCCGTCGGATTCTGCCTTTTTTAACCTTCGCGTTTTACTTGCATTAATTCTCAGCCTGGCCGCGATCTCGATCGCGCTCCTGGGATTCGGCGCCTTCTCAGATGCCTTCGCGCAGCCAAATGCAGGTTCTGCTGGAAACAAGGAACAATTCGGCAAAACGACCGTGATACATGCCTCGCACAGTGATTTGTCACGACCGCTGCGCGAACAGCCAATGATCTGGCCGCCTATCGGAGCTGAACGCGAAGCAAATCCCAACCCGAAACTGCCGGTTCAAAATCAGGACAGCCCGGACCCGGTGATTCAAAGCAGTTTCTTACAGCGAATGCTAACGACGCCAGCCATTCCTAGTCCGATCCTCAGCTGGAACGGCATCGTTTACCCGGGTGTTGGCTGCAATTGTGCCCCACCCGATCCCGACGGCGAAGTGGGCAAGACGCAATATGTTCAGATGGTAAACGAAGGCTTTCAGGTTTTTGACAAAGTCAGTGGCGCATCAACCTTCGGTCCGGTTTCGATTAGCTCAGTGTGGTCGGGGTTTGGCGGCGCCTGTCAGAACGGTGGCAACGGTGATCCAATCGTGGTGTACGATCAGCTGGCCGATCGCTGGATCATCAGTCAATTTGCAACGCCTAGCGGAGCTTCTGTCCCTCAAGACGAGTGCATAGCTATTTCTCAAACAGGCGACGCTACCGGCGCCTGGTATAGGTACGATTTTCATTTAACCAGTAACTTCCTCGATTATCCGAAGCTCGGCGTGTGGCCCGACGGATATTACATGTCGGGAAATGTGTTCAACACCGCCGGCACAGCGTTCCTCGGACCACAAGCTTTCGTGTTTGATCGGGTGAAAATGTTAGCCGGGGATGCGAGTGCGACCAGCCAAACGACGGGGATTACAGGCGGCTCGAGCGAAGCGCCTTTCTTACCAAGCGATCTGGAGGGTATCATTCCACCGGCGGTCGGGGATCCAAACCATTTCGTATCCTTTCCGCAGGGTAGCCCGTTGATCTACAAAGTACGAGCTTACCATGTAGACTTCACAAACCCGGCAAATTCAACCTTCGCACTGGAGACAACTGTAAGTGCAGCGTCATTCAGTTCTCTTTGTGCAACAACACGGAACTGCGTACCGCAATCGGGCACTAGCACAAGGCTCGATGCCATTGGCGATCGATTGATGTTCAGGAACTCCTATCGTCGTTTCGCCGACCTTCATGAATCGATGTTTAACAACTACACCGTCAGCGCCAACTCGGTAGCTGGAGTACGCTGGTTCGAGTTACGACGGACGCAGCCTGGGAACTGGCTCAAAACACAAGAGAGCACCTATCAGCCGGATACCACGTGGCGATGGATGGGCAGTATTGCGTCGGATAACCAGGGCAACGCTGCGCTGGGCTTCAGCGCTTCCAGTAGTTCAATATTTCCTCAGATCCGCTACGCCGGGCGGCTTACGACAGATCCATTGAACACCTTGTCAGGCGAACAACATCTCGTCGATGGCACCGGCAGCCAAAGTCAAACTGGGAATCGATGGGGGGACTACAGCGATCTCACGGTCGATCCTGTTGACGATTGCACTTTCTATTACACGAATGAGTACTACCAGACTACGTCCCAATTCAATTGGCGCACTCGCATTGGCTATTTCAAGTTTGCTGAATGTTCCGCGCCGCAAAAAGGCACCGCGCATTTCGTGGTAACGGCTTGCACCGGAGGCGCGGCTGTTGCTAACGCCTCGGTTTCAATCGATGGGAGAGCTTACGGCGCAACTTTATCCAACGGCACGTACGACGCGCCGTTATCGACAGGATCGCACAGCTATTCGATTTCTAAAACCGGCGTAGGGACGCAAACTGGCAACTTCTCAATTACCAACGGCCAAACGGCAAATGTAAATGTTTGTCTTGGAAATGGCTCTACTCCGACTCCGACGCCCACTCCCAGCCCTACACCCAGTCCCAATCCTACGCCAACGGCTACACCTGCGCAGATCTCCCTCAGCGCCGTCGGTCACAAGGTACATGGGTTCGATACCGTGGATCTCTCCTGGAGCGGGGCGACTTCAGGCAACGTCGATATTCACCGCAATGCCACAATCATAACAGTTCCTAACAGTTCGCCTTACTCCGATAACACCGGTTTGAAAGGCCCTGCCACCTTCACATACCAGGTGTGCAATGCTGGCACTCAAACGTGTTCCAATACCGTAACGGTGACGTTTTAAGTAACGTAATTCC
>DATDFM010000067.1:0-10156 GCA_036522635.1 Candidatus Udaeobacter sp. | reverse complement strand
GGCGGACCGTAACGGCGATAAGCACCGCTGTCTTTCCCGCCGTGTCCGGCATCCACGACTACAGTATTAAAACTTTTGGTCGTGTTTTTAACGTGGGAGGTTCCCACCGTGCTGCATGCCGCTAAGGAAGCGAAAAACGCAAGTGTAACGATACGAGTAAGCAGGCGCGGCATTCTCATCTAATACCGAAAACCATCGCTCCATCAAAATGTTTTGCTCAAAACTGAAACAAGGAGAGGTGAGCTTTGTCAATGATTCGCATGTTTCCAATCTCGCGTATAAAATGGACTTGTGTTTTGCGTCACTACGCTTAATCCGTTAACACCCTTATGATGATCAGATTCACATTCCTTCCATTACTTCTGGCACTCAATTTTTCGATGTGCAAAAAGCAACAAACCGTTACGGAAAAGCCGCAAGCTGCTGGCAGCACTGCACCTGCAACGTCTGCTGCGACGGCCGCACCGGTTGTGGCGGCAACTCCCAAGATTAAAAAGCCGGTCGTCGATCAAACCGCACAGGTCATCATTTTTTGTTACCATCGCCTTGTCGACAAAATCCGTTACCCCGGCACAGAAATTACGCCTGCTGCCTTTGAAGCGCAGATGAAAGAATTGAAAGACAAGGGCATCACGGTGATACCAATGCAGGATTTTCTCGCATGGAAGCGAGGCGAAAAAAATATCCCACCGCGTAGCGCGATAGTGACTTTCGATGACGGCTGGAAATCACAATACGAAGTAGCATGGCCGATCATGAAAAAATTCGGTTATCCTTTCACTCTGTTCATTTACACCGAAGGGGTCCGCGGTGGGGCTCTTGGCGGAGGAGAAGCGATCACGTGGGAACAGCTCGCCGAACTTCGTGACAATGGTGTTGATATCCAAGCGCACTCGGCCACGCACCAGGATTTGCGCGAAGGACACGCCATAACCGTGATTGAGCCCGGCGGCAAGCGAAGCAGAAAGAAGCTAACAGGTGCCGACTATGAAAAATGGATCCAGAACGAAGTCGTCGGCTGTAAGGAACTGCTGGAGCAGCGGCTCGGCATCAAGGTGAATTGCTTTGCAGTGCCTTTCGGAAATTACAATGAGCACGTGAAGGAACTCGCGCGCAATGCCGGTTACGACGCGATGTTCACCGTTTACGGACAGCCAATCACTTTCACTTCGCCGATGGATGCGCTCGGCCGCTATGCGATCGAAGCGAATAAGCCGAAGGTTTTTGCCGATGCGATGGGCATGATTGGGGGCTCCACGGGAGGAGGGACGGCTGTAGCAGAATTCGGGGCCAAAGATCTGACCACACAACCTGCAGACGGCGACACGGTGCGCACGGCCACCCCCCTTATTAAAGCGAACCTCAGCAGCATTGGGCAGATTGAACCCGGCAGTGTTCAAATGCGTGTGAGCGGTCTCGGTCTTGTTCCGGCTAACTTTGATCCGAAGACCGGCATGGTGTCGTATCAGGTTCCGCAAAAGCTACGGGACAAAACGTGCACTGTAATTGTGAGCGCCAAATCCGAAGGTAAAAGAGTTGAAACGCATTGGACCTTCGGACTGGAAGAAGCTACAGCTGCAAGCTCACCTGCGGCTGGCGTTAAGAAAAAATAGCAGGCTCAGATCGTCGAACGTGTTTTCAACACGTTGAGACCGGCCTGTAACGTGAACTTGAGATCGGCTTCGAAGAAAACGATCCATCTTTAAACAAAAGTGTTTTCTCAACTTAGTGATAAACTTCAGGAGGTTTTCAAGGACCTTCGTGGACACGGCGTTATCAGCGAGTCCAACGTCGATGCTGCACTACGCCAAGTTCGAATGGCGCTCCTCGAAGCGGATGTTGACTTTCAGGTCGCCAGGAAATTCATCGCTCGCGTAAAAGAAAAGGCTCTCGGCGAGGATGTACTTCGCAGCATTACGCCAGGGCAGCAGATCGTAAAAATTTTTCACGATGAACTGACGGAATTGCTTGGGGGCGACGCAGACGCGCTTCGCGTGCAAGACGAAACGCGAATATTGATCGTCGGGCTCAACGGTTCGGGCAAAACGACGTCGGCCGCGAAGCTGGCGTTGCTGTTAAAGAAACAAGGTTGCCTGCCCTCGCTGGTGGCGTGCGATCTGCAGCGGCCCGCGGCGATACAACAACTGGCGACGCTTGGAAAACAGATCGACGTCCCAGTCCGCGTTCCGAACCCCGGGGAGCAAAATGTGCACCGTGTCGCCGCCGCTGCAGTAGCGCAACTTGCGGGGCGGAGCTCCAGCGACGCCTCGAACGAGGTTGGCACAATGGCGCGACTCGGAGGAGCGCGCTCCTCCATTACCATCTTCGATACGGCTGGGCGACAGGAAATCGACGAAGCGCTTATGAATGAACTCAAAGCGCTCAAACAACTTTTGCAGCCGCACGAAATTTTGCTCGTTGCCGACGCGGCGACGGGACAGCAGGCGGTGAGCGTAGCGAGCGGCTTTGACGCTGCTTTGTCTATCACAGGAATTATCCTGACGAAACTTGATGGCGACGCGCGTGGCGGCGCGGCATTGTCGATGCGTGAGGTCACGCATCGGCCAATCAAATTTGCAGGCACAGGTGAAAAGCTCGATCAGTTTGAGCCCTTTATTCCGGAGCGGCTCGCGGGGCGGATTCTCGGAATGGGTGACGTCGTTACTCTGGTCGAAAAAGCTGCCGAAGCCGTCGAGTTGGAAGACGCGGCCAGGCTTGAGCGGAAACTCCGCACGGCTTCCTTCGATTTCAACGATTTTCTGATGCAGTTCAAGATGATGCGCCGAATGGGGCCTCTGGAGAATATCCTTGGCATGTTACCGGGAATGAGTAACGTGCAGGGCCTCTCCGTTGACGAGAAGCAGCTCAAGCGCACCGAAGCGATCGTGCTTTCGATGACCAAGGAAGAGCGGACGCGCCCCGACATTTTGAATGCCCGGCGGCGCCAGCGTATCGCGCGCGGCAGCGGTTCGACCGTCACAGAGGTAAACGATTTACTGCGGCGCTTTGATCAGATGCGGAAGCTGATGAAGAACGCAGGAAAGATGAAAAAAATGATGGCGCAAATGGCGCGAATGAGAAGTTAATTCACCATGGCAGTTTCAATTAGATTACGCAGAGAAGGCACAAAAAACCGGCCGTACTACAGAGTCGTTGTCACCGACAAGCGCAGCCCGCGCGACGGAAAATTTATCGAGATCCTTGGTACGTACGATCCAAAGCGAACTGGTCAAAACAGTTCGTTTGATGTTGAGCGCGCGGAGTATTGGATTAGCAAGGGCGCTCAACCGTCGGACACAGTGCGCAGCTTGATTAAGAAACAAAAGAACATGGTTGCCGCCGCGCCAGCATCAGAAGTCGTGGCGGAGAGTTCAGAACCATCTGAAGGCGAGTCGTCGACCTCCCCCGAGGCGCCAGCCTAGCATCGACGCCGGCGTCAGGACGCGGACGCCCTACAAAGTTCGCGTAATCGCCCTCCATCCCCACGCCATAGCTATTGTGTGAAGACGGATTCATGGTTAGTTTTTTGGCGGGATGCGAGAATTTCTGGAGTTCATCATTCGCGAGCTGATCGAATTTCCTGACGACATGGTGCTTACGGAAATTCCTAACGGCAGAACGATCACCTTCAGGCTGCAACTTCGCCGCGGAGATGTGGGCCGCGTGATTGGGAGGTCTGGCCAGACTATTCATGCGATTCGCGCCTTACTGGCCAGTTCTGCAGCACGTCACGGTCAACGCGCGCTGCTCGAGATCGTGGAATGACCGTGAGGCGTCTGTGTCAGACGCCGCGGATTTCACAGAATGGAGCCGGGGAGACGTCAGCGACATCGACGGGCAGGTCAATCGACCGAGTCAGCGGCGGCGAACGAGTCAAAGGCCTAACAATTTGAATATTGGACGTTCGGCGTAGAGCGTTCGACGTTTTCTTCCCGTGAAAATCGATATTGTCACCTTGTTTCCTGAAATCTGTCGCGCTCCTTTGAGCGAAAGCATCATGAAGCGCGCGCAGGAGAAGCGAATTGTCGATCTTCAAATTCACAACCTGCGCGATTGGACAACGGACAAACATCACGTGGTGGACGATGCGCCATTCGGCGGAGGGCAGGGGATGGTAATGAAACCTGAACCGATCTTTGCGGCCGTAGAAGCGTTAACGCAAACGCCCAATCCCCGACTTTCAACATCCAATGCTGAACAATCGGCGATCGGCGATCGGCGATCGAAGGTTCTGTTGATGTCTCCGGCTGGTCGCCGATTCGATCAACAGATGGCGAACCAACTATCACAAGAGCCGCATCTCATAATCATTTCCGGACATTACGAAGGAGTCGATCATCGCGTGATTGAACACTTGATCGATCTGGAAATTTCGATCGGTGATTACGTGCTCACGAACGGCGCGATTGCTGCGGCTGTTTTGGTTGACTCAATTGTTCGTTTATTGCCGGGGACGCTTGGGCACGAACAATCCGCTGGGGATGACAGCTTCAGCAACGGTCTATTGGAAGCGCCGCAGTACACGCGGCCGGCCGACTTCCGTGGTTGGAAAATTCCGGAGGTTTTGCTTTCCGGGAATCACGCAGAAATCGCGAAGTGGCGAAAAGAGCAGGCGATCAAGCGGACACGAGACAATCGTCCGGATCTAATCCAATAACGGAAGCAGCGTGTCTTCCTGAGCTCCGAAAGCTTCCGGGGTCAAAGCATCTGGTTACAAAAGTTTAACCTTCTGCTGCCGGATTTGATTCGCTCACGTCCGCCTCGCTCTGCCTACCGACCTTGCCGTCCACATCGCGACTTGCCGAGTCGGTCCATTCTCGACTCACACGCAGGGACGAATCGCATCGTTAATCGCGAACGCGTCCCATGACCACCGATGCATTGATGCCGCCGAAGCCGAACGAATTACTCATAACGTAATTCAACTCAGCCGGCCGACCGTGGTTTGGCACAACGTCGAGATCGCAGGCCGGGTCGGGATTTTGATAATTGATAGTCGGGGGGATCCACTGCCGATCCAACGAAAGTGCGCAAAGTGCCGCTTCGATTGCGCCGGTCGCTCCGAGCGGATGCGCATAATAACCTTTGGTTCCACTAACGGGAATACGGCGTGCATGATCGCCGAAAACGTGTTTAATCGACGCCGTCTCGGCGCTGTCGTTGAGCTGGGTCGAACTGGCGTGCGCATTGATGTAATCGATTTGATCAGGCAGCAATCGCGCGTCGACGAGCGCCTCGCGCATCGCGCGAATGCACGATTCGCCAGTTGGTAGCGGCGTGGTCATGTGGAATCCATCGTTGTTCAGACTATATCCCAATACCTCCGCGTAAATTTGAGCGCCCCGCGTGCGCGCATGCTCGAGCTCTTCGATAACAAGGGAAGCGCCGCCTTCACCCATAACGAATCCATCGCGCAGCGCATCAAATGGACGACATGCCCAAACAGGGTCGCCCGCCCATCTGCTCATCGTTTTGATGATATCGAAGGCACCAATTGTGATAGCCGTAAGCGGCGCTTCAGCTCCACCTGCCACAACGACGTCTGCAAAATCGTCGCGAATGTAACGTAGCGCTTCTCCGACGGAGACTGTGCCACTGGCACAACTGTTTGAATTCGTCGTACCCACGCCGCGAAAGCCGAATTCAATTGCAATATTCGAATGCGCGGAGCCACCAAAGACTTGAACGGCAAGAGTCGGTTGGACGCCGCGGGCACCCTTTTTCAAATATCTGATGTATTGCTCCTCCGCTTTGCAGACGCCGCCCAGCGCGGTGCCGAAGCTAACGCCCACTCGATCCTGCGGGTTTTCGCGAGAATGATCGATGCGAGCGTCCTCCAACGCCAGCTTTGCAGACACCACCGCGAATTGTGCGTAACGATCCAGCCGTTTCAGGCGGTGCGGTGAAAAGTAATCTTCGCCGTTCCAATCTCGGATTTCGCCAGCACATCGCACGTGAAACACGCTCGAATCGAAGCTTGTGATGCCATCGATACCGCTCTTTTCTGCGACGATTCCGTGCCAAAACCGATCAACGCCGGTGCCGATGCAGGTGATCGGTCCAATACCGGTAACGACTGCGCGTCTTCGGCCGTCCCGAGTCGTGGCGTTCGGCGTAGAAAAACTCATGCAGGCACCTTGTCTGCTTTTGCCTCCACGTAAGCTTTCATGCAGCGCAGCGTTTTATTCGCCACGTTAGAAATGAAAAAATCGCCTATGATTGGATTGACGAGCGGAGCGAGCGGGGGAATGCGAAACTGCAAATCATGTAAGATTGTCACCAGTACACCATCGGGCGAATCGCAAAACGTCCAGACCACTCGCATGCCCTTGGTCCAGGCTTTCAAATGATGAAAATGAATTTCCAGCTTATCTCGGTCGATGATTTCCTCGGATGTCCATGAGATCGGAATGCCAGAGCGCTGCGCAGCCATCACCACGACATTACGATCACGCCCACGCTCCAGAAAGTGGATATAGCGATAGTGCGGAAGGATCTTTGGCCACAACTCCAGATCCGCTGCTGTCTCGAAAATCGCGATTTTCGGCGCTCGCATGAGAATGGAATTCGTTTTGTGCATTATGTTCGCGTTTACAAAAATTCAACCGCGCGGTTTCCATTGTTGCGCGGTTTCTAATAAACCCTGAATCCTCCCCCGAAAACCGTGGAGAGGAAAGGGGGAAATCGTCAATGTGCGGAGAGATACCGCATCCAACACCTTGTCCTGGGCCATTCGGTTAGGCGCGCGCGTTATTCCCGACCCCGAACGGTCGTTATTTGGTTCAACCGTTCGGGAAGTCTTGCCGGTTAGGGCGCTCAAAGACCGCGTACCGCGGCGTCGGCTTCTTGTGCCAGTTGGGTCATATACGCGAAAAACTCCTGCGATTGGCCGATGAAAAGACCCATGTCTGTTAGGAACTGCAGTGTCGCCATAGCAGCGCCTTCAGTTTTGGTTGGTCGAATGATCGAAACAATCGGAAGGCTTCGACTGAGGAACGGACATGGCTCGGGCATAATCAAGGCCTTGTCCAAGAGCTCGTTTTCCACCTCCAAATTTGGGAACCTCACGAAAACGCCCGTCACCGGATCGACGGCCGAGAGAGGAGGCGCATTACCCGCCACATCCGACCAGGTTTGAAAGTGCATGGTCTCTGTAGGGCCGATGCTCATCAGGATACGGAGCACTTCCACGTCGGTAGCCCTTTGCGCCAGTGCCGGGTAAAGGCTGCTGCCACCTTGTTCGATAGTCGGGAAGTGGAATGCCGCAGTATTCGCAATCGCCTGTAGGAAATTGGGATCGCTTGTATCGGCATCGGTTCGCGGAATGGCCGTATGCCGATTTGTGGCCAGAGTCGGCACCGCCTGCGGGAAAACGTGGTTTGGATCAAGATCCGGGTTATGGGTGTCGTCGCGATAACGGGTCCACCAGCTGGTATCGATGGAAAGTTGCGTCAGGTTGGTGAGGCGACGTCCGATCTGGCCCCGATTAACTCCCGTCGCAGTGCTACCCATCAGAGTGCGAAACCGGTTCAAAACTGCAGGATTTGCTCCCCTGGAAATTAGGTACGCGTTGAGGAACTGGTGATGAGTGATCTCATCATCGGTGTTGTCATGGATGTAGTCTCTCATTTCATCCTCAATAACCTCCAAGGCGTCGGTATAGGCTGAATTGCCATGGCCGCCTCGGACTTCGTCGTCCCGGATGCCGCCAAGTTCGTTGTATTGAATCCAAAAGTCAGCCTCGAGTGTCTCCAGAGCAGCTGGGAATCGAAGTAATGCCGCGTCTCCCGGTGAAAGACTGGAACCTGCTCCTGCGGTTCGGACGCTAGTCAACAGTCCCGCGCCGACGGTTCCTGCTCCCAGGGCGATCGTTTTACTCAAGAAAGAACGGCGGCTAATGCGGTTTTTTCTTGAAGATCTACCTCCAGTTTCTGCTTTTTCTGTCTGACCATAGTGACTTGTATGAGAAATATCTAAGGTGGTGCCATTCGTTGTTTTCATACTAAGCGAATCGACGTCAGCCGTATGACGAGTCGGATCCAAAAAGTAACCCGATTGTTACTTTAGCTAGGTGGAGCTTCCTCGAAAACCATGGAGGGAAAATGGAGAAATCGCCAACGTGTAGAGCGACACTCCATTCAACACCTTGTCCCTCAGGTTACGCACGCCAGTTATTCTTAATCCCCGAACGGTTGTTTGTTTGATTCAACCGTTCGGGGATTTGCTGGTTAGGCCTCTCAACCACGGCCATGTCTGGCGTGATCGGCAGCTTCGGCCAGCTCATGCAAGAGCCGGAAAAACGCCGGTGATTGTCCGATGAACAGTCCCATATCGGTGAGGAACTGAACAACACTCATCGCTATGCCTTCAGTGTTGGTCGGCCGAATGATGGAAACAATTGGCAAGCTTCGATCGAGAAACGGACACGGTTCAGGCATAATCAGGTTATTCTGAAAGAGTTCGCCGCCACCCGAAAGATCTGGAAATGTCACTGACACGCCGGTGACCGGATCAACGGCGGTGAGCGCCGGCGCATTGCCTGCCTTATCCGACCATGTTTGAAAGTGCATCGTCTCGGTTGGCCCGATGCTGATCAGAATTCGGAGCACTTCTTCATGAGTCGCTCTCAATGCCATTGATGGATACAGGCTGTTGCCACCCTGTTCGATCGTTGGAAAGTGAAACGCCGCTGTGTTCGCGATCGCCTGTAGAAAATTGCCATCGGTTGTGTCCGCATCCGTCCTGGGAATTGCGGTGTGCTCGTTGACTGCCAAAGTCGGGACGACCTGCGGAAACACATGATTCGGATCGAGATCCGGGTTATGACTGTCGTCGCGGTAACGCGTCCACCAACTGTTGTCGATGGTGAGCTGCGTTAAGTTTGTCAGCCGCCTCCCGATCAAATCTGGGTTCACGCCCGTGGCAATGCTGCCCATCAGAGTGCGAAACGGGTCGAGATTTACGGGTGCCGCTCCATGGGATACGAGGTACGCGTTGAGAAACTGATGATGAGTAATTTCATCGTCTGTGTTGTCATGGACGTACACAGACATGTCCTCGTCCAGTGCGTTGAGGGCGTCAGTGTAGAGGGTGTTTCCTGTTCCACCCTGAACCTCGGAATCTTGGACTCCGCCAAGTTCGTTGTATTGAATCCAAAAGTCTGCTTCCAGGAGTTCTGCCGCGGCTGCGAATCGTAGCAGCGCAGCGTCGCCAGGTGTTAAACCGCCGCGGCTCGCCTTTGTGCTTGGAACATTACCCAGCAAGCCCATCCCAATTGTTCCTGCTCCAGCCGCCAGCGATCCGCGAAGAAATGCCCGACGACTGAAAGAGCGCCGCCGAGAACTGCCTTTCTTCTCAGACTCACCAACTATCGAGTGGCCTTCGCTGTTATTAGAATCAGTTACCGCAAGGTTCGTTTTCTTCATGCACGTAACATCGCAGAAGCGTGTGGTGTAGGCTGTCCGTAAAAGGTAACACGCTTGTTACTCGTTAAAACCAGACGTGCCATAGGAATAACATGGCCATTGGATATAACTGAGGCGCGTTAACAGATAACATGTCAGGCAGGGCCTGACACAAAAATCGGGTTAGGCCTGGCTAGACATGCTCATCTGAATCGCCATAGAAAGTGCACAATGGGACAGATGGCATGCAAGAATCAGCTACGAAAAAATACCCCAGGAGAGCGGACATCGACATTACGAAGCGAGCACGGCGGGTGCTGAATAATCACATCAAATCGTCCCAGCAGCGGTGGCCAGAAGCGGAAAGGCTCAGAAGTCTGTTGCAACGCAATGCTTTGGGCAGGGAATCTCGATGGGTGAACGTGATAGGTGATAACGTGACTAAGGTGGAGAGCGCATTCCATAGCCTGCGGTGCTGCCAGAGCGGAAATTTTCCAAGATGATCACTTGATCCGCCGTTTTGGAGTGCGCGGACATGTCCGCGGTTTAAAAGCGGCGACATGTCGCCGCACTCCAAGAGCTGGGCTGGAATTGACGATGCCTATTTTACGTGGCTGGCATCATCCCACCTGATGGCAGCACGAAGCAATTCAGTCAACGAGGTAACGCCGAACTTCTCTTTGGCTCGGGCGCAGTATGCTTGAACGGTCTTGAGACTCAGATTCAAATCGCGTGCGATTTCTGAAGGTGTG
>DATDFM010000066.1:0-37959 GCA_036522635.1 Candidatus Udaeobacter sp. | reverse complement strand
GGGCAGATCGTTTTCGGATCGCTGACGGTGCTTTTCTTTCTGCTCGCTATTGGTGATTTCATTACTGCGGGTCCTGGCTTCAAGCAGTTCACCGGGTACGTGGGAATTTTCTGCGGATTCTCCGCGATCTACGCCGGCCTCGCGCAGGTACTCAACGAACTCTACGGCAAAGTCATTCTGCCACTCGGGCCCGTGATGAAGTAGTTTTTTCCACTAGAAAGGACACCAAGAGGACGCAGGTGGAATTGTCGCAGTCGCTCTGCGGGGCACGCCTCCCATAGGGAGACGGCGATAAGGGATAACCAGCGGCAACTAGAGCCGGTCTTTTAGTAAACTCGCGGCGAGCTTAAGGGCTGAGTCGCTTTTGCCGCCAAGCATTCGCGCGATTTCTTCCTGGCGGGCTTTGCCCGTCACTTCGTGCAGATTAGAGAAGGTGCGGCCGCCCGCCACATCCTTCGTTACAACAAAATGAGACGACGCGCCCGCGGCGACTTGTGGCAGATGCGTGATGCAGATCACCTGATGATCGCGTCCCAATCCTTGCATCTTGGCACAAACTGCGTTCGCGATTTCGCCGCCGACGTTCGTGTCGATCTCGTCGAACACGAGCAGAGGGATTGCGTCGTGGGCGGCTAGTGCCGATTTGATCGCCAGCATCAGACGCGAAATTTCTCCGCTGGAAGCAATCGTGCGGAGTGGTTTCAGAGGCTCGCCCGGATTGGGTGAGAAGAGTAATTCGACCGAATCAAATCCAGTCGCTCGCGGCTGTTCCAGAGTCGTGAGTTTGGCCTCGAAATCCGATTGGCGGAACCCGAGGTCCCGAAGATTGCGGCGAATGTTTTCCGAAAGTTTCGGCGAAACCTTCGCGCGCGCTTTGGTCAAAACTTTACCAGCGCGATTCATTTGCGCGCGCACATTTTCGATGTCTTTGGTGAGTCGTTCCAGTTCCGCGTCGCGTCCTTCAATTTTCTGCATCCGCTCGGCTGCGCGCTCACCGAACGCAATGACTTCTGTAATTGAACCACCGTATTTGCGTTTCAGCGTTTCAAATAGTGAAACGCGCTGTTCGAGTGCGGCGAGTTGGTCAGGATCGAGATCAAGTTTCTCGGCATAAGTTGAGAGGGTACGTGCGATTTCGGAAAGCTCGACCACAGCACCGGCGTGCGCCGACGAGAATTGTGCGATCGAACTGTCGATCTTTTCCAATTCTCGAAGCAGTCGTTGTGTTTCTCCGAGCTGTGAAAGAACGGAATCATCTGCTTCTGATAATTTAGTGGCTACCGCGTTCGCGAGTTCGATCAATCGTTTGCTGCTGCTCGCCAGTTTGTAGCGCTTCTCGATTTCGTGTTCTTCATTGGCGCAGAGATTGGCCGATTTAATCTCGGTGACTTGGTGCCGCAGCAAATCCAGTTCTTGTTCCCGTGCTGTTTCCGCCGTGTTGAGGCCAGCATGGTGTGCCACCAGCGCCTGTAATTGCAGGTAATAATTTTGAAATTCCTCAAGCTGTTCTTCGACGTGCGCGAACGAATCGAGCAAACGCAATTGCGTGTCAGGGGAGAGCAACGATTGGTGATCGTGTGGCCCGTGAAGATCGACCAAGTCGTCCCCCAGCTCTTTCAACACTGACAACGTTGTCGCCGATCCATTGATAAACTGCCGATTCGTTCCGGTTGAAGAGAGAGTTCGCTTCAGAATCAACTCTTCATCACATGAGTCTATGCCGGCTTCGGCAAGTTGCGGATTGAGCCTGCGTAAGTCCGGGCCAGTGAAAACTGCTTCGATTGTACAGAGATCAGCACCAGTTCGAATCAGCAATTTGTCTGCACGTTCGCCCAGCAAGAGTTGAAGCGCGCCAATAATGATTGATTTCCCCGCGCCCGTTTCTCCTGTGATTGCGACAAATCCCGGCCCAATCTGCCACTCGAGTTCTTCCACGAGCGCGAGATTTTTAATTCGCAACAGTGTGAGGACGGCGGACATCCCGAAGCCTGATGAATCTCATCTGCGCAATCCGCGGTTACAAATCTTTAGCGAATGATTCCGCGCTCGCTTGTTTCGAGGAATTGAATGATCTCGGTGATATCTTCGGTGTGCGGCAATTCTTTCTGCATCGCTTCGATTGCCTGGCGGCGGTTGTATTTCGAACGATAAATCAGGCGAAAGGCCTCTTTAATGAGCTTCACTCTTTCCGGCGCGTAATTTTTTCGTTCCAAACCAATCAGATTGACCCCGCGAATCTCAGCGGGATTGCCGTCGGCGATCATGAATGGCGGAACGTCCTGCACAATTTTCGAGCAACCGCCGGTAATGGCGAACCGACCGATCCGACAAAATTGATGTACCGCTGTGAGCCCGCCCATTACTGCGTGGTCTCCGACCTGAACATGGCCGGCCAGGGTGCCGTTGTTAGAAAAAACGACGTGGTCGCCAACGGTGCAATCGTGTCCGATATGGCTGTAGGCGAGAAAATTTCCGGAGTTGCCGACCTGTGTTTTGCCGTTGCCAGCCGTGCTGCGGTTGACGGTGACGAATTCGCGAAAAGTATTTTCGTCGCCGATTTCCAGATAGGTCGGTTCGCCGCGATATTTTAGGTCCTGTGTTTGCTGACCGATCGAGCAGTAGGCGTAGAATTTGTTTTTCGCGCCAGCCTTCATTGGTCCGCACAGGGTGACGTGATGTTGCAGCCAGCAGTTTGGACCAAGCACGACGTCAGGACCGATGACGCAGTATGGACCCACGCTTGTGCCGACACCGAGTTCCGCACCGGCATCGACAATCGCCGTGGGATGGACCTGTTCGTCAGACATAATGGTGAATGACGAATGACGAATGGCGAGTGAATGGCAAAGCTCGGAGCTCGAATGCTTCCTCTCGCCGGTTGGTATTCCGAACCGAGCGAAGCGCACTCGAGGAATCTCTTACTCTTTCCGCGATAGGAAAATCCAGAGATGTCTCGACTTCGCTCGATATGACAAGAAGGTTCATAGGAAAAGTGACATCGTAATTCCTTCGTCATTCGTCATGTGGAATTCTTTCCTCATTCGACATTCGAACTTCGTCATTCCGCTCATTTATCGAGGAATGTGAACATCAGTTCGCCTTCGGAGACGATTGCGTCGTTCACAACGCAGTGGCATTTCGCTTTGGCCAGCCGTTCACCGCGGGACTTGATGAGCTCGGCGTGGATGAACATCGTGTCTCCGGGCAAAACCGGTTTGCGAAATTTTACTTCGTCGGCGCTCATGAAGTAGCCGATGCGGCTGCTGGCTTTGGCCAGCTTGAACAACAAAATGCTGGCCACCTGTGCCATCGCTTCAACCTGCATGACGCCGGGCATCACGGGGTGACCGGGGAAATGTCCTTGGAAGAATGGCTCGTTGATTGTGACGGCTTTCACGCCGATGCATTTGGTTTCGCTATCGAAACTGAGTATCCGATCGACCATCAGGAAGGGGAAGCGGTGCGGCAGAATTTGCATCACCTGATCGGTATCGAGTCCGGCATCGCCGGTTGGGATAGGGCGCGACACGGCAACTGCGCTCCTGCGCGCTTGTTCGCGCGTTATTAATCGGGCCAGATCTGCATTGATTGCGTGACCTGGTTTCACTGCGACCACATGCCCGCGAATACGTCGGCCGACCAGCGCGAGGTCGCCGATAATATCGAGGATTTTGTGCCGCACAAATTCATCAGCAAACCGCAATGGCTCCTTGCTTAATACTGCTTCACCGCGCACGACGATCGCATTTTCTAGGCTGCCGCCCTTGATCAGATTCTTATCCATCAGCGGCTTGACGTCTTCGTAATAAACAAATGTTCTCGCGGGAGCGATCTCGCGTTCGAACGCCGCGGGCGTAACTTCCATCGACAGGAATTGCGTAAATCTGTTGTTTGGTCCTGCTTGCGTGCACGAGATGCGAAAGTTGTTGTCAGGCAGCAAAACGAGTAGCGCGCCCGTTTTTGATTCGACGTGCATCGTGTCTCGCGCGTCGAAGAATTTTCGCGTTTCTTCCTGTGCAACGACACCGGCCTTACGGATCAGATCGACGTACGCCTGGGCGCTGCCATCGCCGATTGGCGGCTCGTTTGCGTCCATTTCCACAATCGCGTTGTCTACGCCCATCGCCCACAACGCCGCGAGAACATGCTCGACGGTGTGAACGCGGACCGAGCCTTCGCCAATTGTGGTAGCGCGCTCTACGGTCTTCAGATTTTCAAGTTTGGCGTCGATCGTTGGCTCATCCTGCAAATCCTTGCGTCTGAATTTGATTCCGTGATCCACCGGCGCGGGATGCAATCTGAGCGTCGCTTTTTCACCAGTGTGCAGAGCGGTGCCAGTGAAACCGGCAACTTTGCCAACCGTTTGCTGAAGCTCGGGAGCAGCCATCGCGGGCTTAAATAACAGAGATTTTGAGTCGTGACTAGCAGTGTTCTAAACAGCCGAATTTCGCTGTACGATGTTATTAACACGCTGCTTCACATGGGTGTGACGTCAACGAGGGGATTCACTTCAATTCAACTTCGCCGCAATCGAAAGCCATCATTTGATCGACGTTTGAGATGCGAAATTGATGTACGCCGTTTCCCTCATCCATCCAAACATCAACGGCATTGTCACCTTTTAGCGCGATCCCTGCGCGCGCCACATTCGGTGTCTCACTGATCTTGAAAAGAGGGAGACCGTTGCTGGTTTTCAGGTAACTGCCATCGCTACCGAATCCAATGGCCAGTTCGACATTCGGCCTCTTATCCTTCCGCAAGGGATTGCGGACTAATCGGATCTTCACCGTGTTGCTGTCGGTTTCTGTTGGGCTCGGCGAAGCCCCGCCCAATTCGTCGCGTTTTAGCGGACCGACCATATACCCGCGCGCATGATATCGGCCGGACGGTAAATCCTGGTGTTCATTATCTTTTCCATCCCATCGCGTCGCCAGGGCATCGGCGCCGATGGTGAAATCATCCAATTGCGCGTTCTGATGCAAAACGCGAACGATCTTACCGGTCTGATCGTAGATTCCCAGACTGATCGTCCCTTCCATTGGCGGAGGAACGAAACTGATGCGCACACTTCTTGCCGGCGATGGAGAAGCCGTTTGTTCAGGAGCGGGCGGCGGCGACACAAATTGTTCGGGCGAAATCGAGGGCGACGGGGATTCTCCCGGCGTCGGCGAAGGAACCGGGCTGGGGCGTTCTTGTGCTGCGGCGATTACCGCGAAACTGACACAAGAGAGCAGCGTCAGAATGTTGAACGGGCGATCTAGGGTTTGTGGTTTAAGCATAATAGCGCCAGTTCAAGTCCGGAAAAATATTGTTACGCCATTCGCAGTCCCTCAGAAATTCTTCATCGAGATTATTTGCGACAAACTGATCGTGCAGACGATTGAAGCGAGCAAGGTGATCGATTGTGCGTTGGGTCGCATATTCGCGCGCAGTCCCGGTTTTCATTAGAAATGCCCAATCACTTGATTGCGCAAGCAGAAGCTCGCGCGCCATTTGTTTGAGTACTTGATCGGTCTTTTGTCGAATGGGCGCTTCGCCTGCCACTCGGTCGGCTGGCAATCCTGAATGCTTTCCGGCTTGCCCTGCGACTGTGTTAGTGTGCTGGTGCGCGAGCTGAGCCATGCGGTCCGTTGCGGATTGCAGGTGTGGATAAATCCAGGCGTTACTCGGGTCGAGCCAGACGCCGAGATGCCCATTCTCACCCCAGGTGGAAGCAGCGGGTTCAACGATTTGCTGCGTCGGATGGGCGGCCAAATATTCACCTGGCGTTGTGAGCTGGAATTCTTGTTCGTTAGCTGCGTGGCGAATAAATTGTTCCAGAAAAATAGGTCCTTCGAACCACCAGTGCCCAAAAAGTTCCGCATCGAATGGTGCGACAACGATTGGATCAAAACCTGTTTTCCCAATTTGCTGAATTTGCTCACGGCATTGTTTCAGAAAGTGAATTGCGTGTTGTGTTGCCGCATTTATGGCTGCCGTTCGGTCATAAAGCTGTTTTTCGTCGCCATGTCCGGTGATCCGATGATATTTCACGCCGGAAAATTTTCTTATGCCGCGCGCGATCGATCCCAAATGCTCCAACGGTAAATCGAAACCGATATCGCGATAAAAGTCGCGGTACACCGGATCACCAGGATAACCTTCGTGTGCACTCCAGACTCGGCGACTGGTATCGGGATCTCGTGCGAAAGCCGCTGGCCCCGCCGGGGTATAAACCGGAGCGTAAATTGAGCGGTACGGGCGCGGCGCTCCAAATAGCAAACCGGGTGCGTCCACAACGAACCATCGGAGATTCGCTTCCTGTAGAATCGATTCCAGGCCGGTGGTGTAACCACATTCGGGTAACCAGAATCCATCGGGTTCCCCGCCGAAAAGTTCGGCATAAACGTCGTGTCCGATTAAGACCTGCGCGCGTGCTGCGCGAGGCGATTGCTGTTGGAGAATTGGCAGCAACCCATGTGTTGCTGCGCTGGCTACGATTTCGAGCGCGCCGGTCTGTCGCAACTTCCGAAATGTCGAGAGCAGATCGCATTTCCATTCGTCTACGAACTTGCAACGAGTTTCCGAAAACAACTTTATGTAAAACGTAGCCAACTCGCAGAGCTGCGGATGTTTACGATTTCGGTTTTGCTCGCGGGCAGCAAGATCGATCAACAAGTCGAGGTGCCGGACATAACGGTCACATAAGAACTGATCCTGAAGCATTGCGCAGAGCGTCGGCGTGATCGACATCGCGAGCTTGAACGGTACGGCATCGTCGTTCAGCCGCTGCATCATTCGCAACAGCGGGATGTACGTCTCGGTGATCGCCTCAAACAACCACTCTTGTTCAATGAAGTGCTCGTGCTCCGGATGGCGGACGAACGGAAGATGCGCGTGGAGAATCAGAGCGAACTGGCCGGGCATTTTGAAAGTAATAGAAAAGCCGAAAACGACTGAACAAGGTGGATCGGCTTCTCCGAAGACGATGTCAATTTGGCGCCCGAGGCGCAGTTACTTTGGCAAAGCGTTGGAGACAACGCGTTCCACTTACAACGTCCGGCAAAAGTCCTGGAAGCGATCCAGACCTTTTTTGATTACGTCAAGGCTTGTCGCGTAACTGAAGCGGACGGTGCGATCGTCGCCAAAAGCAGCGCCCGGTACGACCGCGACGTTGGCTTTGCTCAGTAAACGGTCAGCGAAATTCTGAGACGTGAGTCCAAGCTGGCTGATGTTTACCAAAATATAAAATGCCCCCTCCGGTTTGACCGCGGTGACGTTGGAGATCTTCGATATGCGATCAAACATGTAGTTGCGACGCATATCGAATTCCTCGCGCATATCGGCGAGCGGTTGTTGATCGCCTTTGAGCGCCGCAAGTGCACCATATTGCGAAAAGGACGACGGGTTCGAACTGGTATGGCTCTGGATTGAATCGACGGCTCTCGCGATCGCATCAGGCGCAGCGAGGTAACCGAGGCGCCAGCCGGTCATTGCATAGGATTTGCTAAATCCATTGATAGTGATTGTGAGATCGTATGCTTCCTTCGATAGAGACGCGACGCTCACATGTTTGGCGTCGTCGTAAACGAGCTTTTCGTAGATCTCATCGGACAAAACGTAAATGTCTTCTTCCGCGGCGACATTGATGATCGCTTCCAATTCCTCGCGGGTATAAACAGACCCCGTCGGATTGCCTGGGGTATTCATGATAAGCATCTTGGTTCGCGGGGTCATCGCGTTTTCGAAATCTTCCGGCCGCATTTTCCAGGCATTACGTTCACTAGTTGGCACGATCACGGGCTCGGCGCCGACCAAGCGCACCATGTCGGGGTAACTGACCCAATAGGGGGCTGCGATTATGACTTCATCACCGGGCTGACACGTCGCAAGTATCGCGTTGTAGCAAGCGTGCTTCGCACCATTGCTCACAATGATCTGGCCGGCGCGGTAATTAAGCCCGTTATCCGCTGCTAGCTTGTCCGCGATCGCCTGGCGCAATTCCGGAATGCCAGCATTCGGGGTGTATTTCGTGAAACCGGCTTCCAGCGCTTCGATCGCGGCCCTCTTGATATGTTCCGGCGTATCGAAATCCGGTTCGCCTGCACCGAACCCGCAGACGTCGATGCCCTCGGCTTTCATGGCTTTCGCCTTGCTGTCGATTGAAAGAGTCAAGGACGGAGTCAGTTGAGCGGCGCGTTCAGAAATTTCCATGTTCGTAAAGCTATTCAAAATGGGAGTACCCGCCTGCATCGCTATCCGAAGCATGGCGGGCGGGCAAACTATTGGCGGCGGTAGAAGTTTTCAATGAGAGGTTTGAAATTATTTTCGTCGACTCGGATGATCGCCATCTCGCGTTTGGCGTTCTCAACGGAATCGGATGCATGCGCGGCGTTGACCATGATTGTTTGTCCGAACTCTTTTCGAATGGAACCGGGAGGCGCCTTTGCCGGATCAGTGGGGCCGAGCACGTCTCGAATTTTGCGCACCGCATCGACGCCCTGGTAAACGATTGCGATCGATTTTTCCGTTCCCGGCGCGTCGCGTTCGTCTGGAGGGCATTCGCTTGGTTTTTTACCGGCCATAAACTCGACGATGCTCTCCCAGTTATCGCGGCCGCTTTTCGCTCCAAGCTTTTTCTCGAGGACCGGCAGCACAGGGCCGTAAAACTCCTCTGCCTGTGCCACGCTCATTTGGTGGACTTTGAAGCCGATGATTGAGAGACCAGTGCGCGAAAATACTTCGATCACTCCTCCTGGACGCAAATTCGGAAACCGAAAATTATCCGGCTTAATTAGCACAAGTGTTTTTTCGATCTGAGTGGCAGGCGGATAGGAGACCGCTCGTTCGAGAATTCCGCCATCCGAGTCAGAAAATCCGGCCCAGAGTTTCAGATCCCGCTCGACCGCGTCTGGATCGAATTCGGTGACCACTCCCGGTTCGAAGTAAACTACGTTCTCTGAATCATCGGTGATGTAGTCACCGTAGGTATCGCGGATGGTTTCCCCGCTGGTACGCTCGTGCAGGATGTGTCCCACGACGTCATGAATTTTTTCCACCGCGTCCGCGCCGCGAAAGATCAGAAACAATACACGCGCCTGCTGACCGTCCTTTTCTCCGGTGAAGTTTTTCACCACGTACTCGCGAATTAATTGCTGCGTGGCGCGATGGCTCGGGTCTATCTCCGTTTCCGTCACAATTGCGTCGGCGTAGCGTTTGGTTAGCTCGGCGCCCGGAGCGAACATTCGTGCGCCAACCAAATCGAGTCCGGTGCGGGAAATCAACCGGCCAACGATGCCGCCGGTGCGTGATTTCCGCATCGAATAGGGAGTGACAATAGCATAAGCAAGCTGTTCAGATTGCATCCGTTTTACTGTAGCGGCGGTCTATGACGATCGCAAAAATTTGCCGGCTCAAGATCCGGCCGGGACCGTGGCAGTTCGCCGCGCCAAAATGGCCACCCATTTCCCGCGACGCTTCGTGCTGATGATTTCGCATTCGTTTCGGTGCAGCGCGACAGACAATTCGTTTTCCTGGGTGAGCAAAATACCGGAGAGAATGAGCCAGCCGTCAGAGCGTAGTTTCGGCACGATTTCGATCAGCAACTCGCTGTACAAATTCGCGGTGGTCACATCGTTTTCCTGTGCTGATTTACATTTGCGCACATCGCCCAATTGAAAACTGGCGCAGCGAATTTTGTTCAATCGGGCATTCGATTTGGCGACCGAAATTGCCTTGGGGTCGTTGTCGATTCCGGTTACACGACCGGCACCTAGACGCCTCGCGGCCAGAGCAAGAATTCCGCTGCCGGTGCCAAGATCTACCAGCGACCAACCGGGCTTCCAGCTGCTGGTCAGTTGTTCCAAAAGGCGAAGCGACATTGCCGTCGTGGCGTGCTCACCAGTTCCAAATGCCAGGGAGGCCGGAATCGCAAGCAGCGCCGGTTTGATATGAGGTGCTGTAGAGCGCGGTGTCCTCAGCGCATCAGACTTGACGCGGCGATCGGGAGTCCGCTGCGGACAGCGGACGCTGCAACGCTGCAACTGATTGATTCCTCCGACGATCACCAGTCGCTTTCCGATCTTGATTGGCTTTGACTCGCCACCGGCAAATCGCTGTATCCAATTTCGCGGCAATGTCTCGATGCAGCCGCCAAATTTCTTGAGCAGCACATCAGAATCGTCCCGCGAACGGCAGGTGATTTCCACTTCCAAACGCTTGCGCCCGGGTTTCTGCACAATCACGAGTTGGCCGTCAGCTTGCGCTTGCAGGAGATGCTCATGCGTTTTGAGCCAATGCAGCTCCGCTCTTTTGCGCCACACGTACACAGACAAAACGTAATGCTAGACCCCACTGGCGTGCCAGCCATAGCTTGGAGCGTTTGGCGGCCCGCCTTCGCTAAAGCTTCGGCGCGCTCGCTCCAGCCCCCGAAAGCTTTCTGGGCTGGAGCGGGTGACGAGGCTCGAACTCGCGACGTCCACCTTGGCAAGGTGGTGCTCTACCAACTGAGCTACACCCGCAGTTTTGAGAGGGACAATAATGTCCAGCCAACCAAGCGACGCAACCTTTTAATTGCCTTCAAAGGCTCAAAATCGTTGAATCCAAAAGGGGCGTTTAGTGCATCCTATGATCAAACAGTCTATGAAAAAACTATTCCTCCTCTCCATGTGCTTGCTGGGGCTGTATGGCACCTTGTTTCCGCAGGCTCCAACCGGAAGTGTCAGCCCCAGTCCAACAGCAGCGACGGCAGTAACAGCCGCGACAGCGGCGGCCTCCTTGGCTGCGCCAGCGGCAGCCCCCAGTGCGACGTCGAGTTCAGCTTCATCCGATCTCGCTGACAGAATTCATCGGAAGCTGGAGAAAAAGCTTGGTCACAAACACGGCATCATTATCGACACGGATGATAAAGATGGTGCAGGCGCCAGTAAGGACATACCTGCTGAGGTAATCCCACTGGTTGGAATCGTCTTTCTGTCGATATTCGGTGCGCCTGTTCTGATCGTGATCTTGATAGGGCTATTTGCTCTTTTAGTAAGCCGTAGCCGGCAGCGTACTATCCGGATGCTGGTGGAAAAAGGCCAGCCTGTTCCCACGGAACTGCTTGCACCAGCGACGCGTGTAGGGCGTCAGCGGTCCGATGTGCGCCGGGGAGTTGTATGGACCATGGTCGGCGTAGGCCTCATCGTATGGCTCGGCGCTGTCAACGATTGGGAAGGCGGCGCGTGGTCGTTTGGCCTGATTCCGTTTCTGATCGGGCTTGGATATTTGATCATATGGAAATTGGAAAACAAAAAGGACATTCCGCCTCCGCCACCGGCACCGTAATATCGCGGCTGTGGAGCTTACTGATGTCGATCTGGTTGCACGAGTTCTTGCCCATGACGATCAGCATGCCTTCGGTGAACTCGTGCGGCGGCATCAATCGAGCGTGCGCGGTCTTCTACGCCAACTCACCCGCACCGACGTTGCGTTGGCCGACGACCTCGCGCAGGAAGCCTTTCTCCGAGCCTACAAAAACATCCGTAGCTTTCGCGGTGAAGCGCGATTTTCCACATGGCTTTATCGAATCGCCTACAATTGCTTTCGCGAGGACGCGCGCCGTCGCAAGGAGTTGGTGGGCGTGGATGAAGATCAATGGCAGGCAGAACAGGATCCGCAGACTATCGATCCCGGTTTGAGACACGATCTTATGCACGCACTAAGTTTGCTTCCGTTACATGAGCGCACAGCAGTTGTGCTTTGTTGCCAGAATGGTCTCTCGCACGATGAAGCCGCGCGCGTTTTGGAAATTCCACTTGGGACTGTAAAAACGAACGTCCTCCGCGGTCGCGAAAAGTTGAAACGCACACTGGCGGCGTGGGCGCCGAATTGATAAAGTGAATCCAATGATTGACGACGAAATGTTAGACCGACAGCTGCGCGAAGCCGTGCCGTATATAAACGACGACGGATTCACCGCGCGTGTCGTAGCGAGATTGCCGGTAGCCCGGCGTGAGCCGCAGTGGCTGCGTGCAATGATTGTCGTCGGCCTGGCGTTAATCGGAACCGGAATGGCCTATTTTCTTTCCGGCGGCGGCAGCCTGGTCCGCCAGGGCATGATCCAGATGGCCGACTTCCCGATCTGGCTGTTGCTGGTGTTCGCGTTTGGTTGCGGCCTCGTGGTTGGCGCGTTCGCTGTGATTTTTGCCGTTCGCAAGACTCCCGAAGTACGCGATTTGACCCGGCTGGATTTTTGAAGGCCGAGTCGATTATACCTGGGCCAATTCGCGCGCCTGTTGGACGTCACGCTCGATCTGCCCGACCAACGCAGCGACGTTCTCGAATTTTTTCTCCGGCCTGAGATAACGAATGAAGCGAAGCTCGAGATCTTTGCCGTAGATGTCGCGGTCGAAATCGAGCAGGTAAACTTCAAGGGTGCGATCCGATCCCCTGCTGCTCATCGTGGGCCGATAACCGAGATTCACCACACCGGGATAGACCGCACCGTCGAGCCTTGCTTCGGCGAAATAAACGCCATTCGGCGGGAATTGCTCGCTGTGGGCGCTCAGATTCGCGGTGGGAAATCCGATTTTCTTTCCCAAATCGTCGCCGCGCACAACTGTTCCCAGAATTGTGTATTCGCGGCCAAGCATCGTCGCGGCTTTTTCCAGATCACCGGCTTCGACCGCGCGACGAATCGTTGTGCTGCTTACGATTTCGCCATTGACTCTCACCGGCGGAATTCCAACGACATCAAAATCAAACTGCGCACCGAGGTTTTTTAGCAACTGAAGATTGCCACGCCGATTTCTCCCAAACGACCATTCATGTCCGACGCAAATTTCACGCAGCGGTTTCGAACGCTGGACCAATTGCTGTACGAAATCCTCGGGCTCGGTACCGGCAAAATGTTTATCGAACGAAATGATCAAAAGATGTCGCACACCAAGGGTTCGAATCAGAGCGATCTTGTGCGGCGTGGCGGTAAGCAAATGCGGTGCTTTATCAGGTCGCAATATTTTTTCCGGGTGCGGATCAAAAGTGAGCACCACCGGCGTTCCATTTACCGTCCGGGCGTGTTCCGCGGAAGTTGAAATGACTGCCTGGTGCCCGAGATGGACTCCATCGAAAACACCGATGGCGAGAAAAAGCGGACCCGGTAATTGTGAGAGCTCCGGAATCGAACGGAGGACTTGCATCATAATTCGCTATGCGCCGCGCATCCTGGAAACTTCCGGCAAACTCAGCATCCGCTTGAGAATATCTTCTCGCGTCGCGTTCTTGATCTCATCAACAGTGATTGCGTTGACTACATCGAAGCGGCCGGATTTGGTCCGGCGAAGCGACTTCAAATGCGCGCCGCAACCGAGCGCTTCGCCGATATCGTGAGAATACGTGCGGACATAAAAACCTTTGCTGCACAACACGCTGAAGTCGATTTCCGGTAATTCGATACGGTCGATCGTGTAGCGATACACGTGAACGAGGCGCGGCTCGCGCTCCACGACTTTCCCCTCGCGCGCCAGTTTGTACAACGGCACGCCACCGTGTTTTTTTGCAGAAACCATCGGGGGCAACTGGTAAAAATCGCCCCGGAAATTATCGAAGGCTGCCCGAATTCGATCTTCATCCAATTGAGGCACTGGACGTTCCTGGATGACTTCACCTTCACGATCCTGTGTGCTGGTCGTTATGCCGAGCACGAACGTGCCCACATATTCTTTGTCCTCGCTCATGAGCAAGTCCTGAACCTTCGTTCCGCGTCCGACGGTGAGCAAAAGGAGACCCGTTGCGATCGGATCCAGAGTGCCGCAATGGCCAATTTTTTTCGTTCCAAGTTGTCGTCGCGCCAACGCGACAACGTCGTGCGACGTCATCCCTTCGGCTTTATCGACGAGTAAAACGCCGTCAGGAGATGGAGGCGCGCTCAACGGCTTCACGAGTTTCCTCCAAAACTTTTTCTTCGATCTCGGCCAACGTTCCCCGCACGCGCGCACCAGCGGCGAGCGTGTGGCCGCCGCCGCCAAATTTCTGGCAGATTGCGCATACATCCACGCGTTCGTCCTTAGAACGCATGCTGACCCGTACCTTCCCGTCGGAGAGTTCTTCGAAAAAAACAGCGACAATGACGCCCTGAACTGCGCGGAGATGGTCGATTAATCCTTCGTTGTCTTCAGGAATTACACCAAGTTCTGCCGCTGTCCTTAAGCTGAGTCCGAACGTCGCGATTCGGCCGCATTCACTAAAGCGCATCGTTCGCAGCAGTTCGCGCAACAGTTCGAGTCGGCGTCTAGGGTAGTTTTCATACAGTTGCTGGCTTAGTTTCCCGACGTCGAGATCGCCGTCGCGCACCAACGCCGCAGCAATTTCGAACGTACGCGCGCTGGTTTTTGGGTACTGAAACGAGCCTGTATCAGTTGAGATCGCAGCGAACAGATTTTCAGCGATGTCATGGTCGAAAGGCAGACCTTGGTTCTTGATCAGCTTGTAAATGATTTCTCCGGTTGCTGGGGCGCTTGGATCGATGATCACCAAATCCCCATACCCCGGGTTAGTAATATGATGGTCGATATTGATCCAGATTTTAGCCGAACCAATGGCGGTCAGTGTCGTGCCTAACCGATTTTGAATGGCGGTGTCGAGTGCGATGGCAACCTCCACGTGCTGTGCGGTTGCAGGCGGTTTTGTGAGCAATTCCGCGCGCGGAAGGAACGAATATTTTTCCAGCATGCCTTCTTCGTTCCAGACGCACACGTTTTTACCAAGTTTTTGGAGTGACAGGCCAAGAGCGAGTTGGCTGCCGAGCGCATCGCCATCGGGACGAACATGACCCAGCACAACGAACTGCTGATGTTCGCGAAGAACGCGGCCGATCTCTTCAAACGTTGTGTTACTCACTCGTCTTGACCGTCGCGTTTGTCGATGTCGTCCAAAATTTCAAGCACGCGCGCGCCGCGTTTGATTGATTCATCGTGGTGAAAAATGAGATGGGGCGTGTATTTCAACACGACATGCCTGGACAGTTCTGCTTGCAACGCCGGGCGATTCGCCTCCAGCTTGTCGATCACGCTTCCGCCATTCGGGGCGCCGAGAATACTCACGAAAACGTGTGCGCTCTTAAGGTCAGGGGAGACATCGACGGCGTTAATGCTAACCAGCGCTCCTTTGAAATTGATTTCACGCGCAATGATGCCGCTTAGCTCGCGTTTCACCAATTCGTTTAGGCGTAATTGCCGATGTTTCATATGTATAAAGGCGTTTCTGGAGAAACGCCTTCGTCCGCCGTGGCGGATGGCCTACAATTTCTGTGCGACCTGCTCGAGCTGATAGCACTCAATCACATCGCCTACCTGATATTCGCTGAAGTCACCCAGCCTGATTCCACATTCCAGTCCCGAGCGGACCTCTTTCACATCATCCTGGAAACGCCGGAGCGTCGAAACTCCGCCGTCGTAAACCGGTTGACGCCTGCGAAGAATGCGAGCTCGCCCTGTGCGCGCGATTCGGCCATCGGTTACGAGGCAGCCAGCTACGATACCTCTGCTCAACTGGAAGACCTGTTTCACTTCGGCGTGTCCGATGACGGTTTCGCGCAACTCCGGTTCCAGTAGACCGGCCATGGCGTCTTTCATTTGATCGAGCAGCTCATAAATAATGCTGTAAAGCTTGATCTGCACGCCTTCGCGTTTTGCGGCCGTTACGGCCATGCTCTCGACTTTCACGTTAAAACCGACGACCACTGCCTGGGAGGCACTCGCGAGCAGAATATCGGATTCCGAAATCGGTCCGACTGCGGAATGAATAAGTTCGAGATCGACCTTTTTGGTCTCGATCTGTTTCAGCGCGTTTACAATCGCTTCTACGGACCCTTGCGTATCGGCTTTCAAAACCATCCGTAGTACTTTCTTGCCTTCGGCGGTTTCGAGCAGACTCTCAAGGGTGGCCCGTTGTGGAACGAAAAGCTTGGTCGTTCGCTTTGTCTCAAGCCGCTCATCGCTCAATTGCTTCGTGGCTCGCTCCGATTCCATGACCAGAAATTCGTCACCTGCATTCGGTAGTCCGGTGAACCCCAAGACTTTTGCTGGTGTCGAAGGTCCGGCTTGCTTGACAGGCTTACCTCGATCGTCGAGCAGGGATTTTACCTTTCCGCTGTAGTCACCGCAGATAAATGGATCGCCGATTTTCAACGTGCCCATCTGAACGATGACCGTAGCAGTAGGCCCTCGGCCGGCTTCCACTTGCGCTTCGATGACTGTGCCGCGTGGTCTGGCCGTCGGCGAAGCTTTCAGTTCCATTACCTCTGCCTGAAGCGACATCATCTCAAGCAATTGATCGATTCCGGTGCCCTTCGTTGCCGAGACGGGGCAAACAATTGTTTCGCCTCCCCAATCTTCCGGGGTAAGACCCTGCTCTTGCAGTTGTTTCTTCACGCGATCGAGATTCGCGCCCGGAAGATCCATTTTGTTGACGGCGACCATGATTTTCACATGTGGCGCAGCCTTGGCGTGGCTAATCGCTTCGGCTGTTTGCGGCATGATTCCGTCGTCGGCCGCAACCACCAGCACAACGATGTCGGTGACATTAGCGCCGCGTGCGCGCATGGCGGTGAACGCGGCGTGGCCCGGCGTATCGATAAACGTAATTTTGTGGCCATTGTGATCGACGCTGTACGCGCCAATGTGTTGCGTGATGCCGCCGGCTTCTCCTGCTGCGACGCGTGTCTTTCGAATCGCGTCTAACAAACTCGTTTTGCCGTGATCGACGTGGCCCATGAAAGTGATAATCGGCGCCCGAGGCTTGAGTTCCTCTTCTTTCTCAATCACCGGAGGAGGCGGCGCGACTACAGGCTGTTCTACCTTGTGAACGCCTGCGCCCTTTTCACGCCGCTCTTTTTCCAGAAGGAACCCGTGCTTTTCCGCAATCCTGGCAGCAATGTCTGGCTCGATCGTCTGATTGATGTTGGCGAAAATGTTATGCGTCATCAGCTCGGCGATCAGCTGATGCGGTTTTAGCCCGAGCTCCGTGGCAAGATGCTTAACAACGATCGGAGGTTTGATCAAAAGAACCTTCTGCTGCGGTCCGCCTTCTTCTTCGGTAGGACTCAAAGCAGCATCGGCAGGCGCTTCCTCGGCTGGTTCGGGTGCCGGCGGTTCTGGTAAAGGCACTTGCGCGGGCGGTGCAGGCTTGGCGGTAGCCTCAAGCGATGCGCGAATACGCGAGATCGGAGGTAGGATAGCGCGCTTTGGTTTTACCTCGACGTCTTGAGTCTTTTTTGCCGCCCCTTTTCTATCAATCAGCGAGACGGTCTCCTGATGTGGAGTCGCGGGTTCGGAAAGGTCCTTTTTCTGCGACTGGCTCGAGCGCTGCTTTGTGGGGGCGCTTGGTTCCCCTGCCGGTGTCTCAACTGGCTTTTTGACCGGTTTACTTTTCGCCGCTACGTCGCCTGGCTTAGGAGCAGTCGTCTTGCGTCCCGCCCCGAAACCTTTCGGCGCTGGCTTACGCGTCGCAGTTTTGCTGCTCGTCTTCGCTGCCATTCTTGTCTCTCTAAAATTTCGCTCATGGCTCAAGCGTCCTTGAACGGAGCCATCTTAATGTACGACTTCCTGCCGGTGCACTGCATCGTGGATCTCGCGCGCCTTCGTTTCGTCGACGCTGAGAATATCCACCAAATCTTGCACATCTGCATCGCGCAATCCTTCTAAATTGGTAAAGCCGGATTTCACCAGGGCGAGCGCCTGTCCTTCCGTCAAGGGAAGCGCGGTCGCTAGGCTTTGAGCGGCTTGAGCCACCTTCTGCTCCACCACTGTGGTCGCCGAGGTGTCCTTGCCGATATTGATCTCCCAACCGGTGAGCCGCGAAGTCAGGCGCGCGTTTTGTCCTTTTTTCCCGATCGCGAGCGAAAGCTGATCTTCATCGACCGAGATTTGCACGTTCTTTTTCTCGGTGTCGAAGACGAGGTTTTTCACTTTCGCCGGTTTGAGCGCTTCCAAAATGTATTCTTTCGGATCTGAACTCCAACGGATGATATCAACCTTTTCGTTGTTGAGCTCGCGTACAATGTTTTTCACGCGAGAGCCGCGCATGCCCACGCACGCACCAACTGGATCCACTTTTTCATTGGCGCTCCATACAGCAATTTTGGTGCGATAACCGGCTTCGCGGGCGATACCCCGAATCTCGACTGTGCCATCTGCGATTTCGCTTACTTCCAATTCAAACAACCGGCGCACGAAATTCGGATGACTCCGTGAGACAATGATCTCAGGGCCGCGTGCACCATTTTCCACCGCCACGACGTATGCGCGCAGACGATCACCAACATTGTAATCCTCAACCGCAACTCGCTCACGCTGCGGCATGACGGCTTCGAATTTTCCGAGGTCCAGAATGACATCGGAACGGTCGAAGCGACGAACGGTGCCGCTGACTATTTCACCGGCGCGGTCCTTAAACTCCTCGTAAATCATCTCCTTCTCCGCCTGGCGAATGCGCTGCATCATGGCTTGCTTTGCGGTCTGTGCCGCGATGCGTCCGAAATTTTTTGGCGTAACTTCGACTTCTATACTTTCGCCGATGTTGGCGTCCGGCTTGATCTTACGCGCCTTGGAGAGCTCGATTTCATCCTGCGGATTACTTACCTGCTCAGCGACAAGCAAATTTGCGAGCGCCCGGATTTCGCCAGTCTTGCGATTGATGTCAATGCGCAAATCGCGGGATGCACCAACGCTCTTTTTCGAAGCCGAGAGCAGGGCATTCGATACCGCTTCGAGCAGGATCTCGCGTTTAATTCCGCGCTCCCTCTCCAGGTAATCGAGCATGGCGATAAATTCGGCGTTCATATAAAACATGCAGCCCGCAGACTAAAAAGAGTGGGACACCAGTTCCCACTCCGATCAGCGCGCGGACTAGGGCTACAGGTTACGTTTGTGAACCGTTCGCGTCAAGCTCAGGATCGGTTTGATTTGACGTCTGGTGCTCGGCTTCGGATAAATCGCGAACAACAATTGAGCATTGAAGACCTAGTCCAATCGCGGCTTCGAGCTATCGCTACTGTGGTGTTCGTGTGGGCGATTATCTATTTGCCCGCGCTCGGTTCGATCGCAATCAAGGGCGAAGAGGGACGTCGGATTCTGCCGGCTGTTCGGATGCTCGAAACGGGGAACTACATCGTCCCGGAAGTGGGCGGTAACCCTTATTATCGTAAGCCGCCGCTGGTGAATTGGCTCGTAGCAGCATCTTTCAAGTTATTTGGCGTGCGCAACGAATGGACAGCGCGGCTGCCATCGGCCCTCTCAGTTCTTGCCGTAGCTATTGCATTTGTCACCGTCGCGCGTGCCAGCCTCGGCGCGCGAGGCTCGATGCTCGCAGCGACGATCTGGCTGACCAACATCGGCATCATCGAAAAAGGCCGATTAATCGAGATCGAAGGCTTGTATGTTTCTCTTTTTGGCCTGGCGATGATTTTTTGGCTGAGCTTTTTCCTTCAAAAAAAGTCGTTGTGGCTTGTCTGGCTTCCAGCATCTGTTTTTCTCGGGCTTGGTTTGCTGGCGAAAGGACCGACATACCTTGTTTTTTTCTACGGGGTTGTGATAGCCGTTCTAGCCTGTTGGAAAGACTGGCGGGTTCTTCTGCATCCTGCCCATATTATCGGGCTCCTCGTCATGATTGGGATTGCGGCAGCATGGGCCATCCCATTTCTCCACAGCACAACATCACAGGTTGCGATCGAGAAGTGGTCCGGTCAGTACTCCGGGCGGTTGAGCGGTATGGATTTTAAGTTCCGGGATTGGATCCAAAATGTTCCCCGCGCGCTGATCTATTTTCTCCCGTGGGTTGTTCTGTTTCCGTTTGCCCGATTTTCAAAATTGGCGTCTGAAAACCAACAGCGATTGGCGCGTGCGTTATGTTGGGGGACTGCGGTGCCGTTTTTGGCGATCAATCTTGTTCCCGGCGGGCTCGCCAGGTACAGCATGCCAGCAATAGTTCCGGCGTCGTGGCTACTAGGCATGATCTGCGCTGGCAACGCCTTGCAGCGTCCGCGACTCTGGATCAAAGGCGAGCGCGTCTGGGCCAACGTTGTGGCCGCGTTCGTTGCACTCGGACTTGCCATAGGGGCAATCGGTTATCCGGTTACTGCGATTGTTCTAAGAAACCGGCAGCAGGTAAAAAAGGCCGCTGCAGAAATCAATGCGCTGGTGTCTCAGAACGAGACGCTCTACGCGGTGAATCCGGATTATCAGCCTGTCCTTTTTTATGTGAAAGCACCGGTGCAATACGTGAGCTCCGTCGGGAATCTGCCAAACGACGCGCGCTACTTTCTCGTTCGAAAAAAGAACGAAACAGAGGCTTTGGCGTCGAGAAATTGGGCGCCACTGCGCGCGCGGCCCATTGCACGCGTGCGAGATTACAGCAAACGCGAGATGGTTCTCTTCAAAGTGGCGCCGATGAACGAGGATTGACAGACTCTCGGATTAGAATTGGTTAGCATACTAACCAATTTGATCGGAAGAGTTATGTCTCCAGGCGACACCACGGAAAAATTTGGCCAGCTATTGCACGGCACTGCGCGTGCCTGGCGGCAAAAACTCGACGAGCGTCTGAAGCCGATGGGTCTAAGCCAGGCGAAATGGCGTACGTTGATGCATTTGTCGCTGGCCGCAGACGCGCTCACCCAGGCTGAGATTGCCGCACGGCTGGGAGTAGAAGAGCCAACTGTGGTAACACTGTTACATCGTTTGGAGCGCGAAAATTGGATTACACGCACCAACTCAGCACTGGACCGTCGATGTAAGATGGTGCTGTTAGGCCGCCGCGCTCAGCGCGTGATTGCCGAGATCAATTCAAGCGCCAACACACTTCGGTACGAATTGTTGGCAGATATTCCAAGCTCGGATCTTCGAATGTGCATGAAGGTACTGTCGCGCATCCGGGATCGTGCTGAGAAAAGCGATAAGATTCGCTGCCGCGGCGACAGGGCTCTCGGGCGCCGGTTGGCTAGCCACAACGGCCAGATAAAGCGCGGAGATTCGATTCCAAAAAGAGGGGCAATTCGCAGGAGGCCCAAATGAAAGTCAATGCGCCGGTGAGCGATCAAAAAATTATGGATTACGGCATTCCAAAGCGCTCGACCAGGCCGGAAGCGAAGCGAGCTCGCACCTCGCATCAGAGAATTCCGAAATGGGCGTACCTGCTTTTCATCCTGCTGGCAGGGTTTGTCACCTACCGAATTTATCAACATAGAGCGAGCGAGGTTAAAGCCGCTCAACCTCCTCCGCGTCCAGCGACTGTTGCCAAAGTTGTCACAAAGGATGTGCCGCTTTATCTGGATGAGATCGGTACCTGTTCAGCTTATGAGACTGTCCAAGTGCAGGCGCAGGTGAGCGGTGTGATCACCGCGCGCCATTTCCAGGATGGCTCTGAAGTTAAGAAAGGCGATTTGCTTTTCACAATCGATCCACGCCCGTTCCAGGCCGTTCTAGATCAGGCAAAAGCGCAAGCCGCATTGGATCAGGCGACCCTGAAGCGACAGGAGGACCTGCGTGCGAGAAAGGTGATCGCGCAGCAGGACTACGATATTGCAGTGGCCAATGCGCAAAAGTCGCAGGGAGCGGCGGAAGCTGCTCAGGTAAATCTTGATTTCTGCTTTATCAAATCGCCCATCAACGGACGAATTGGTCTTCGCAATGTTGACGTCGGCAACCTGGTGGGACCTTCCAGTTCGCCTCTTGTGATCATCCAAGGTTTGGATCCAATTTACACCGACTTTACTGTGGCGCAGAACGATTTACCGCTGGTGCGAAAATATCTTGGCAGTTCGAATGTGAAAGTACAAACCTACCTCGCGGATGGTTCGATCACACCGCGAGTCGGCGATTTGTATTTCATTGATAAGGCAGTACAACCGGGGTCGGGAACCGTGAAAGTTCGTGGGGTCACGCCGAATCCCGATCGCGCGCTTTGGCCATCTGAGTTCGTTCTGGTCCGATTTATTTTAGACACGCTTAAGGATGCAACGCTTGTGCCGTCGCAGGCCGTGCAGATCAGCCAGGCAGGGCCGTTCGTATTCGTGGTGAAATCGGATAACACCGTCGAGCTTCGTTCTGTGACGCCTGGGCAACGCCAGGAGGGCGATCTGACCGTGATCGAGAACGGCGTGAAGCCCGACGAGACAGTAGTGGTCACGGGACAGCTTGCGCTTTCGCCAGGGGCGAAAATCGCGCCGCAACCGTACGCGCCTCAAGCCCCTGGAACACGTGACAGCACTGCTGCATCAAAAAGCGCAATGTAGTATGCATGAGGCGGAGCAACACGATGGCGAACGCGAAGCAAAAGATCGGGACCGCCGTGGGTCCAGGTCATCTGCCAAGGAACACCCGCATCCGGACGCGAAATTAGTTCCAGTCAAAGGCTCGGGCCTCTCCGGACCATTTATTCGCCGGCCTGTGATGACCGTGCTGCTGACCTTGTCGGTCATTGTGGCGGGTGTTGCGACTTACGGTAAGCTGGCCGTGAACGATCTTCCGGCCGTCGATTATCCCGTTATTCAGGTCAGCTGCTCCTATCCCGGTGCGGATCCCACCACGATGGCGAATAACATCGCCACGCCTTTGGAGAAGCAATTCTTGCAGATCCCGGGACTGGACATCATTACCAGCACGAGCACGCAGAGTACCACTTCGTTGACATTGCAGTTTGTTCTCAGCAAAAGCATCGTCGACGCTGCGACAGACGTTCAGGCCGCGATCCAGAGCGCGACGGGAAGATTACCGATCGATTTGCCAAGTCCGCCAACCTTCAAGAAAACGAACCCGAACGACCAGTCGGTTTACTTGTTAGGCCTGATGTCGGATACGCTGACCGATGGAGACCTGTATAAATATGCGTCCACCGTTGTAGCCCAGCGTATCAATATCCTCCCCGGCGTTTCGCAGGTAAACATTTACGGCGTGCAAGGTGCGATTCGGGTAAAAGCTGACCCATCTGCGCTCGCAGTGCGTGGCCTGACCATGGATGACCTGGCCAGCGGAATTAGATCGGGCACTGTCTATTCCGGCGCAGGACAATTCGACGGTCCACATCAGACGTTTGTTCTACAACCGAACGGTCAAATTGACGAGGCCGAGGGCTACCGGACCCTGATCGTTGCGCGAAATCCAAACGGCGCTCCGGTTTATTTACAGGATGTAGCGGATGTGCGCGAAAGCGTTCAGGACGAGCGAATTTCGCGGTTTTTTTGGATGCGCGGTTACAAGCCGGCACGCGCGGTAGTTGTGCTTGCCGTTTCACGGCAGGCAGGAGCAAACGCAGTGGAAGTGGCGAGATCTGTCAAAGCACTCTTCCCGGAGCTGCGCGCGAGTTTACCGGGCTCGATCCAATTCACACCGGTGTACGACCGTTCACAGACCATCGTCAATTCCGCCGATGAAGTGAAATGGACGCTGATGATCGCGTTCGTACTGGTGGTGATCGTGATCTACGTGTTTCTTGGCCGAGCTACTGACACGTTAATTCCCGCAGTGGCCTTGCCAATGTCGTTGTTACTCACAGTGGCGGTGATGTACATGCTCGACTTCTCCATTAACAATCTCACTTTGATGGCGTTGACTCTGGCCATCGGGTTTCTTGTCGATGACGCCATTGTATTCCTGGAAAACGTCGTGCGCCGGGCCGAGCACGGGGAATCGATCATACAAGCGACTTTCAATAGTGCCGGCGAAATCTCCTTTACCATTCTCTCGATGACGCTTTCGCTTGCTGCGGTTTTCATTCCGCTGGTTTTCATCCCGGGACTGCTTGGTCGAATTTTCCGCGAATTTTCTGTCACGATTATCGTGGCAATTCTCGCTTCAGGTCTTGTCTCATTGACGCTCACGCCGCTGATGTGCGCTCGCATCCTTGGTCAGCGCAGGGCCGGCCATAAGCGTGCGTGGATGGAACGGCACACCGGCAATTTCATCCAGGGTGTGATTGCCACCTATGGGAGGCTGCTCGATAAATTTCTTGATCGCGCATGGCTTGCCGTGCCGATCCTGCTCGCGTGCATTCTTGGTCTCGGGTTCTTCTTTACGCATTTGCCGTTCACATTGATACCGCGGGGCGACAGCGGATTCATTCGCGGTTTGTTCATTGCACAGGAAGGCACTTCACCGGCGCAAATGCGGACGTTTCAAGAGCAGGTGAACAAGAAAATCCAGGAGGATCCAGCGGTCGGGCAATTCTTTACGCTCGCCGGTTTCGCATCGCGCGGGCCCTTGTCACAGGGGTTATTATTTCTTTTTCTAAAGCCGCGCAGTGAGCGTCCGCCAGTCGACGAAATCGTTTTGCGACTGCAAAAGTCGATCGGTAACATTCCGGGAATCACGGCAGTGCTAACCCCGAGTCCAGTGCTGCAAATCAGTGTTGGCGCTACGAGCCAGACGCAGGGCCAGTATGCATACACCATTAGCGGCATCGTGCCTAAGGACGTTTATGCAATGGCCGATGAGTTGATGAAGAAACTGGAACAGTTCAAGGGCTTCGCCAGTGTGCGTTCCGACTATTACCACGACACACCCAATCTTAGAATCGACATCGACCGGGATCGCGCGGCGACTTATGGCGTTTCTACTTCGGCGATTCAAAGCCTGATGCGCAACGCCTACTCGCAAAACTATATTTATCTCATTAAGCAACCAGACGATCAGTATCAGGTCATTCTTGAAGTTAAAGACCACGACCGCGCCCATCCTGAGGACTTGGACAATCTCTACGTTCGCAGCAACACCGGCGGTAATTTCAGCGCGAGCGGATCGGGTGGGGGAGTCATCGCCACGACCTCGAGTAACATGGCAAGCCTTGTGCCGCTTCGAGTGGTAACAACAACAAAGAAAGTTATCGGCCCCCAGGCAGTGAATCATCTCAACCAGTTTACCAGCGTTACTTTCAATTTTAACCTATTGCCGGATGCGGCTATCGGCGATGCTACGAAGTATATCGAGGACGCCGTAGCTCAGATCCAGCCGCACTATCCAACCGTACAGGGAACCTTCCAGGGTGAGGCGTTAGTGTTCAGACAGTTGTTTCAATCTTTGCCCCTGCTGCTGTTGGCTGCGATCTTTGTCATGTATGTCATCCTGGGAATCCTTTACGAAAGTTATGTCCATCCGTTCACGGTCTTATTCCCTGCCATTGTGCCCGCAGTCGTCGGTGGGCTAGCCACATTATACATTTTTCATTCAGTTCTCTCGCTGTACAGCGTGATCGGCTTGTTTCTTTTGTTAGGTATTGTGAAGAAGAACGGAATCATGGTAGTCGATTTCGCATTGCAACGTATCGACGAAGGCTGGGATCTTCGCTCGGCCATTCACGAAGCCAGTGTCGAGCGGTTTCGGCCTATCATGATGACCACACTCGCTGCGCTCATGGGCGCGATCCCGATCGCATTGGGATTTGGTCAGGATGCCGCATCACGACGTCCTTTAGGACTGGTGATCGTAGGAGGGCTGATTTTCTCCCAGTTGGTCACGTTGTTCGTCACGCCAGTTATCTATCTCTGGCTCGAATGGTTCCAGGAGCACGTCCTCGACAAGGTTCCCTTCCTTCGTAGCGCGCATTACCACGAGCACGAAGGCACACCCGCGGCAAAACCAGGAGAAGTGCACCCAGCGCCCGTAGGTGCACGGTAATGCTCCATTGTTAAGGACTGCAGAAACTCGGCGAAAACGCGCTGAGGACATTACGTTCGCGTAGGCGTTGGTGTTTAAACTCCGATAGCGATTCTCCATTCGGGCTTTGTCGCTAATTCATCGTTCGTCATCCGACATTCGGTATTATGTTCAAAGCATGCGGGCCATGGTTCTCGAGGAACCGAAACGATCTCTGAAGCTGTGCGATGTGCCGAAACCGAAGCCGGACAGGGGACAGCTACTCGTGCGCGTTCGCACGTGTGCGGTTTGCCGCACCGACCTTCACGTCGCCGATGGCGAATTACCTGATCCAAAGCTCCCATTGATTCTCGGTCACCAGATTGTCGGAGAAGTAGAAGAAATCGGTGACAAAAATTTGAATTTCGCGATCGGAGATCGCGTGGGAATCCCGTGGCTTGGCTGGACCGATGGTAATTGCCCTTATTGCCGGTCGGGCAGAGAGAATCTCTGCGATAACGCTCGGTTTACCGGCTACACGATCGAAGGTGGTTACGCTGAGTTCACGGTTGCCGATGCGCGATACTGTTTCCATCTACCTGAGCGTTACGACGACGTTGAGGTCGCACCACTCCTTTGCGCAGGACTGATCGGGTATCGGTCCTATCGCAAAACAGGCGATGCGCGGCGTCTCGGTATGTACGGCTTTGGCAACGCCGCTCATTTGATCGCACAACTTGCGATCCACGAAGGGCGCGACCTCTTCGCGTTTACGCGACCGGGCGACAAGGCAACACAGCAGGCAGCAAAGGAACTTGGCGCGGTTTGGGCGGGTGGTTCTGACGAAATGCCGCCGGAAAAACTGGATGCCGCGATTATCTTTGCATCCGTAGGTCCGCTGGTCCCGACAGCCCTCCATGCACTCGCTAAAGGCGGCATCGTGGTGTGCGGCGGGATTCACATGACCGACATCCCTTCTTTTCCTTATATCGACTTGTGGGAAGAACGAGTGATTACTTCGGTCGCAAACCTGACGCGTCGTGATGGCGATGAATTTTTCGACATCGCACCGCGCGTTCCAATCAAAACAAAAACAGAAACGTTCGGCTTGGAACAAGCCAACATGGCTCTCGAGGAATTTCGCTCAGGCAAACTCAAAGGGACTGCGGTGCTAACCATTCATTCCTGACAAGCGGCGTTCTCATCTTCAGCTAATTCACAGCTTATTGGGCAAGCGTGTTACCGTGCATCGCTTCCCATTGGGTGTGAACGTTACAGCTCCAAAGGAGTTAGCGGCGGTGTGACTTTTAGCTTCTGACGACTGGCCATATCGGATATTTGCTAACCAGTTGTTGCCTCGATTGATTGTAAACCAATATGTTACGGAGTGGTCCTTAGAGTAGACACGGTGCGATGTGTATCGCCTAAACCCGTACCCTGTAGCATTGCGTTTTTCATCTCCATTCTGTCACTTATCTTACTAATGAGCGCTCGCTGGTCTTTCAGTTCCGCCTTAAGAGCATCGATCTCATCCTGTTGATTTGCTACTTGGCGCCGCTCTTCGACGAACGCTCGATGCTCTTTGAGAAATTCATTGAGCAACATGGCGCTTACCTGGTCATAACGTACGCTGTACGCTCTGCCCTGTTTGTCATGCACCACGAGGTCGGGATTAACTTTCTCCACATCTTCAGCGATTAGTCCAAACTGTGGTGTGCCTGCGGGGTCAATCTCTTTTTTGTATCGAAACGCAACTGGTTCCAGCGCCAGGAGCGTGTCGCTGACTTTGCCCATCGGCTTGATGTTATCCTTATAACGCTCTGAGGATGGCGCTACGCCAAGTTGGCCAAAGATGTTTACGACGACAGCGGTTCCTGTGACGGGCACCCCGGTGATCCCAGCGATGAAAGTGCCCGTTTGGCTGTTGCCAATACGAATTGTGTCGCTCTCACCACCACCTGGGTTGCCTATATAGATATTATTGTCTCCGGCGACGAGACTCACACCGGCTCCGACACCTAAAGCGATATTGTTTGAACCGGTTGTATTGTTTGCGAGGGCGTCGCGACCGACAGCCGTGTTGTCGCCGCCGGTAGTGTTGTCGGCGAGCGCTTGTCGACCAACCCCGGTGTTGTTTGCGCCGGTTGTGGTAGCGAAAAGGGCTTGGTAGCCATTAGCCGTGTTCTCAAATCCGGTCGTGTTGCTTGAGAGCGCCTCAGAGCCATTAGCCGTGTTCTGGGATCCGTCCACGTTGCTAAGAAGTGCGCCAGCACCAGTTGCCGTGTTAGATAAGCCCATCGTGTTGTGCAGGAGTGCCAATGCGCCGGTGGCCGTATTGTTGAGGCCAGTCGCGTTCAGTAGAAGCGCTCCCGCGCCAATGGCGGTGTTTTGCTCTCCGTTATTTAATGCCAGCGTGCCCGCACCCACACCAGTGTTAAAGCTGCCGGTGGTGAGGGCTCTCAGCGACGACCAGCCGAGGGCGGTATTAAAACCGCCGGTGGTCAGGTTAAGAAGCGCACTTTGGCCTTCGGCTGTGTTCTCGCCAGGGTAACCGCCATCGGGTGGCGGCACGACTGCCTGCGTTTCCGACAACAGATCAAAACAGGCTAAGACTATAATCATTGCACTCAATAAATACTTTGGCTTCATAACGTTGAGCTTTGAAAAGTCTTGCGGTCGTGTCGAGCGAAAATCAGTGGATGGGTGCAGCATCTAGGCTTGTGCGTTCATCGGCGCATTGAAGGGCAACCGGAGAGGTCGCCACGTCAGGAAGTTCGATTCGCCGAGTCGCGGCGTCTATGCGGGCGACTTAGCGAGCTCGCACCTGGGGACGCGCACCGAGCGACGTGGATAGATTCCCGGGAGGTCGTCTTTCCTCATTGCGAACGCCACCGGCGGCGTTGGCCAGTGCTTCTTCCTCAGCGGAGAGAAACGGTTTGAACCGGCTCTTGTCGATCGCTTTCATAAACGCTTCATGCGGGGAGACGATCCCTTTTTCAAGCAGCGCCCAAATAGCGTCATCCATAAATTGCATACCGTGCGCCCTACCGGAAACGATGATGTCCTGCAGCTTGTGCGTGGCGCCTTCGCGGATGATGGCGGAGACTGCCGGGTTCGCGATCAAAATTTCATTGACTGCGATGCGCCCGGGACGGTCCGATCTTTTTAGAAGCAATTGCGCGACCACGCCGCGAAGTGAGTTTGCCAGCATGGCGCGCGCCTGTGACTGTCGATCGGCGGGGAAAGCGTCCACCATGCGATCGATGGTTTTGCGCGCATTGTTCGTATGCAGCGTGCCGAATACCAGAAGGCCGGTTTCGGCTGCAGTTAAAGCTAGTGCGATCGTCTCCAGGTCGCGCATTTCCCCAACAAGCACGATGTCGGTATCCTGGCGCAATGAAGCTTTTAAGGCGGCAGCAAACGAAATTGAATCTGTCGGTACTTCGCGTTGGGTGATGATGCTTTGCTTGTTATCGTGTACGAACTCGATCGGCTCCTCAATCGTTACCACGTGCCTGGCGAAATTTGTGTTAATGAAGTCGACCAGCGCGGCCTGGGTCGTTGTTTTGCCCGAACCAGTAGGCCCAGTGACGAGCACCAGGCCACCACGCAAATAAGCAAAATTCTTGACAACCTTGGGAACACCGAGCTCTTCGAGGCTTGAAATTTTCGTAGGAATTAAACGAAATGCCGCGGCGTACCCTTCGGATTGTTTGAAGTAATTCGTGCGAAATCGAGAGTGTTCATCCATCTGGTAGGCGAAATCGAGGTCGCCACTTTGCTCGAAATATTCCCAGTTCCGCGGCCCGCAAACTTCGCTCAACATTCGCGTGGCTTCGTCGTGCGAAATCGCCTCCGATCGGATCGGCATAATATCTCCATGCGTTCGCATCTTTGGAGGTTCGCCCTCGGCGATATGCAAATCCGATGCTCCCTGCCGGACCACGAGTTGCAGAAATTGATCAACGTAAGCCATTTGGTTAATGACCAAGCGCCAATGACGAATGACGAAGAAAGGACGAAGCGCGAATAACGAAAAGCTGCCTAATGGAAGTGCTATGGACGCTCCTTGCAGCACGCTGAAAGCGTTCGCTTCGCATTCGGATTTCGACATTCGGATTTATTTCGGATTTTGTCATTCGTGCTTCGTCATTTCTTCACTTGTTGCCGAACAATATCTTTTTGGTCGGCGCGCGCGTAGGCTTCTTCTGCATCGATCAAATCGCGCTGGTAAAGATCGATCAATGTGTCGTCCATCAACTTCATGCCTTGTTTTTTTCCGGTCTGAATTATGCCGGGCAACATAAATGTTTTGTTCTCGCGGATTACGTTCGCGACAGCAGGCGTGTTAGTAAGAATCTCAAGCGCGAGCACCCGACCAGTTCCATCTTTGCGCGGTATCAATTGGTGGCTGACGATGCCACGCAGCGATTCGGCGACCATCACCCGAACGTGTTCCTGTTGTTCGGGAGGGAATACGTCCAATAATCGATCAAGTGTGCGCGAAGCATTCGCCGTGTGCAGGGTTGCCAACACAAGGTGGCCGGTTTCGGCGGCGGTGATCGCAAGGGAAATCGTTTCCAAGTCGCGCATTTCGCCGACCATGATCACGTCGGGGTCTTCCCGCAGCGCGGCGCGCAAGGCGGTGGCGAACGATTCGGTGTGGGTGAAAACTTCGCGCTGGCTAACGTGACAATTCTTTGAGTGAATGACGTATTCGATTGGATCCTCTAAGGTGATGATATGGTCGTGCCGGTCGATATTGATCTGCTGAATCATAGCAGCAAGAGTCGTTGATTTTCCAGTGCCTACCGAACCTGTGGCGAGGATTAGACCATTTTGATAACGAGTGAGTAACTTAAGCTGCTCGGGCAATCCCAGGTCGTCCATCGTCCGAACGTAGGAATTGATGACGCGGAACACGATCTCGACTCCCAGTCGCTGTCGAACGACACTGACTCGATAACGGGCGTGTTCGTTCTCGTACGCGAAGTCAGAATCGCCGCGGGTGTTGAGTTCCTCCTTATACACTTCCGGCATGAACGCCTCTGCCAGCGCAACGGTTTGTTCGCCGGTCAGAAGTGGCGCGTCAGGCCACATGGGTTGCAACGTTCCGTTGACTCGCCAGATCGGTGGTGCGGCCACTCCGATATGAACGTCTGATGCGCCGACCTTCTGTCCGATTTCGAGATAGTTATCTACATGTGGCAGCGGGTGCGATTCGAATGAAGGAACTGAAACCTCTGACATAATGCGGGGAAGTATTCGTCAATCTCAAGGACACAGGGTCCACAAGAAAGACGCGCGCATTATTTCCTGCCGCGAGAAGGTTCGCCAGAATAAAAAAACCGGTTTTTAACGAACTCCATGATAACCGGTCGGGCCAGGTTTCCGGCGAGCTTGAGAGCCGCCATCGCCAGCCCGGTCTGCATCAGCTTTTTGTCACTCTTTCGCCGGCTCCTTGCATCCACGTAGACTTTCTTTTTGCGCATCGGCGCCAGCGCGATCAGTGCCCCGACAGCTGCCGCGGCGCTGATCCAGGAGCCCGTCTGCTTCCGGAACGATCTACGGAATTTTGCCGGGAAATCCAATTCGTAACGAAGGCCCCGCAACTCGCGAGCCACGCGTTCTCGGGAACCTGCTATTTCTCCTTTTAGCTCGTTGATTGATTCAGAGTTTTCAGCCATTCGCGATCTTTCTTTAGCTCGTCACGGGTGTCTTGAAACATCGGTTTGGTGATTCGGCTGCGCGCCACCACCAATAACACCCCTGCGATAATGAAATGAACCAGAGCAACAACAAACGCCACCACAGGCCAGGATGTCCCCAACAAATGCGCAATGCCTACAACCGCACTAACAATGAGAAAAACATAACCCATCAGGCAAAGTGCTAATGCCGCCATAATGCAACCTACCAGGATCAGTAATTGCAGCGCCGCATATTTTGATTCCTGAGCAAGTATGGCAAACCGGATCTCGAAAAACGCGACAATCGCGCTGAGCAGTCCCAGCGCATTGTCGAGCAAACCGGCATGTCCCGCAGGGTTGCGAGACGGAGGACTCTCGCTGCTCATTTCCGCAGCGCTTTCGACATTAACGGCGGAAGATCAGGCCGAGCACGAACCCAATCCCAAGAGCCGTGAACACTGCCTTAGTTGGATTCTCGCGGACATATTGCTCGGCGTCTTCTTGAAAGGTTCGAACGCGGCTTCTGGCATCGCCCCAGGCTTGTTCTGCTTTCCCGCGCGCGTCACCCCAGGCCTGCTCCGCTTTTCCCCGGTATTCCTCGGCGAAAGCCCCGGCGGCTGATTTCAAATCTTCTGCTGCTTTACGCGCATGTTCCTTGCTGCTTTGTAATTTGTTCTGTGCATCGGCATTCGCCGGCGTCGTCTGTTGTCCTGGTATGTTTTGTTCTGCCATTGGTAATCTCCAGTTAATTTGTTCGGGTCGACTATCCGCGTGCTTTGCTAAATGGGCAAACGTTCATGTCATTAACAGGTAAACGTGTTGAAGTGCTGAAGCGGTTGTCTTCCTCTCAACAGGTGAACGCTCCAACAATTCAATGCTGAAAGGCGGTGAATGAAAACTACTGTTCGCGAAAGATGATTCGAGCCTTTGTGAGATCGTATGGCGAAAGCTCCACCGAAACTTTATCGCCAGGCACGATACGGATGAAATGCTTGCGCATTTTGCCTGAAATGTGCGCGAGCACATTGCGTTGGCCTGGCAGATCGACTCGGAACATCGTCCCAGGCAAAACCTGGGTCACCGTCCCCTCGGTGATAATCTGTTCTTCCTTCGCCATGGAGAGGCCCAATATATCTGACAGCGCACTTCGCTCAACAACAGCGCTACTTCCAGCGGAGCGCACGCGCCTCGCCTGCGCTCCCCAGAGCAATCTGTTACGATCTAGCGGAATTGTTCCAGGGAGACCGTTGGCAGGTATTCGCGAAGCTCTTCACGTTTCCACCACGCGCCGGTCTGGCGAAGCTCATCTACTGTTGTGAATCGATAGCGATAAAACATCGCCCGAACATAACGTGGCGGCTTGTCCGGAAATGGTTTGTTAGAAAGCAAGCCATTCACCTCACGCGAGCCTTGGAGCAATCGGTAAATCAAGGCGACGAACCACGGGTTTTCGCGCGGTGATCCTAAAGCGGCAAACCACATCTGCCAATCGAGTCTCGGTTGGTGTGGCGCGCACCAGCCTGGTGCTCGATTCAGGTCGCCAGGTTTCCATTTGAATTCGTAAGGCAGCCATTCAATACCATCGGCGCTGCCTTCGAGAATGATTTCGCCACGGTCTTTCGTCATTACGCGAAACAAACCGTAACCGTTTACAATACGAAATGCTTCGAGCCTCTCGTAAAGGTTCGCCACCGCGCTCGGTGGCCGACTCAGCGGTTTAAATGCGCTGAAGATTAACCACACATTGGTCGGGAGTGTTACGATGACGACAAATATCGCAAGGTAGAAGCACAATCGCTGTGGTAGGGCGCGACCGCCGGGCGCGCCGACGCTTTGGTTATCGATCGCCTTGGGCCCGCGTCGTACCACCGAATCATCGATCAGCAACAAGCACAGCGCGATTGTGAGCAGATTGAAAAAGCAATAGTTTCCCGTGATCGCGATGGCGAGTTGAAGAAAAATCAGTAGCCCGGCGGCAATCAATCTCAAACGTCGCGGTGCCCAGATGAAAAATGGCACGATGATTTCAACTACCAAGCAAAACGCCACGGAAAAATGTTTGAACCACTCTGGACCTTTGTCGGCCCACCAGCCCAACGCCGTGGGCAGCGGTTGCGACCAGTAGTGGTAATCAAGCGCAGTCAGGTTCCACCAGCTATCATCGCCGCTGGTTAGCTTCACTACGCCCGACATCACCATCAGTTTGAACAAGAGAAGCTTGAGCAAAAACAAACCAGCCTGCGGAACTGGTGCAGCGATAGGCACAGATGGTGGTCCCCGCCACAGTAGCAGCTCCGGTGGCCACAGCCGCCATGGTGCGAAAAAGATGGATAAAAAACCCGTCTCCAGCAAAAGCACGTCCCATTGAAAACTGAAAAAAACTTGTCCTGCGATTGTGAGCGACAAATACAAAACGAACAGGGCAACCAGTGAGAGCGCCGGGGCGATTCCGAGAATCAGCAGCAACGAACAAAGGACACCGCTGCCGCAAAGAAGATGGAGAAACCTATCGCTCGAGCCAAACCAGCAAAGCGTCGGCAACAGAGTATAAGCGTCTGATCCAACTTGAGCACGAACCGCCGGCAAGAATTGATTGACAGGCGACACGCCGTTGCTGCCGACAAGTCCGTCTACTTGGACCCAGAGGGACACGAACGCGATTAAATAAATTGCGCCGAGTACGCGCAGAAACCAGCGCTGTGCCCAAGCATAGGTCGGCCGCCTTACATCTCTGCCCCATAGCAACCGTGTAATCGCTGACGCAAATTTTCGGTGGCGAGCGATTAAGCCATAGCCGATTTCAGATATAGCCGCGAATCCAGGGACATGACCGTAACTCCAAGCCAGCCATTCGCGCGAACGTCGATTGGCCAATGAGCGATACACTGCTTCTGCTGCGAACAGCACCGTCCCGTCCGGTTCGATTAGGACTATCGAGCGTTTGAATTTATCCGCCGGAATCTCATGAAAGCGGTCAGCTGCGTTTTGATAGCGAATGTAATCGACGTTACCAATGGTGATTTCGCGCCAGCGCTCGATCCATAACCTGCAAAAATCGCAGTCGCCATCCCAGATCACCAGCGGCTTCGGAGGAGGGCTGGAAACGCGAAAATGCGATTTGTTAGGCATTGACGTTCTTAGATTGCAAACTCCGCCCATACAGGCGCGTGGTCGGATGGATCTTTTCCAGCGCGCATCTCACGGTCGATGCCGGAGGCGATGCATTTCTTCACCAATGCTTCGGTTACAAGGACGGCGTCAATACGAAGCCCGCGATTTTTTTCGAAGGCGCGCATTTGATAATCCCACCAAGTGAAAAGTTCTCCTTCTTTGTGATGGATTCGCAGGGTGTCATGCAAGCCCAGGCTGCATAAATCACGAAAAGCCATGCGTTCTCCGTCCGAAGCCATAATGGCTCCGCGCCAAAGGCTTGCATCGTAAACATCTATATCTCCGGGAGCGACATTGAAATCGCCGCACACAACGAGATTGGGGGATTTCTCTTTCGCCAGGCATTGTCGGAGGCGCTCATACCACTGCAGTTTGTATTGATACGCCGGCGAACCAACCGCCTGCCCGTTAGGGGCGTAAATTGAGAATACGCGCAACTGCCCGACGGCCGCCGTGATGACTCTCGCTTGTGGGTCCATTACCTCATCGCAAAGCGACGTCCGAACCTCGTGCAGTCCGTTTTTCGAAAGGATCGCTACTCCATTGTACGATTTCTCGCCATGATACGCCGATCGATAACCCGCAGCTTGCAATGCGAGAGCCGGAAATTGTTCGTCCGGGCATTTGGTTTCCTGCAGGCAAACAATGTCTGGTTGTGTCGTCTCAAGCCATGCAAACAACCGGTCCTGGCGTTTTCGCAGTGAATTGATGTTCCAGGAAGCAACTTTCATTCAGTGATTGGTGGTCCGTGATCGGAGTTTGCATTCACCTGGCTTTACTGATCACAATCACCGTTCACTGATCAAAAATCCAACTCCACTCCCGGCGGGGGTACAATTATCTCCGAGTCGCGGAGTTCGTTTGCGAGTGTGGCGCGCATCCACTCGACCGCTGGAGGGTCACCGTGCACCAGCAGAACTTTTTTCGGCGAAATCTTTTTCGCAAAATCGATAAGCGATTCGCGTGTTGCGTGCGCGCTGAACTGAAACTGTTCGATGTCGCACCGGATGCGTTGCGGAGGCTTATCAGGATCCAGCGCAACTTCGCCGCCTTGACCCGCCTCGCGCAGAAGGCCGGCTGGCGATTCTGGATTCGCGTAGCCGACAAAAAAGATTGAGTGCTGTGAGTTCTCGATGATTCGTCGCGCAAAAACGTTCGATAGCGTCCTGGGAATCATCATCCCGCTGGAGAGAACGTATACGCGTCCGCCGCGCAGCGCGGTGTCGCGCACAGTTTCATCGTTCAAGATGAATGGCGCTACGTCCTTCATGAGTTTTAGCCGCGGCAATTGCCGGCGGGTCGTCTGGGTACGCCGATCGTAAATATCTGTGAATTTCGAGCTAAGTCCTCCAATATAGATTGGAAATTCCGGTAAGAGTCGCTGGCGACGAAACTCGTATAGCATTGCCAGGATTTCCTGCGTCTTGCCTAACGCGAATACCGGTATCAGCACGCAAGCATTACGCTCGAAAGCGGCTGCGAGCGCCTCAGCCAGGCGCCGCTCCTCGCCGGCGCGGGTCCAGCCGTTGGGTTTTGCGTGGTCACCTCGCGTGCATTCCATGATCAGCGCATCGATTTTTTCCTCGGGAAAAGCTGCCGGCTGCATGATCGTTTGTTCGTCGAAATTGACGTCGCCGGTATAAAAGACAGTTTGGCCGTCAGCCCGCAGCATTACTCCGGTCGAACCGAGTACATGTCCTGCATCAAAAAATTCAAAGGTTAAGGCATCCTTTTCTCGCGGATCTGCCCTTTCGCCGGCAATGGAGATCCGCTGACGCATCGGGCACCACCGCCAGCCTTCCGATGCGCGATCGATTTCCCGATGCGTGAAAAGGGGGTACAACATCTCCCCGATCTCCTCGCGTTGTCTGGTCATCACATTTACTGAGTTATGCAAAAGGACGCTGCCCACTTCAGCCGTCGCCTTGGTCATCAAAATCCGCGCGTGCGGGAAGCGTCGCATGGCCAATGGCAGGGTGCCGATATGATCCTGATGCGCATGAGACATCAGAATCGCTTCGATCTCACGGTCGGCGATTGCTTTGAAATTAGGCAACGCATCCTCCCCGGTATTCTTAGGATGCATCCCGCAATCGATCAGAAGCCGGTTTGGGCCGATCTCGAGATAGTACGAATTCGCGCCGATTTCCGTGCGCCGTGTAAGATTTATGAATTTCAAATGCCAACTCCGATGATGTCCTGACGCCTTCTAACAGACCGATTATTGTCTGAACAGTCGGTTTCGCGGGCGGTCTAATGACCGGTGGCCATGGAAGGAGAAACCAACGGGGGCCGTGGTCCAAATACGCATCTGGAGCAGGACATCTGTATCCACATTTTTACCGTCTCATCAGCGATGGTGGGTGTCTGTTTGACTGTCATCGGACTGATTCGCGTTGTGATTACACTTGGACGTGCAGACACGCTGGCAGATGATTTTCTCGCCGGGGACGCACTGCTGTTCCTGGTCTCCTGTTTGCTTTCTTACTGGGCGTTGCGTTCCCGGTCCGTGCGTCGAATGCACCGTCTGGAAAAGATCGCCGACGGAATCTTCATCATTGCTATGATCGGGATGGTAGGCGTGTGTGCTCTGATTACTTATACAGTATCGATCCCGCTTCGGTAGCTCCATTAGAGGTATCTCCGCGCGGAAGCAGCCGATAACCTGGCGGCGAAATGCCAACAGCCTAATTCATGAAAGCCATAACGTTAGACGTCATGGGACCCAGTATCGCCACTCTTATGATCGACCTATCTCCTGCCGATGTTGTGAGGCACGACTACCTCGACCTGTTCGTCCGAGGAGTTACCGCCGCTGTCGGTGCACGTGATAGTAGTCGTATAGATGCGTCCGTTGCCGTTGCCTTGTCGCTCGGCTCGAAGTAGCACATGATGATCGTCCACCACAGTCCAGTCCGGAGATGTGTGACCACTACCGTGCCCAAAGACTGGTTCGTTGCTGGTCACGCTCAGTGTGCAAGAACCGAGCGGCAACGCACAATTATCCGTAACGTCGTAGCTGACAGTCACGTTCACCATTCTGTGGTTTGGCGGCCAGAGAATCGAGGGATCCGCTGTCGCGTTGGTGATCGTAGGAGGAGGGTTAGAAGCCGTCGTAGTCGCCGTGCTAGAGTCGTTGTTTGAGTTGGGATCAGGTGTGGAAGAGCTCACTGTCGCCGTGTTACTTATCACCGTGCCGTCGGCGACTGAACAGTTCACATTGGCTACAAAGGTTATCGTCTCAGATTGACCTGAGGGAAGTAGTGGGAACGTCACGGTCCGATTATTTCCTGAGCCACCACAGACTCCTTCTCCTGTCGAAGAGCACGAGACAAAGGTTGTTTCAGCGGGAAGATTATCGGTCACAACAACCGATGTTGCTGGATCCGGTCCATTGTTGGTTACAGTAACCGTGTAGGTCAAGTCATCCCCCGTCGTCACAGGATCCGGCGAAGCGGTCTTGGTGATTGACAGATCGGCGGTTGGAGCGACACAGACGTTGAAGAAGATTGGGTCGT
>DATDFM010000065.1:0-3927 GCA_036522635.1 Candidatus Udaeobacter sp. | reverse complement strand
GGAATGACAGAGAAGCGATACCAGGCAAGTGAAAAAGAAACTCAAAGTCCTGGTGGTTTGCGACGGCGCGCGTCCGACCAAGATCGACGAAGACCTGAGCCAGGAACTGAAGACCGAAGATTGGAAGACCGAAGCGAACGTAATGGGCGCACTCGGCGAGCTCGGTTACACCGCCGAACAGCTCGCCATTTTCGACGATGTCGATCTTGTCCGCCAAAAACTCGAATCGTTTCCCGCCGACGTGCTTTTCAATCTGGTCGAGCAATTCAAAAACAATCCCGGGTTCGACCAGAACATTGTCTCACTGCTCGAGCTTCAGGGCGTGCCATTCACCGGCTGCGGCGCCACCGGACTCACATTGTGCAAAGACAAAGGCATCTCGAAAAACATTGTCGGCTATCATGGCATCCGCGTCCCGAATTTCGTCGTCGTCCCGCGCGGCCAGCGCGCTGGCGCGCGGCTGAAGCGACTGAAGTTTCCGGTTTTGGTGAAACCGGTACGGGACGAAGCGTCGTATGGCATCTCGCAGGCGTCATTCGTCCAGAATGAGGAACAACTACGCGAGCGCGTCGCTTTCATTCACGAGAAGCGCAACACTGACGCGATAGCGGAGGAATACATCGAAGGCCGCGAACTTTACGTCAGCGTGATGGGCAACACGCGGCTGACCGTGTTCCCGATCCGCGAGCTGGTCTTCCGCGAAGTCCCGCCGAACGAGCCCAAGATCGCCACGTTCAAAGCGAAATGGGACGACGAATATCGAAAACGCTGGGGCCTGCAAAACCAGTTCGCCGAAGATCTCGACCCTGCGCTCATCCGCGAAATCGAGGACACCTGCAAGCGCATCTACCGTCTCCTCACCATCGACGGCTACGCCCGCATCGATCTCCGCCTCACCCCCGACAACAAAATCTACTTCATCGAAGCCAATCCAAACCCCCACCTCGCGTCCGACGAGGATTTCGCGCTGTCGGCTGGCAAAGCGGGACTCGCATATCCGCGATTAATTGACCGCATCGTGCGGGTGGGGATCAAGACGGTACGAGGATGATCGGATCAAAGGTTGTGGATTCTTGTTCGAATGTGACGCGTTATTACTGCTTGTGGGAATGCGAACGTGAGCGTACCAAACTAACGTACAGAGATGTATTTGCGACGAATAGCATTGCGAAATTTCAAGTGTTTCGAAAGTGTTGACGTCGAATGCTCGAAGTTCACGCTTTTTACCGGCGCAAATAGCAGCGGGAAGAGCAGTCTCATTTACAGCGTTCTCGGTGCCCTCCAGACAAAGAATTTCCCGTTCTATTTTTCACCGAACGGGAGTTACGTGAATATGGGCGACTTTGTCGAGTTGGCATTAAACCACCGCAAAACCTCGCCGATCGGCATCAAATTAGAGTTGTACGACGATGATGCTGATACTGCACTGGTGTTCAATGGGGATTTCGCATTAAGCACCGCGACCAGACTGCCAAAACTGAGTTGCCTCGACGTTAAGAGCAGAGCTTTGGATTTGTCGATTAAAAAGGATGGTAAGTACAAGGCCGAGTTTAACTATCGACCGAAGGAAGATCCAATGAATCTGAGGCAGACGCCTGGATTCCGTCCCGCTTTGCAGCGGTTTTTCACCGATATTCAAAAGATCGAAGCAGAACGGGAAAAAAAAGCGGCGAAAGGCAAAAAAGCGCGCACCATGAATGTCACGGAGTTCATGCACGACTTTTTTGCCGACACAACGCACGACGTATTTGCATTTGGCGGCTCCGCTGACGTTTTCCGTCAATTGTCGAAACGCCCTTCGTTTGGTTCTCACATTCGGTACGTGACCGGGATTCTGCCGCAGTATGAACGCTCGTTCAATTACGTGAGTTCATTCCGGCTGCCGCCGGAACGCACGTACTATCAGCGCACAAAGGCAGCGTTCAAAGTGGAGAAATTCGGGGAAAATTGGGTTGAACAGATTGTGGAGTGGGAACAATCGAAATCTCGGCAGCTCGAAAAACTGAAACAGGCGGCCCGCAAATTGAAGTTACTGTACGATGTACGGTCCAGGCGTTATGCCGGTGGCCGTTATGAGATACGGGTGATGCCACATGACGGACGCGTCGAGGCATCTCTCGTCGATGTCGGGTTTGGTATTAGCCAGTTTTTGCCCATTCTCGTTGCGGATACCCAGCTCGGAAAAGGTTCGTCGCTGTTTGTATCGCAACCGGAAATTCACCTTCACCCGAGTGTACAAGCGGATTTCGCCGATTACCTATTGGAAAATCATAGGGCCGAGAAGAAGTGGTACCTGCTCGAGACACACAGCGAGTATTTACTTAACCGGTTCCGTGCACTCATTGCGAAGGGGCAGCTGCACGAGGATGACGTCGCTGTTTACTATCTCACGATGGCAAAAGGCCAAGCCAAGTGCCACAAATTAAAATTCAGAAGCGACGGCACAATACAAGGCGGACCTAAAGAATTCTTCGACACGTACATGATGGACGTCATGGAAATCGCGATGCATGCGTAAGTGGAAGGACATCTTCGTCGACAACACCGTCGCGAAGAATTTCTGTAATCCACTCGATCCCGAATACAAAGAGTTCATTCGCTGGCTTTTCTTCCAAGGGTCGCTCGTCGTGTCGAATAAGATCCTAGCCGAATACAACCGCACCTGCTCGGGATCGCGATCGCCTTCAAACATCCTTGCCGTCATAGCTGCTCAGACACGCCGCGGCAGGTTGAGAAAATTTCAAAACGCAGAGCTTGCGACCATTCAATTCAGTAAAGGACAGGTCCGAAAGCTAAGACGCAATGCTGAAGACTATTTGCATATTAAGCTCGTGATTTTATCGCGTCGACGATTAGCCCTTACGAATGACCAGAACTTTGCGTGGGACGTGAACAACTTTCCTGGTGTTGCAGGTCGAGCGTCCAACCGTCCCGAAAAGCTCCCGTACCGCATCCCCTGAATAACCCTGTGAGGCAGCGAGTCGCGATCGGAGCGGATCCGTCGATCAGAATCCGTGATGGCCAGGTCACCCCATGTCGCTATTTTGGGCTGCCGACGTGAGCCGGCGCACTTAGCTGACTCGCGGTACGCGGTTAACGTGATGAAATCTGGATCGCCATACTCGCGAGCTTCTTAAACACACTGCCGCAAATTTTCGCGTGGTAGTGGTGATGTCGATCCTCCCCATCGCACTCGATTTTCTGAAGCCGGTTTTGCGAGTGGATGCACCTGTCCGCTTGGCTAGTGTTCGGTATCGACAGTGTCGCCCGTGCGCCCTCTTTTACCAAGATGATGTGAGTGGCACGTTGCCGAGCGACCTGCCAACCGAATGTTTTCAAAGACACGCACCACTTCGCGTCCGGTGAGCAATGGAAGCTGCGGCATTCACCGAGCGTTTAGCCTTCGCGTGTGCAGGGCAACAATTTTTTGCGGGACTTTCGTCAAACCGGCACTTCTACGTCTGAAGTCTCGAAAGCCAGGGGCATGCCGCGCTCGGCTCTAACTTCCAGGCAAAGAGCAATCGCTTGCTTGATGTTCGCGAGGGCTTCATCACGAGTGAGGCCTTGGCTCACACAACCGGAAATCGCGGGACATTCGACGATCCATGCGCTGTCTTCCTCCTGATAAATGACCGTCGGGAACTTCATGACTCTCTAATAACGGATCACATTGTATGCCATATAGCATACACACGTCGAGGCGGGACTACGCGGATGCGGCAAAAGAAGAGGCGCGGCGGGAAACCGCGCCTTTGTGTTTTCGCTGTCACTCGGCGTCAGGTTGCGTTGGCTTTGGGAATCGTGATCACGATTTCGTGGCCGTGGCGGTCGATCTTCATCTGATCTGATTTCACCGGCTCGGGGAGCGTGACGACTTGTTCGTACTGGCCGAGCTCGCTGATGCTGGCGCTGCCGTTCTGCGTGTTT
>DATDFM010000064.1:0-8892 GCA_036522635.1 Candidatus Udaeobacter sp. | reverse complement strand
CCGCGTTGCCCACCATTTTTAATGAAACTGATGTCTCCGCTGCGTTCGAGTCGCGCAATTTGAATTTTTGATAGGTCCTCCGTTTTCGCATCAAGTCGCATATCTTCTTCCAGATCATGTTTGGAGATGTGCTCCCATCGCATGTTCGGCCGCTGCAATGTGCCATTCTGTACAAGCACCACTGGCTGTCCCTTAACGAGGATTCCAAACGCATGTGAATAGTACGCGGCAACGCCAAAAAGCCGGTGCATGAACACGAGAACAAATCCTGCGCCTATCGTTGGAAAGAAGGCCTCCGATCCATTAATGGCGCGCGCCAACATGGAACCGATGATGACGATGAAAACGGCATCGAACGCGGTCTTCTCGGCAAGCGAACGTTTACTGCCCAGTCTCACCATGATCAGGGTCGCAATGAAAACAATCACGCCGCGTACTGATACCTGCAGGAATGTTAGGTTTCGTGGTTCAGTGCCGAGTCCAAGCAATGTGTGAAGCAATTGTGAGAACGTATTCATGCCCAAACCTTCCATTACCGGACAAACCTTCCAAGCAGGTATGCCGGCGAAGGTAATTAAATCCGATCGGTCGGCGAAATGCGTTACTTTTATCAAACAGCTCAGATGGAGGGCCTATGGCACGGGGAAGCAAAAAGAAATATACTTCTAAGCAAAAACGCAAAGCTCATGACATCGAAAAAGGTTATAAGAAACGTGGTGTTAGTAGCAAAGAAGCTGAACGCCGGGCATGGGCGACGGTAAATAAATCAGACAAAGGTGGTCGGAAGAAGGGCGGGGGAGGTCGCGGGAAAAAGCGAAGCAAATCGAGTTCCCGCAAAGGCGGGAGAAAAGGTGGCCGAAAGTAAATCCGCCTGAACCGTCAGCAATTGAGTCGGAAACAATGGTCTCGTAGTGGCGTGAGTTGAAAGCGGCGAAGGAAATTTCAGTTCGACTTTGCACGTTTCTTTCGTGCCTTTTTGGCTCCCTGTTTGCCAAGAGCGGTCCGCGTTTTCCGAGGCAGATGCGCAATTGTTTTTTTTCGACGCGCCGCGCCCGCTGCTTTCTTAATGTTCCGCTTTGCAGCGGCTCGTTGTTTTTTAGTTGTCACAACTTCACAGAGCCAAATCTACGCGGCACTCTTGCGTCTATCGCCAGCGAAACTACCTCTTAGCGTCGACGCTTTCTTGTGCGCGCTGCCTTTTTCGCAGAAGCCGAACGTGAGCGTGCAGAGCGTTGGCTCGCCACCCGCTTCGCATGTCCTGACAATGCCCGTTTTGATGCTGAGCGACGGCTCTCGCGTTTAAGCGCTTGTTTGGTTGCGCGGGAGCGTTTCCGAGACGGCGTTTTGCGACGACTGGCGTGACCCTTGGTGAGATCGCGTTTTGCCTGGCGCTTTGTCCGACGGCTGCCGCGTTTCGGAGGCGGCAACTCTACCCCTGCTCGCCGCGCTTTGGATAGACCAATGGCGATCGCCTGTTCAGGCGATCGGGCGCCGTGTTCACCTTCCCGAATGTGTTCCATTTCTTCGCGCACAAACTCGCCAGCCTGAGTGCTGGGGGACTTACCTTCCCGCGCGTCTTCGCGCGCGCGTTCAATTGTTTCTTCTTCCGGCATAACAAGATGGTTTCGCCTTTAGAAACGCCTTTGGACGTAAATAAAAAGCGGCGGGAGTTGCTTCCCGCCGCTTGTTTGTTCCCACAGAACCACTCTTATCGTCCGCCCTCTTGACCGCGGCCGTGTTGACCGCCACCTTGTTTTTCCTGCTCGCGCCGCTGCCGCTCACGTTCCTCTTTGTCGCGGTCGTGCTGTCCGCCTTGTCCGGGAGAAGTTGGTTTGCTGGGTTGATTTGGATTTTGTCGTGTGTCCATGATGCCTTTCTTTGTTTAACTTAATTTTAGGTCGTTCAGACCTCCCGACTCGACCTTTTACTCAAATCGGCGTGAAAAGCGATTTGGACTGAAACACACGATCAGGAGGGTGGATGGTTATGTTATCAGGTAAATTCCTACACGGTTTGAGTTAGAATTCCTGTTAGCCTTTGGCGGCATCGCGCAAATCCCTGATACGATCGTGGGTGGCTTTGATCTCGGTGTATTGGCGTGAGACAATGTCCAGCACCGGTGCAGAAAGACCGTCATTTAGCGCTTTCTGATATTCTTCCACTGCGGAATCCTCACCGCGCTCGCATTCAGCGAGAATGGCATGGTCATCACCTTTGCTAAGAGCAGACTTCAGATTGATCCAGCCGCGATGCAATGCGCCTGCAGCGCTGCCGCTCACATCGGCTTCTTGTTGGCCGGGGTTCTGCGCCTTGCTTCGCAACTCAGCTAAAAACCGCGCACGTTGCTGGGCATAATCGTGGAACAGTGATTTCAACTGCGGATCTTTCACGCTTTCAGCAGCCTCTTTGAAACCCTGCTGACCGTCTTTGAGCGTTTCTATCAGATTGTCGATTACTTCATTTTGCTTCTTCATGAAAAGGGAGTCGCTTTTCGCGCCCTGTTCACGTGTCTCGTGTTAACTGTTCCGGCCAGCGAATGGAAAATAAGTCTTGGCAGGGCTTGTACTGGTTGAAACAACGCGTGTGCACGGCTAAAACGCACACGCGCAGCGAACAATGAAAGATGAGGAACGTTCCCGTTTGGATCGACGATACACCAATCCGAACGTTTCCGAAGCTACAGAGGAATATAAGCGTCGATGTTCTTGTCGTGGGGGCTGGCGTTACGGGTATCACTACTGCTTACCTTCTAAAGAACGCAGGATCAACAGTCGCGCTAGTGGAGCGCGAGCGAGTGGCTTCAATCGATACCGGCCATACAACTGCTCACCTTACTTATGTCACCGATGTTCAGCTCCAAGAGCTCGTACGCAATTTTGGCAACGATCATGCCCAAGCGGCTTGGGATGCGGGTGCGGCCGCCATCGATGAAATTGAAAGGATTGTTGAAGGGGAAGGAATCCAGTGCGAATTCGCGCGCGTACCGGCTTATCTACACGCTCCGGTAGGCGTTTCTTCAAAAAAGGAAGCTTTATATCTAAAGAAGGAAGCCGAGATCGCGGAGGCGCTTGGATTTGAAGCAACTTACTCGGACTCAGCTCCGTATTTTAATTTGCCGGCGGTGCGCTTTGCGAATCAGGCCAAGTTTCACCCGAGAAAATATCTTCGCTCTCTGGTGGCCAAAGTTCCTGGCAATGGTTCGTACGTTTACGAAAAAAGCGCAGCCAGCGAATTCGATGCGAAGAAGCGACGCGTTAAGATTAACCGCAACTGGATCAGTTTCGATCGTGTGGTAATGGCAACGAACAATCCGCTGGTCGGTTTCGCGAACATCGTGGCGTCCACACTTTTCCAGACGAAACTCTCTCTCGATACCAGCTATGCACTCGGTGCTCGTGTCCCATCGAATACGATTCCAGAAGCGGTCTTCTGGGATACTCGCGAGCCTTATGATTATCTGCGAATCGATCGCCGTCGCGAGTTCGATTACATCGTCTACGGTGGTGAAGATCATAAAACCGGACAAAAGAAGAAGCCCCAAAAGGCTTATGTCCGGTTGTGGCAGCGGCTAAAAAAGATTATCCCCAAGGCGAATGTGACTCATCGCTGGTCTGGCCAGGTTATTTCCACTCCCGACGGCTTGCCTTACATCGGAGAGAACGCCGAACAACAGTTCATTGCGACCGGCTATTGTGGAAACGGGATCACATTTGGAACTGTCGCGGCGATGATGGCGCGCGATTGGACGGCGGGACAAAAAAATCCCTGGACCGCGCTGTTTGCCGTGGACCGGAAGAAAATCAAGGGCGCTACATGGAATTATTTGCGGGAAAACAAGGATTATCCCTACTACATGATCAAAGATCGGTTTGCTCGCTCCGAAGCCGATTCCGTGCGCGAGCTAAAACCGGGCAACGGAATGATCATCGGTTCGCGTGGTAAAAGAGTTGCCGCTTTCCGTGACCACAAAGGAAACATTCACCGGCTCTCGCCAGTTTGTACGCATCTTGGCTGTCTTGTTAGGTGGAATCCTGCTGAATCGACGTGGGATTGTCCTTGTCATGGTTCACGTTTCAAACCTACCGGCGAAGTGATCGCCGGTCCGGCCGAAGAACGGCTGCCTCCCATGTGACCTGACGCATTCCGTCCACACAATGAAAGGGCTGGACTCATATCTCAATGATCACCTGGCGGGCTCCGTTAGCGCGTTGGAGCTGATCGCACATTGGGCGGAAGTCCACACAGGCAAGCCACTTGGCAGTTTCTTCCGGGAAATCGAAAAGGAGATCAAGGCAGATCAAGAGACCTTGCGCGACGTCATGCGGACCCTTGGAATCGACGAAAGCAAAATCCGAAAGGCTGGTGCATGGGCGGCCGAAAAGGTGGGCCGCGCACGATTGATAGTTGCCGGGGATGAGCCCGGCGATTTGGGATTGGTACTCACGTTGGAAGGGCTAATTATGGGAGTTACTGGAAAGAAAATGATTTGGGGTGCGTTGGCCGCGGCGGAATTGCCACGGTTAAAAAGCTATAACTTCGGGCAGTTACAATGTCGGGCTGAACAACAAGTTAAGAATATCGAAGCCCAATGGATGTCGGCGGTCCGTCAGGCGTTTGCAGGAGCTAACAACTCGAAGTGATTCTTTCTCGATGGGGCGTGCGGCCAATACTCGGAACGGCAAAGCAATCGAATCCGCGGTCGCTTCTGAGCCTGCTGAGGCTGCGGAGGAAGCCGGTCTGCAGTACGTCAACGACGAGCGCCCTGGTTATAGCCGCAGAGCGAAAGGCAAGGATTTCGAATATTTGGACACGGAAGCAAAGCCAATTCGCGATGAGCAGCGGCTACTTCGGATCAAACGTTTGGCTATTCCGCCGGCGTGGACGGATGTCTGGATCTGTCCGTCGCCAAACGGTCATATTCAGGCGACCGGTCGCGACGCGCGTCGCCGCAAGCAGTACCGTTATCACGAGCGTTGGCGCGAAGTACGGGATGAAAATAAATTTGACCGGCTCGCACAATTCGCCAAGGCCTTGCCGAACATTCGCCGGCGAGTTGCTCAAGATCTGAAGTTGCACGGTCTGCCGCGCGAAAAAGTGCTCGCAACGATCGTGCGGCTTTTGGAGCGAACGTTCATACGTATTGGGAACGAAGAATACGCCCGCGAAAATAAGTCTTTCGGTTTGACCACCCTGAAAAATCGTCATGTGAAGGTCAAAGGCGCGCAGATGCTTTTTCGCTTTCGCGGCAAGAGCGGGCGTCAACACGAAGTAGATGTCACCGATCGCAGGGTTGCCAAAGTCATTGCGAAATGCCAGGACCTACCCGGTCAGGATTTATTCCAGTACGTCGATGAGAATGGGGAAGTACGAGAAGTTACTTCGCAAGATGTAAACGACTACTTGCGCCAAATCGCAGGAGAAGATTTTACCGCAAAGGATTTCCGCACTTGGGGTGGCACCGTGCTGGCTGCCATTGCGCTCAGTAAACAGGAAGAATTTGAAACAAAGAAACAAGCAAAGTCGAACATCAAAACGGCCATTTGCGCAGTAGCAGAACTTCTTGGAAACACTCCGGCCGTTTGCCGGAAGTGCTACATCCATCCGATAATCGTGGAGGCTTATCTGAAGCGAACGCGGATTGCGGGTCTCAACGGCACGAAATCATTGGAGCCTCCCAATCTCCGACGAGCGGAGCGAGGTGTCCTCAAGTTTCTGCGCAGGCGAGAACCCTAACTCACAAGAGAGCCATCGCTTTTCCTTCACGATGCTCCACCTGATCCATTGTGCACTGACGAGGGTCTTTGTCGGGTCGCCAGCGAAGGAATCTAGTGCCGTGTCGAAACCGGCCGCCGGTAAAATGATCATAAGCGACTTCCACCACGATTTTTGGCGCGATTGGCTCCCATTCACCGCTGCGCTCTGTGCTCCAACGGCTTGGCCCTCCGGGTGCGTTGCCGGTGAAACCGGGTGACTTTTTCAGTCGCTCGAATTTTTGTGTTAACGCAGCACGCTCCGATGCCTTGAATCCCGAGATAAATCCGACGTGATGAAGCAAACCGTCGTCGTCGTAAAGTCCGAGTAAAAGTGAACCGATCACGCGTTTACCGGTGGCGTAACGAAAGCCACCAACAACACAATCGGCGCTGCGGATCTGTTTTATTTTCACCGCGGCGGTCCGTTCGCCGGGTGCATACGGAGCATCCAGCCGTTTCGCCATGATCCCGTCAAGGTCGCGCCCGCTTTTTCGAAACCAAGCGGCCGCAACCTTGTAATCAGTTGTTGCCGGCGAGAGTCGTATATCTTTTGCTGAGGGCAGATTCGAACGCGCGAATTTTTCCAGTAACTGCCTCCGTTCGCGCAGATTCCGTTTCAAATTCGATTCGCCATCCTCAGCCAGGAGATCGAACACGATAAAAAGTGCTGGGTGAGATGCAGCGAGTTTCCGAACACGACTCGCTGCGGGATGCAGACGCAATTGCAATTCATCGAATGAAAGTGCGCCGCCGACTGGAATCACCAGTTCCCCATCAAGAACGAACCGTTGTTCCTGCAACTTCGCTACATAGCCAAGAACGTCGGGAAAATAACGTGCCAGCGGTCGTCCGTTCTTTGATTGCAAAAAGATCTTATCGTGATCGCGAAACACGAGGCAGCGAAACCCGTCCCATTTGGGTTCATACTGCCATCCATCGCCAGTCGGGATTTCGTCGACTGATCGCGCTTCCATCGGTGGTAAGGGCGGTTTCAGCGACATTTTAATTAAGTTCGCGAGCGAGAGGTTGCTGGACGCTCCAATCGTCGAATAACAGACGGTTTACGCAACAGCCAAACACACCCGTATCAGCGATCTGTTTTAAGCGCGTGTGACGAAACAACGAAAATCATCGACATCCAAGCCATCGTTCTTCGGCAACGCTTTTGGTCTGGTCAAGCAAACTGGGAAGGAATTTCTCGAGGACAAAGCGCCACAGTTAGGTGCAGCGCTTGCATACTACACGGTGTTTTCGCTAGCGCCGTTAATTCTCGTTTTGCTCGCCGTCGTCGGGATCATTTTTCGCGAAGATCCAGCCGGAACGTGGAACAAGATCACCGAGCAGATGAGCTACTTTCTGGATCCGAGCGCGGTGCGGGTCGTGCAAAACATTGCGCAACAGGCATCGCAGCCGGGCAAAAGCACGCTAGCGACTATCATTGGCGTTGCTCTCGCGCTTTTCGGCGCGAGCGGGGTATTTGGTCAACTACAGGATGCGTTGAACACAATTTGGGATGTAAAAGCAAAACCTAGTCAGGGCATTTGGCGTTTTCTCAGGAACCGATTTCTCTCTTTCGGCATGGTGGCGGGCGTTTGTTTTTTGCTGCTCGTTTCACTCACGCTGGAGAGCCTGCTCAAAGGATTCAGCCATTACGTGCAATCTGCGTTACCCGGTGGCCTGGTGGTTGCAATGGGTGTTTACCTGATATTCGACTTTGCGGTTATTGTTTTTCTTTTCGCCATGATTTTTAAGTTTCTGCCTGACGCTACGATTCAGTGGCGAGACGTTTGGATAGGCGCCGTTATGACCGCGATGCTCTTCGGTATCGGCAAATGGCTGCTGGGTTTGTACTTGGGAAGCGGTGCCGCCGGGTCAGCTTATGGACCAGCCAGTTCTCTGATTACGTTGTTACTCTGGGTTTATTACTCATCGCAAATTCTGTTGTTCGGCGCTGAGTTTACCCAAGTGTACGCCGACCGCTCCGGGCGCGAAGTAAAACCGGACGAATACGCGGTGCGTGTCGAGCAGAAGGAAGTCGAAACTCGACGGTAAACGCAGGCGAATTGCGGAGCCGCCGGTTCTTTCACACCATGCGAAAATGTTTGCAGCAAAATAATATCGCGAATCCCACCGCCAATAACATTGACGTGCCGCCAATATCGGGAACATGGCCTGTCTCGTGGAACGCCAGAAACATGAGCGTAATCGGGCCGGTAACGTCGTGGTCGAAATGCGTGATGTCGTATGGCGGCGCGGTGAATTGCCATGTTACGGTTTCACCGCCAGGAAAACCGTTGCCACTAAGCTCAACGATACCTTGCACAAACCGCCCCGAATCCGCTCCGAATATTCCTACACTAGTAGTTGTGAATGTGAATCCACCTAATGCGAACACGGGAAGATTGTTCACGGTCCACAACGCTTGACCGCCGAGGACATTGCCCGGGGAAATGTGGGACGCGAAGATGCCGGTGGCCTGTGTTACCGTTTGATCACTCCACCATCCAAATGGCTGGGAAGCTGGGTCATTAAAATTGTAAAGATGGTTCAGGGTGAAATCACCATTCAAAGTGACCGAGCCGAGTGGGATGAGGTTTGCACTCGCTATCGTTCCCGATGCGAGGATCACTGCTATTATCAATTTCAGTTTCATGATCTTACTTGCTTCGGTCCCCACACTAACTACGCGCGCGTCGAGCTCGTCGGACGCTTCGGTGAGATACGTGAGGTATCGAGCATTGCGACGGCCATTTCGCCGGCGAGAATAAGGCGTTCAACCTTGCGAGAGCGCTACCGCAAAAGAAAATTTTCGCATAGAACCAGACTTCGTATTCGATTCGATTATGCAGCGAATGATTAGCTGATGGGAAGGAGTGGGGGATAGATTGCGAATCGCGCAGGTTGCGCCACTAGTTGAGAGTGTGCCTCCGAGACATTACGGGGGAACAGAACGGATTGTTGCATATCTGACTGAAGAGTTGGTCCGCTCAGGCCATAAGGTAACTCTTTTTGCCAGTGGCGACTCAGTCACAAGTGCCGAACTGGTTCCTGTCACCCGGCGTTCATTTCGGAAAAACAAGCGTGCTACGGATTATTTGTCGCGTGAGGTCCTGCTTATGGATCATGTAATGCAGCGGGC
>DATDFM010000063.1:0-21073 GCA_036522635.1 Candidatus Udaeobacter sp. | reverse complement strand
GTCGGCGAAGTTTATCGGTTGGGAGAACAGCCCGTTTCAGGCAGAGGTCGGATTCGCGAGTCTCGGCGTTGGGATTGCGGGAGTCATTGCGTTTAAAGCGAGCCTGCCGTTTCGTTTCGCGACGCTGATTCCGCCCTGGTGTTTTTCATTGGGCGCAGCCGGCGGTCACCTTTATCAGATGATGGTGGCACACAATTTCTCGCCCGGGAACGTGGGACTGGTTCTCCCGATCGACATACTGATGCCGATTGTCGGCTTTGTATTTTTGTGGCTCTGCTATACACATCCACAACCTGAAAGTGCATATCGCAATTTGACCTAGCTAGTTTTCCGATAAGCAGCGCGGCTGAAGACTGTGTCCAAAACGCGCTTTGTGACACAAGGTCCACAATTCCACGGACCTCCTGTCATTCAGTGGTGAATCAGCACCGCAATGTTTCCGTTTTTGCCTTGTTATCTGCACGCGCGGAACCGCTTTCGCGCGCGATACAAATGTAACATCCAAATGCGCTTGTTGCGGGACAGGTTCGGCAACGGGCAGGCGCTAAACTGAAACCAAAACTGAGGAAAATAGTCTAATGATAAAACCATTCTTCGTAACCTTGTTAGGTGTTGTCTTCGTTGCCGTTTCGGCGCAAGCGCAAACCAGCCCGGCGGGCGCGCCGACCGATCCGCAGATCGCAATGATCGTGGTAACTGCAGATAACGTCGACATCGCTGCTGGAAAGCTCGCAGTCAAAAAATCCACGAATCCCAAGGTAAAAGAGTTCGCGGAATCGATGGTGCGTGATCACACTTCTGTAAATAAGCAGGCCACCGATCTAGCCAAGAAGCTGAAGCTTACGCCTGAGCAGAGTCCCACCAGTCAGAACCTGAAATCCGGCGGTGACAAGACACTGACGACCCTACGCGGACTCAGCGGCGCGGAATTCGACAAGGCTTATATCGACAATGAGGTCACTTACCACGAGGCCGTTATCAAGGCCATGGATGACACGCTGATTCCGAACGCAAAAAACGCGGACCTCAAGGCCTTGCTGGAAAAAGGCAAACCAATCTTTACCTCTCATCTGGACCACGCCAAAGAGGTGCAGTCATCGTTGAAGTAAACGCATCTCTGATTTTAATCAGGCAGCAATTCCCCGCGACGGCGAGGAGGATACAGGTTTCTCCGCACAATCGCGATCGATGAGAGATACGCAGTGATGTGTGGTGCGGTAGCACAGTCGCGACGCAAGATTGATCGGTAACTTCCAAAATGTTCCAGGCTATTCTGCGAGATCTGAGTGAGCCTGAGTACGTCCACGTTCTGCTCAATCCCCTTCCCGTTTACGGCTTGGCGGTAGGTCTGATCGGATTGGTCGTAGCGATTTGGGTTCGCAGTCGCGCCGCCACAGTCGTCGCGCTCGTCGTGGTGTTCATCAGCGCAGCAGCGGCGTGGCCAGTATATGAGTACGGCGAGCAAGCGTACGATCGCGTGTTGGCCATGGCGGATAACGATGGACAGACGTGGCTCGCTTCGCACAAACAGCGCGCCGAGAGTTTGATCTGGCTTTTCTACGCAGTGGCAATCCTGAGCGCGATCGCTCTCATCGTGCCAGCCAAGTGGCCACGATTATCGATTTGGCTCAGTCTTGCGGTTCTGGTGCTTGGCACGATTACGCTCGGAAGCGGCGGTTACATCGCGTATGCGGGAGGCCGGATACGGCATCGGGAATTCCGGAATGAAGCGCCACCGAAAGGGGTTCGCACAGCCGCGCGTGCACCTGCTGCCGAACCGCCCGGCAGCGTTGCGACGGTAAAAGTGATGATGACATCGTCAAAATATTCGCCGGCCACAATTCAGATCGCCAAGGGCGAGACCGTCGAATGGTTGAACGACGATTTAACGCCACACACTGTTACATCTGACAGCGGGGGCGAACTCAATTCGGGTTCAGTGGATGTCGGAGCCACGTGGCGCCACACCTTCAATCAGCCTGGTACGTTTCCGTATTTCTGCACGTTTCACCGGGAAATGAAGGGCAGCGTTGTCGTCAAATAACGGGGCAACTACCGAATGCCGGCCAGTAAGTCGAAGCCAGCTTCACAACATCGGGTATATGACCAGGTTGAGGACCAGGGCCATAAGCCTAACGAGCTTGGAGACAGAAAAAAACGTCCAAGATCGGCTGCGACTGATGCGTAAAGGGGGATCGGCTTCTCCGAAGACGATGTCCAAGGCAATCGCCGAAGGCGCTGTATGAATGTTTGTCAACGCGCCCGGAGGTCGCGTTCCACCTGTGCGCTAATACGCGCTATTCGCGAACTTAATGGTTCATCTTTGCGGCGGCTTTCATGATTTCAGTCTGTACCACCGGCATAATGTCAGCCATATAAGCGCCAAACTTTTGCATCGCCGATTTTCCAACGGGCGATCCGTAAAAATCTGCCAACGCCTTCAGCTCTTCTGTTGTGAAATTCTTTACCATCGCATCGATCATCGCTTTCGATAACGCAGCAATATCCACCTGCGTAGTCATTAATTTCTTAAATTGGTCACGTTGATCGGTTGGAAGGTTTGCAGCCATTTTATCAGCCATGTCTTCGAACAGCGCCTTGGGCGGGCTAACCTGTAGATAGCGTTCGGCTTCTTTGCGTCGCGTTTCCGGAGTATCAGGAGCGCTAAAAACCGGAGACCAAGCGCAAACGGTGAGAACAAGTAAGACTAACACTTTTTGTTTCATAGTGCGCGACTGATAACGCAGTGAAGGCGCCAAGGCTAACTTTTTTAGCATCGGCTGACGTAGAGGAGCTAAACCATGACAGCGGCCAACCCGAGAAAAACGAGGAGACAACCGACATCCGTGAAAGTGGTGACAACAATGCTGGACGCCATTGCGGGATCAGCTCCCAGTTTTTTCATCACCAACGGAACCATCGCGCCGGCGATGCCACTGAAACAACAGCTAATGGTGATGGCAAGAAACACCACGACGCTGAGCATCAGCGCCTGGGGACTTTTGACCATCTTCGCAAAAACGAACATTGCGACGCCGCCTGTGAGTCCGGTCAGCGCGCCGTTAAATGTGCCTAACAAAGCTTCCTTAATCAAAAGAAGACGTTCTTTCCCAGGTCTTAAATCCCCCAGAGTGATGCCACGCAAACACACCGCGAGTGCCTGCACCCCGGTGTTTGCAGCCTGACCAATCAGCACCGGTAGAAACACAGCGAGCGCAATGATCCGATCGATGGTGTGCTCAAATAATCCAACGACGACGGCAGCAAGCAGGCCGCAGAATAAATTTACCTGTAACCACGGATGGCGGAATCTTAAGCTCCGTGACCACGGCGTCGTAAGTCGCTCTTCGTTTTCGACACCGACCATCTCGCCCGGTTGCGCGCTTAGCTCGACGGCTTGCGCTTCGAAAAGCATCTGACCGCGCACCAGGCCAATAAGCAGCCCGGATCTTTCGCAAACTGGATAGACGGGATAATGTCGAACCAGCACGGCTCTCATCGCGTCAGTCAACGACATATCAGGAGTGAGATAGAACGGATCCTTCAGCATGATTTCATCAAGGCGTTGCGCTGGTTCTGCCAGCAGCATGTCGCGCATAACGACGACTCCAAGAAGTTTGTCCTCGTCGTTGGTCACGAACGCATAGGTGATAATGGCTTTTCTGGCGAGCCGCCGAATTTGCTCTGTAGCGTCGGCCACGGTTGTTGTCGGTCTGAAAACTGCCAGGGGCGGTTGCATGAGCCGTCCAACGGTACGTTCCGGGTAAGTTTGATTACGCATCCATTGCTGCGTTGTCTCAGAAGAAGCATTGGCGAGAATCGTCTCTCGCCGGGACAGACTGAAGCGCTGCAGGATCTTCATCGCTGCCGCGGGATTAAGCAGCTCGAGCATCTTAACGACGAATTCATCTGGATACACCTCAAGCATCTTGACCGCTTCTCGTGGATCGCGCTCGACAACTTTGCTGAAAAGGTCTCGAAGTTCCGGCTCAATGTCGCGCACAGCGCCCGATGCAATCTCTAGTGTGCTCTTGCTCATCGCGCGAATCTGACAAGTTGAACGTGAGCTGGCAACACCAAGTGTTTTTAAGAGGTCTCTAAATGATGATTTTCAAGTCGCCGTTTCTTCTCGATCTTAGGTTGTGCGCGTCCTCGTTCTCACCGGCGCTGGTGTTTCCGCTGAAAGCGGCATCCCGACGTTTCGCGGAAAGGATGGTTACTGGAGGAAGCTTGATCCGATAAAACTTGCGACGGCGGATGCGTTCACCCGCGATCCGCAACTAGTTTGGGATTGGTATCGCGAGCGGCGGCAACGCATCAGCCATGCGCGGCCGAATGCGGCGCACGAAGCAATCGCACGCCTTGCTCAACAAACGAACGATTTCCTGCTCATTACGCAAAACGTGGATGATCTGCACATGCGCGGCGGTGTGCCGGCGGAAAAGATGGTGCAGATCCACGGCGACATTTTCGTTACGCGCTGTTCGCGCTGCGGATTTTCGAATGTAGATAGGGGCGGTTCAACTGAACCGCCCGGCCCACGCGCAATTCACTCCGAGAGCGGGCGATTGAGGTCAATCGCCCCTACCTTAGAGGATGATCTCGGTGTTCCGACATGTCCAAACTGTACGGCGCTGATGCGCCCGGGCGTGGTGTGGTTCGGGGAGCAACTGCCGTGGAATGAAATGCAACGAGTTGAAACTTTTCTCGATGGCGGAGGCTGCGACGTCGTGATCGTGGCCGGAACGACTGCTACGTTCGGTTACATCATCGATTGGGCGCTTCGCGGCAGCCGGAATGGCGGCCAACTGATTGAAGTGAATCCTGAGGAAACCCCACTGTCTAGATTTGCTACGCAATTAGTGCCCGAGCCCGCTGCCATCGCGTTGCCACGGATTGTCGATGGGCTGCGAACCTCTCGATCGTTGTAGCCACGGCCCTATGGGCCGTCTGTTCCAACCTTTCGATAAGACTGGCCGTACGCCTGTGGCTACAGAATCCGCCGCCTAACGACCAATCCAGCGCAGGTAACGTTCGGCGGATCGCGCGACGGCTGCTTTGGCATCTACGAGAACATTCGCTTTCCACCAGGCGCCGTAGATTTGTTCAAACGCGAATGGCTCAATTGTTTCCAGGATACGATGGATCGTCTTCGACCCGAGCGGAATCAGATTCGGATAGCTCCGCATGAAACTGACGTATCGGCGGTCCTGCACGACTTGGATGATGTCGCCGCTGAGTAGTGCGCCTCGGCCGTCTGCGCCGGCTGGCCAGTGTAACACCGTGCCACCTTCAAAGTGACCACCACAGTTGATCAACGTCAGATCGTCCCAAAGCGAAAGTATGGTTCCTTCCCAGAATTGGATGCGCCGACTCTTGCGCATCACCCATTCGCGATCGGCAGCATGCAAAAAAATTTGGGCACCGAAACGTTCCGCCCATTCCACCATGGTCGAATAATAATGCGGATGGGAGACTGCGATGGCCCGAATACCGCCGTGTGCATCCACTTCGGTAGCGGTTTGATTGTCGATGAGAGTGATGCAATCCCACAGCAGATTTCCTCCGGGCAATTGCAAAAGTAACGCCCGTTGCCCAATCGCAAATTCCGGTTCTGTGCCGATTCCGAGAAGGCGCGGTGCCTCTTCTTCAAGACGATTGCGATGATCAGTTCGTAACCGCTTGAGCGTCGTCCATGACTGGCCGCCAGGACCGACGTATTGCCGTTCATCTTCGCAGATTGGACAGTGCGACGGCGCTTCCGCAGTCTCACCAAACTGCGTCCCGCACTGCACGCAGACAAAGTTTTCCATCTAATTCTTCGGATGTAATCGCGTTGCGCCCGACAAGGCCCTGCTTCGAACTCATTTCGTTAATTCTGCTGTCATGTTGAGCGGAGCGAAACATCTCTGGAGTAGTCCGGTTGCAAACAGCCGTTCGAAGCTAATCTGAGATTCTTCGCTTTGCTCAGAATGACAAGAGGGGTTTAATAAATGAATGCCGCCCTGCCATTCGTAGGCGCTTTCATTACTGGTGACGACCCAGAATTTGAGCAAATCGCCAGACTTCGTAAAAGCTGTTGTACAACGGAGTCGGCGCAACGCGAATCACGTTCGGCTCACGAAAATCGCATTTCACACCTGCCGCGATAACTTCTTCGTGTAACTCCTTTGGATGGTCGTGCACCTGGATCGACAATTGCGCGCCTCGTGCATTTGGGTCCGACGGGGTGATGATTGAGATTTTTTTTGAACTGATTTGTTCGATCAAAAATTCGAGGTAGCCGGTAAGTTTCTTTGATTTTGCGCGCAGTGGTTCCATGCCGCCGGCCTCCTGGAAAAGTGAGAGCGACGCGCGCAGCGGTGCCATCGCGAAGATTGACGGATTACTAATCTGCCAACCGTCGGCGGACGGAACAGGCACGAACTCCGGCTCAAGATGCAATTTGAATCGCGTGTTCGGATCGTTCCCGAACCAACCGGCAAGGCGCGGTAATTTTGTGTTTGTCGCGTGCCGTTCATGAACAAACGCGCCCCCGACCGCGCCGGGGCCGGCGTTTAAATATTTATACGAACACCAGACGGCGAAATCGACGTTCCAATCATGCAGTGAGACCGCGACGTTGCCGGCCGCGTGCGCGAGATCGAATCCGGCGACGATTTCTTCCTTCCGTGCTGCAGCCGTAATCTTTTGGATGTCGAGCAATTGACCGGTGAAAAAATTCACGGCTCCCATCATCACTACCGCGAGCTGACCAGCCTGCTTGTCGATAAGGTCAAGAACGTCTTCCGTTCGAACATTGAATTCGCCTTTGCGCGGACGCGCCAGGAGGAGAGCGTCTTTCGGATCCAGGCCATGCTGTACGATCTGCGTCTTGATCGCGTAGGTATCGGAAGGGAATGCCGGCTCTTCCATTAAAATTTTGAACCGTGATTTGGTGGGCCGATAAAACGTCGCCATCATGAGGTGGAGGTTCACTGTGAGGCTGTTCATACAGATCACCTCGGCTGGATTCGCGCCAACGACTCTTGCCGTCGGTACGCGCAGCGCCTCGTGATACGAATACCACGGCGTGGCTGCCGCGTGATGCGCATCCACTCCAAACTTCGCCCAGTTGTCCAATTCTTCGTCAACGATGGCACGTGCGGATTTCGGCATCAGGCCTAACGAGTTACCGGCAAAATAGATGACTGGCTTGCCGTCTTTGCCAAGCGGCAGAGAAAATTTTTCGCGGAAATCGCGGAGCGGATCCTCGCAATCGAGTTGCCGCGCGAACTCTTCGTCGGAAGAAAAAGTCATTAATCGCAGGTTACGCAGATTTCGCAGATTCAAAAGAATCCCGATCCAGGACGGATCTTGCCTCTGAAATGTTCATTCAATCTGACAGTGAACTTTTCTTCGGAATTTGCATGAGTTCGATTGTCGTTCCGTCAGGATCGCGCACATAGACGACGCGCTTGCCGGCGTTCGGCCCTTTTGTGAGTATCTGCGGTTGCCCCGCTGTTTTCCAGCCTGAGACAGCAATCCTGTCGAGAGCGCAGTTTAGATCTTCGACGAGCAGCGCCACATGGGTGGAACCAACATCGCACGGTCGAACATTTGCGGGTTTGCGATCCGCCGGTGCGAGATACTCGAGTAATTCGATCTTGTGACCGCTCGGCGTGTTTAGGACCGCAAGGTTTAGCTCAGCGCCTTTAACTCCGGTGATTTCCTCGGCAAATTCACCTTTTTGGTGCGCCGTGTGTGACAATTCGAAGCCGAGGACATCCCGCCAGAATGCGAGCGAACGTTCGAGATTTGAAACGGTGATGCCGGTATGATCTGCCGATATCACGCGGAATTCGTTCCTGCTCATGCTCGTGATCTTAATCGTTATTTCTGAACAACGTCCAACGCTCAACTTCCAACGCCCAACTTAAAAGCCGGAGCGCAAACTTCTTCGAGACGCGCCCCCAACCCAACTGCGGGAAATTTTGCCGGAACAATGAGCCGTTTTCTAGCTCCTTGTTGCGTTAATGGGTATGAAACCATGCTATCTCACAACGAGAAAACTCCAGCTTGTGCCGGCGGCAATTGTCCTGCTCGGTCTAACCATATCCATCAAATTATCTGGCCAAACCATTACCACGTTTGATGCGCCGGGCGCCGGCACCGGACCGAACCAGGGTACCTCTGCCTTCGACATTGACCCGTCAGGAACAACCATAGGATTCTTCCGTGACGCGAACAATGTGCGACACGGTTTCAGCCGGTCCAAAGATGGCATTTTCACCATTTTCGATGCCCCCGGTGCCGGTACAGCAGGTAACCAAGGGACTCGAGCCTATGCGACAAATTCGAGTGGAAGCATTACGGGGTATTTCACTGACTCATCGAATGTGGCCCACGGCTACGTTCGTTCCAATCAAGGCGTGATTACCGTCTTCGATGCGCCGGGAGCGGGAACGGCAGCGGGCCAGGGCACCTTTCCGTTTAACAGCCCCAACCTCATCAACCCGGACGGTGCTATCACGGGATATTACGTCGATTCGTCCGGTGCGTGGCACGCTTTCCTGCGAGATAAGAATGGGATCATCACCACATTCGATGCACCGGGAGCGGGCACAGGAGTCAGCCAGGGGACGCAAAGCTTCGCGATCAGCCCAGGTGGAGATACCACGGGATTCTATTTTGACCCAACCTCCGCCGTTCATGGCTTCCTGCGGGATGCGAAGGGCATCATCACCACATTCGATGTTCCGGGCGGGGGCAACGGCCCGAGCGAGGGTACATATGGCGGCGGCTTTACGCCGGACGGAGGCATTCTGGGAGTCCTCATTGACTCGAACTTTGTGAATCACGGGTTCCTGCTCAATAGGGATGGGACAATCGCCACGTTCGATGCTCCGGGCGCGGGAACAGGCTTCGACCAAGGTACCCTTCCTTGGGGAGTCAATACGAATGGAGCGATCACGGGGTGGTATGTTGACGATGCATATGTGCATCACGGCTTCGTACGCGATCAGCACGGCCTCTTAACTGAGTTCGACGTTCCGGGAGCGGGCACCGGCCCCTTCCAGGGTCCCAGTGTCTACAACATTGCTCCGAATGGCGCGGTGGCCGGATTTTATTTGGACTCGAACAACGTGTTTCACGGGTTTGTGCGAGAACCGGCCGGACAGTAATCAGTCGCCGAGGCAGTGAAGTAAAGTTAGCGCATAAGTTTTAGATAGCCGCCAACGACAAATTGAGGCCGACATTGAGCCCGGTGGAGGTGTAAAGCCAACCATCGGGCTTCGGTCTAACCAGTAGATTAAATTTTCCGTGTCAAAATCCAATTGTGCTCTCAAGTGCTGAAAAGGTTGGACAGGAAGACATCGACGCAGAGGACGATGAGCTCTGGGTGGACGCGCCGCCGCGATATGGAGTAAGCTGCGCCGTTATGGTAACGGTTCACGCCGACAGGGCAGCGGCGTCCACTGAGAAATCATTGACTCCGCTTCTCGCTCGTGAGGCGATTCACGCCGAGCGGAACGACGCCGCCGCGATTAGCGAGATGATGCCGGAAGTTTACGACGATTTACGGCGTTTGGCTGAGACCTTTCTGCGGGGTGAACGGACGGCTCACACCCTTCAGCGAACCGCGCTTGTGCACGAAGCTTTCCTTCGTCTGATTGGAGAAGAGAATCTGGTCTGGCAAAATCGCAGTCATTTTATCGGGATCTTTGCGCGGGTGATGCGACAGACCCTGATTAATTATGCAGTCGCGCGACATCGTTTGAAACGTGGCGGCCCGGATCCTCTGAGACTTACTCTCGAGTTTTACGATAGCCGCAAAATTGATGTGACTGCGCTCGACCATGCGTTGCAAGCGCTTGAAACGTTGGACGAGCGCCAGGCTCGTATTGTTGAACTCCGCTTTTTCGCCGGGCTCACGGTCGACGAAACGGCAGAGTTACTGGAAATTTCGCCGGCCACGGTGAAGCGCGACTGGACACTGGCCAAAATTTGGCTTCGGCGAGAACTATCCACGAACTGAGGATCTAAATTCGACGTGGCCACAAAGACTACCCGATTTCGCCAAGACAACATCGATCCAAAACGGTGGGATCTCTTGAAAACAATCCTGGGCGAAGCATTGGAACAAAATTGTTTGGCGGCTCGGATTGCTCTGATCGAGACACGGTGCGGTGAAGATACGGATTTGCTTGAAGAAGCTGAATCGCTTCTGGCCGAAGCGGAGGCACTTCGCAGCGAGCATACCGACAGCTTCGAAGATTGTGCCGAGAACGCAGCCGGCACCTTCTGGCAAGAGGCCCCGCCGCGCGGCGGGCAGCGCGTCGGAGCATATGTGATCGTCCGTGAACTTGGCCATGGCGGGATGGGCACAGTTTACCTGGCAGAGCGCGCTGATGGCCAATTTGAGAAACAAGTAGCGATCAAGATTCTGAATCGAGGAGCCGATACCGCTGAGATTCTGCGCCGCTTCCAAGCGGAGCGTCAGATCCTGGCGAAGCTCGACCACCCAAACATCGCGCGGCTGCTCGATGCAGGCACAACCGACGATGGTCTCCCCTACTTCATCATGGACTACATCGTCGGCGCACCGGTAACGCGATTTGCAGTTGCGCAAAAGCTGTCGACACATCAACGACTGGAGTTCTTTTTGAAGATCTGCGCCGCAGTTGAATTTGCGCATTGTAACATGGTCGTTCATCGCGACATTAAACCGAGCAACATTCTGGCGAACGCAGAAGGAGAACCAAAGCTGCTCGATTTCGGCATCGCCAAGCTCCTGGCGAAGGAGAAAGATAAGGCGCAATCCGAACCACAGCAGCATCTGACACCGATCTGCGCTTCCCCAGAACAGGCCAAGGGACATCCGATAACCGTTGCGACCGACATTTACTCGTTAGGTGCGCTGCTGTATGAGATGTTGACCGAGCAAAAGCCGCACCGATTTTCCACTGCCCGCCCCACTCGTGAGGAACTTGCCTTGATAGTTGGTGAGCAGGTCCCGCCGCCGCCCAGTGCGGTTACTTGTGATGCACAGACCGCCCGCCTGCTACGCGGTGACCTCGACGCGATCGTGCAGTTCGCGATGCATAAGGAACCGGCAATGCGTTATGCCACAGTAGCAGATCTGGCGGCAGACATTCGTCGCCACCTCGACGGAAAACCGGTTGGCGCGCGTCATCCCACTTTTGCCTATCGAGCGAAGTGTTTGATCAAACGAAATAGATCACGTCTTTTGCCAACCACGGTTGTCCTGGTGGTGCTGGCCGGAGTTCTGTTCGCAGTTTGGACTCGGTCTCAACAAGTTGCTCGTGAGGCGGCGAGCATGCGCGCCCAGCCAGCTTTGGATATCCGGAAAAGTATCGCAGTCCTGCCATTCGAAAGTCTGGGCGACAACACCGGTCAGCCGTATTTTGCCGATGGCGTTCAGGACAACATCCTGACCGATCTGGGCAAAGTGCGGGATCTTAAGGTCATTAGCCGCAGTGGTGTCGCAGCCTACCGGGGCAAGAATAAAAATGTGAAACAGATCGGGCGCGACCTGGGCGTTGCGAACGTGTTAGAGGGGAGCCTTCACATTTCGGGCGATCGCGTGCGGATTAACGCCCAGCTCATCGATACGCGGACCGACACGCAAATTTGGGCGGACCAGTACGATCGCAAATTGGAGGACATCTTCGCGCTGCAAAGTGAGCTCGCGCAGACGATCGCAGGCCAACTAAAGGCAACCCTCTCTACTGACGAAAAGGAGGAGATTTGGCGGCAACCTACACAGGACTTACAGGCATATGATCTTTATCTCCGCGCCCGCACCGCCTTGCGTGCTGGAACTGGAATTCTGCCGCGAGAGAATTGGAACGTAGCGATCGATCTTCTCAACAGAGCGATCGCACGCGATCCAAAGTTCACTCTCGCCTATTGCGTACTGAATGAGGCCTATGTCTTGCAGTACCGGTACGGCGAGGATCATTCTCCCGAGCATCTCGCCGCCGCAAAAGATGCCGCTGAGACAGCGCTGCGGCTCGAGCCAACTCGCGAAGAGCCGCGCCTTGCTCTTGCTCGTTACTATTATCATGGGTTGAACGACTACCGCCGGGCGGCCCAGGAATTATCGAAGATCTCTTCTTCGGCGCCTCATGAAGTTGAGTTCTTTACGCTCGCTTCGTTAGTTGAACGTCGTTTGGGACAATTTGCGGAATCGATTCGCGACGGCGAGAAGGCGATTGAGCTTGATCCTCACGATGTGTGGCTCACTACCTGTCTCTCACAGACATACTCGGGGTTGAGACGATTCCGAAACGCCGAGCACGTAGTGGAGACGGCCATAGCGCGCCGGCATGGGGCAAAGTCGACGGGACTTTTAGTGCTGAAAAGCGAAGCGGCACTCGCCATGGGAAATGTAGAAGAGGCGCATGCCGGGCTCGACTCAATTCACGATAACGACGACGCAAACTATCAGGCCTCGCGACTCCGACTGTATTTAATCCAACGAGATTTCAGCGGAGCCAAAGCCTTCGCCGCGAAAGCGACTAACGACATAAAGAAAGCGCCGAATTTTTGGCTCACGTTGGCAGCCGTCGCTCATGCGGAAGGTAACTTAAAGGAGGAGCATCACGCTTACGAGGAGGCGAAGCGGTTAACCCTGGTTGCGCTTGTGCCGCGGCCAGATAATCCCAGACTCCTTGGTGAACTAGCCATCGCCGAGGCTGGCCTCGGCGAGAACGAAGAGGCAGTCCGCCACGCGCGTCGCGCCACAGAGATACTTCCGTTGAGTGTTGATGCAGTTGAGGGTCCCATGTGCGAGATGAATCTTGCGGCAGTGCTTGTTATGAGTGGAGACCGCGACGTTACTTTCGCCAAATTGAGCAAACTGGTGAAGCTTCCGTTTGGTATCATCAACTACGGCGATTTGAAATTGGATCCCGTATGGGATGACCTTCGGAATGACGCACGCTTCGATCGCATTCTTGCGGAATCTGCTTTGCCTCTCGCGACCAACGCTAATATCAATTTCACGCAGAATTAGTGTTTCCTACTTACGCGATCAGGTTGCGTTCGATTGAGCCACGCATCGCCACCATCGCCAGAGAAACAGCGCAAACAACGCGTTGATAACTAAGCCGAGAACGCCGATCTCGGGACCGAAGATTCCGGTATTGCGAATACCGAGCACACCGGTTTTTGAGCCGAAACCGAAAAATACGTAAGCGATTCCATTCCATAACCCATGACTACAGCTGGAGACGATGATCGATCCGGAGATCCAGCGCAGGATTCCCCAAACAATTCCGAGCATTGCGGCGTTAACAAGCAACACCGGAAGCTGAGACGGCGCGGGTCTGAAGTCAGTGTCCAATGTAGCGGAGGAAATATGCCACGCAGAGAATGCGATGCTGGTGTAAATCAGCACCTGGGATCGACTGATGCGTCTACGCCGCAGCGATCCCCAAAACCATCCTCTGAAAAATCCTTCCTCCGTAAAAACTGCAACCAGTGCAGTGAAGATCGTCATCATCAAAAGATTTAGAAATGCTTTCTGCCAATTCGTTTTCGAAACATCGACAGCACCAGCGAACATCGCGATGACGGCGATCAGCCCAATCACCAATACTGGAAAGAGCAACGCGAGGGCGAAATCGGCCGGTTTGCCCCACTTGAATCCCATTTCTGAAGCCGACAACCGTTCGAGGTACCAAAACAAGAGCATCAACGGCAATAGAGCGAACGCACTGAAGGCAGAGAGCCCATTAGCATCCATTGCCGTAGTTGCTGCTATGGCGATCACGATTCCGATGATGGGCAAAACTGCAGACGCAGACACGGCATTACCTGCGTCACTTCGAAGGGCGCGATTCATAACAAGACTCCCATTACCGGTGAGATGCGTCCGCCAACCAGAATGGATTCAGTGTTTTGAACGCAATGCTGCTATCCCGCGGCGGCGATGACTTTTAGTTCGATGGCTATCGGTGTGGGCAACGCCGTGACCTCGATTGTTGTGCGGGTCGGGTTTGGCTTGGCGGCGCCTGCAAAATATTCGGCGTAAATACGGTTATAGATCGGAAAATCTTTTTTCATGTCGGTGAGAAACACAGTGACATCGATGATGTCCTGCCAGGTTGCGCCGGCATCGTCCAGCACGAGGCGCACATTTTCGAAGACAGCGTGGCATTGCGTTTCAATATCGTAACTCACGACATTGCCGGAGGAATCAAGCGTCACGCCGGGAATTTCTTTGCTGCCACGCACACGCGGGCCAATGCCAGACAGAAACAACAACCCGCCCACGCGTTTTGCGTGTGGAAACGCGCCTACTGGTTCAGGGGCCCGTTCGCTTTTAAACGTTTCGCTCATTTTCTATTTACTGCTCAGTACATGAATCAAGGCAATGCACATTTTCAATTAGCATAAACCACAATTCACGGTTTGGAGATTTCTCGCGAGGTGTCAGTTTTCTGGTTCACTGGCTGAAAGCTTGTTACCGGCGGCAGAACTTCCCTGAAAGTGGCACCATAAATGTCCCAAACAGTAAGAAAAAGTCCGCAAACAATCGGTCCAACGATGAAGCCGATCGGACCAAAAAGGAAGAGTCCGCCAAGCGTGCCAATCAGAATGAGAAGGTCAGGCATTTTCGCGTCTCTGCCCACAAGAACTGGCCGCAGGAAATTATCGACAGTGCCAACCACAGCGGCACACCATGCCGCCAGCAGGATGGCCGTTAGATGCTGCCCGGTTATGAATAGAATGATAACTGCCGGCACCCACACCAAAGCAGCACCGATTCCGGGGATTATCGAAAGAATGGTCATGATGGTTCCCCACAACGCCGCTCCTTCGATTCCCGCTACCCAAAACGCTATGCCGGCCAGGGCACCTTGAATGATCCCGATCACCAACGTCCCTTTGATAGTCGCTCGCGTGATCGAGGCGAACTGGGTAAGCATTCGTGTTTCATCCTCATCGTTTAACGGGGTGTAATAAAAAATGCGTTCCAGAATCTTGTCGCCATCTCTGAAAAAGAAAAACATGGCGTAAAGCATCACAAACAAATTGAGCAAAAAGGCAGCAGTTGTGGCGGTCATACGCGAAGCGAAACCAACCAGAAATGTGCCCGCGGTCTTAGCCGCGGTGCCGACTTGTTGCAGCAGTTGCTCCTGGCTCGGCACATACCTGGCTAGTGCTGGGAATTTTTGCTCCGTCCATTCCTGCAGGTTGAAGCTGGTAGCCGCACCCAGATGTTGATTCAGCCACGGGATGGCCTGGTCACTCATCGTAAGCGCCTGTTGCAGAACAATCCCTAGAAACGCGCTGACCGGGCCAAGCCCAAGAACGAATAACACCAACAACGTAACTGCTGCCGCAAGCGATGCGCGGCCGCCCAGCAGCCGGGTGATCCACCGATAAAGTGGATGGAATAATCCAGCCAATAACGCGCCGAGGAGAAGCGGTTTGAAGAATGGCCAGGTAACGGCGAGAAACAAGACTGTAACCGCCACCACAAGCACTAAGACAAATGCTGTGCGCAAATTCGTGCCGCTGACGGTCGACGGTTCCATGGATCGGCTCCGATATCTTAATCAGGCTAATCGCAGATTTGCCTGATTACACCGTTTCCTTCAACCCTCGGTCAAGCTAGTTGCAGCAACGGTCGGAGAAAACCAGCAACTCCTTATGAGCCTGCGTGCGACAACGCTCCTTTGCGCGGGACGCCCTTTGCTTTTCCAAAGTGTCGCTCACCCTCGCGGCGCGTATTTCTCGAACTTCGGCAGTTTAGAATCCATCGCATCCCATGGTTGCGCGTCGGACGTCCAAATTTCGTACTGCGGTTTGTACAAACTCGGATCGTCCAAAGTCCCGGCCGCAATGCCTTGTCCGAAATCGGACTTGCCCCCAAACAATCGCGAGCCGCATTCCGGACAGAAACCACGGATATTGTGGCCCATCATTTCGCTGGTTGTGCCGAAGTACTTCGGTGTGCCGTTAGTAATCTTAAACGCGTTCACCGGGACATAGAAAACAGGAGTGTACCCGCCGCCAGTTGTTTTCTGGCAATCGCGGCAGTGACAATTAAAGGTTACAATCGGTTCCGCGGTAATTTCATAACGAATTGCGCCGCATACGCAGCCACCGGTGACGGTTTTCATTTTGTAACTCACAAACAGATGAAAATATTTTCAAAACGACGAACTCGAACAATTCGTTAGGCGGCGATGGTTTTCGCTATCCCATATCGCTTTGCCGATCGCGCCTTCGCTTTCAACGCTTCTGTTTCGCGGTCCCGCGGCGGTGAATTGCTAACGAGCGATTCAAGAAGATGATGCGCAACGTGGGCTACTTCATCCACAGCGCGATTGAATGCTTCTTCATTGGCGCGCGATGGCTTTGTAAATCCGGAAAGCTTTCGAACAAACTGGAGCGAAGACGCGCGAATCTCGTCATCCGTCGCTGGTGGTGAAAAATTATGCAGGGTCTTAATGGCTCGACACATAACTGACTCTCGGCACTCCATTATCACCCATCAACTATTTTTGCGTCGTTCCGGATACTGTGGAAGATCGTCTGTGATCGTATCCCACGGCGCGCGATCGGCCACGAAAGTATGAAATTGCGGGCGAATTCCTGGGTCGTCATCGAATGCGCCCATGCGAATCGATACCTGTGGGTCGTCCGGCCAATCGCCGCCAAATAAACTTGAACCGCAATTTGAGCAGAACGCTTTCACCGCGCCTTCGGCCTTCCCATAGACTTTGATCAACTCCGCGCCCTGAAGCAGACGGAACTGTTCGCGTGACACGCGTGCCTGAGTACAAACCGCCGTTCCGGAATGCTTGCGGCAACGCTCGCAATGACAGTGGCTCGCTTGAATGAATGGTGGATTGACTTCAAACCGCACGCCGCCACACAGGCAACTTCCGCGAATGATTTTGCTCATTCACGAATCAACTCTCACGCCGCAACTTCTCAACAACTCAGGACCGAGCCCAATTATGGAAACGCGATCAAGATTTTACGTTTTCGTCAAGGAATTCGAAGATGTCGTGCTCCCATTGAGGAATGCCAAAATAAAGAAAGTTGTGCCCCTCGTCTGGTGTGCGGCCAACGGGCGGATCGATTTTCAGCGCGCACGATTTGTGCAGACGGCGAAGTTCGTCGGCTAAGTCTACCCATGATTAAGTAAACGGTTGGAAAAGGCCCTGGTCCGGTTGGCTTCCAGAGGTAAGCCTTGAGGTGCAGTTTCCCGTCCGGAATGACGACTGTTTCAGGGACAACGGCCGCTGATTGTCCGGTAATAAGCGCGATTGATAGTGGCGCAAACAGGAATGCCAGCGCTCTGACTTTCAAGAATTACCTCGACAGCCCCGGGTTACTTCGCGATACAAACGTTCTTTGACTCAGTGAAGAACCGCAGCGCTTCTTCGCCGCCTTCACGGCCTACGCCGCTTTGTTTCATGCCGCCGAATGGAACGCGCAGATCGCGGACGAGCCAGCAATTCACCCAAACCGTCCCCGTGTTAATCCGCTCCGCAACTCGATGGGCGCGACTCAGGTTTTGCGTCCAGACGCTCGATGAGAGGCCGTATTCAACGTCATTGGCGTGATTGATCACTTCTTCTTCGCTTTCGAATGGCGTGATCGTTACAACGGGACCAAAAATTTCTTCGCGATTTGTGCGGCAGGAGACTGACAGGCCAGTTATGACTGTCGGCGGGAAGAAGTAACCTTCCCGGCAACGTTCGTTAGGCGCTTCCGGCGCGGAACCGCCAAGAGCGATTTTGCCTCCTTCTTTCTGTGCGAGGTCAACGTAGAACTTTACTTTATCGAGCTGTGTCTTATTCACGATCGCGCCCTGTTCGGTTTGTTCGTCGAGCGGATCGCCTTGTTTCAATTGCGAAGCCTTGTCGATGAATCGGTCCACGAATTCCTTGTAAATAGGTTTCTCAACAAACACGCGCGATCCGCATAAACAGACTTGCCCCTGGTTGGCAAAGGACGAACGCACGCTACCGGCCACGGCGGCGTCGAGATCGGCGTCGGCGAAAATGATGTTTGGATTTTTGCCGCCGAGCTCGAGCGAAACCTTCTTGAACAACGGCGCACACGCCTCAGCCACTCTCTTGCCGGTCACGGTCCCTCCGGTGAACGAGATCGTCGTGATCTTCGGATGCGCGGTAATGGCGGCTCCAACGTTCGGTCCAGTTCCGTGAACCACATTGAGTACCCCGGCCGGAAGGCCTGCCTCCTGGCAAACTTCGCACAGCAGGAACGCAGTCATCGGCGTTAACTCGCTCGGCTTCGCGATGGCAGTGTTCCCGACCGCGATGGCCGGGGCGATTTTCCAACTCAACAAGTAGAGCGGCAGGTTCCACGGCGAAATCAGTCCGGCGATGCCGCGCGGATGTCGCAGCGTGTAGTTGAACGCCACGTTATCGGTGATGTGCGCTTCTGATTCGGTGTGCAAAATGGCCGTGGCAAAAAATCGGAAATTTGCAACCGCTCGAGGAATGTCCAAAGAGCGCGCGAGCGAAATCGCCTTTCCAGTGTCAATCGATTCGGCGCGTGCAAATTTCTCCAGGTCGCGGTCGATCAACTCGGCAATTCGCAGCAAAAAATTCGATCGTTCCGCTGCCGTTTTTTTTGACCAGTCGCGAAACGCTTTCTCTGCTGCAGCCACCGCAAGATCAACATCGTGCGCGTCGCTGTCGGCCACTTGTGAATAGGGTTTACCCGTCGCGGGCTCGATGTTGTCGAGATATTTTCCACCGATTGGCTCGACAAATCGACCGTCGATGAAGTTTCGGATCTGAGTTCCCGCAGTGCGCATGCGATCCAAAGAATAAACACATGCTGGAAACTTCGCGAATTGCGACGACGCATTCGACCGGGGTTTTGGTTTACCACACCGCCGGATCCGCCGTTGCGCATCAGAAGGCATGCGGAAACAAAATAAACAATCGATTCGCGATCTTTCGGCGTGCGTCATCGCAACAGATGAAATCGAACCGCCTTAGAATTGTTATTGTCGAGAGGGGCTGATTTAGAATTAACTCGAGCCGATTACGCCACCAAGCCGAACCTGATAATGAATGAAGAAAACGTCGTGCCGAGGCTCAGGTGAAGTGACGAGCAGGGCACAGCAATTTTTGCAGAGCAAAACGAACTGATACGAAGCATTGCCAAAAACAATTCGCTAATTGTCCAGGAATCAACACATCGCGGTGCGCGAAGCGCAACCGCTTCAAACAACAGAGAGGCTATTATGAACAGTAAACCCCCGACTGCGAATATTACCGAAGATGCAAAACCTGCGGATTACAATTCTAGCAAAGCGACAAGCCGCCGTAAGTTTTTAGGTCAAATGGGAGCCGCATTGACTAGTGGCGCGGTGCTCGGCAACGCTGGTCTTGCTTTTGCACAGTCTAGCAGTACAACCGTTGCTGAAGGCATTCGTGGGCTGGGTCCCAGATCTGATCCGCGAGTAAGAAGGTGCTTCGCAATTCGCCTCGGCACTGCTAACGACGAAGCACACATTCCCGTTCCTCCCCATACAACAAACGGGGACGAGGAGCGCTATCCGGATAAGTGCGGCACATACAGCAAGGGTATTCTTCAGGCTGATATCGGTTTGGTGAATTTGAATGCCTTCCAAACATTCAAAAGAGCTTTAAACAGTGGCAATCCGGTAGACTTCGAAAACCTTACGATGGGTGGCACCCGAACGTTGAATGGCCCGCAGGGCGGCCTTGCTTTCGGCTTGGAAGGCAGCGATGCCACCCAGTTTGGCAACGCGTCATGCCCAGACAATCAAGCGAACGTAGTAGTTGTCCCTCCGGCGCCCAGCCTGGCCAGTGCGGCTTATGGGACGGAACTGGTAGAGCTTTACTGGGCCTCGCTACTCCGCGACGTGGCGTTCACTGATTACGTTTCAAATACGACTGCTGCCGAGGCGGCACAGGAGCTTTCGAGTATGCCCAGCTACGCAGGTCCAAGGGATGGAAATGGCCATGTCACCCCCAATCTGTTGTTTCGTGGTGCCTATCCGGGTGAGACCATTGGGCCTTACATTTCTCAGCTCTGCATCATTCCCACCTTTTTGGGTGCGCAACAAATCGATCAGCAACTGGTCACCTATGCACCGGGCATCGATTACATGACGGATCCAACCACCTTCCAACAAGTCCAAAATGGCATCGGTACCGGATTACATCTTCAACTCGATCCGCAGGCTCGCTTCCTCCACGATGGACGTGGTTTCGCCACGTTCACCCATCTGGACGTGCTCTATCAGGCTTACTTTACAGCGTACCTTGTGCTTAACACGCTCGGTGTCCCATTGAACCCGGGAAATCCTTACGTCAACTCCCTAACGCAGAACGGTTTTGGCACGTTCGGTCAACCGGACTTTGCGGTGGCACTCGCGGCCGTTGCCAGCTTTGCACTGAACTCCGTGTGGTACCACAAATGGTATGTCCATCTCCGGCACCGTCCTGAATCCGGCGGCGCTATCGTTCGCCAAATCTTGACTGGCCAAGGCGGAACACTCGATGGCCGCGTCAATGATAGTGTTCTTAATTCGCTTGCTGTGCAAAGAAGCTTCAGCAGATATGCTGATTATTTTCTTTCTCAGGCATTTCCGGAAGGTTCGCCAACTCATCCGGCTTATCCCACCGGCCATGGGAGCGTTGCCGGCGCTTGCATCACCATCCTAAAGTTCTTTTTTGACGGTAATTTCGTGATCCCCAATCCCCTTGTGCCGAGCAGCGATGGGCTTTCACTTATGTCTTACACCGGAGGCGATGCGGGCCAAATGACGGTGAATGGTGAGCTGAACAAGCTGGCGCATAACATCTCGTTCGGGCACGGAATTCACGCGGGCATCCACTGGCGCAGCGACACAGATTCTTCCATACAATTGGGAGAGGCTGTAGCGATCAGCGTTCTTCAGGATAGAGCACAGACTTACAACGAAAAGTTCACAGTTAACTTCACGAAAATCGACGGAACCACCGCGACCATTTCCAATCAATGACCATCCGGTGAGTTGACTGCACAACTTCGGAAGCGGGGCGAGAATCACTAT
>DATDFM010000062.1:0-3005 GCA_036522635.1 Candidatus Udaeobacter sp. | reverse complement strand
AATCTGCGGTCACCGTACGCGTCGATCTTGATGTTTGCTTTGTCGCCAAGCTTCACGTTCACGACATCGTTCTCGTTCACGTCTACAACCGCTTGCATGTGGCTGAGGTCGGCCACTCGCATGACTTCAGTTCCGGCGAATTGATTCGTCGCGACCAGGCGTTCGCCCAGTTTGCTGTTCAGAATCGTGACCGTTCCGTCCATCGGCGCATAAATCGTCGTCTTGGAAAGCTGATCGCGTGCCTGGCTGGAGCTGGCTTCTGCGCGTTCGATTTCATGCAACGAACTCTCGTAAGTGTTTTTCGCTACGTCATACGCGGCTTCGGCCGCATTGTATTCCTGCTCTGAAACGAGCTTCTTCTCGAACAAATCCTTCGATCGCGCCAAGTCGTGCTCGGTTTTAAGCATCGTCGCTTTTTGCTGAAGGTTGGTTGCCTTCGCGGCGCTGATCGCTGCTTCCTGTTGTTCGAGCAGTGCTTTGTACGAATCGGGTTTGATCTTCACAAGCAGGTCGCCCTTTTTGACCTGCATTCCATCTTCGACAGGCAGCTCGGTGATTTCTCCGGCAACTTCCGGCGAAATTTTTACTTCGGTTTCAGGTTGTATTTTACCGGTAGCAGAGACGGTCTGGAGGATGGTCCGCCGCATCGCTTTTTCCGTTGTCACCGGGATCGGCTTCTCACGTTTGCTCGCGACGACCAGCCCAACGATCAGGAGCAGTACCACTCCGGCGAAGAGAAAAAGAATCTTGCGCCTGCGACCACGCTGGCGCTTCTTGGCGGTCTCACGGGCAAGTGGGGGAGTGGTTAAAGCCTGATGCATGGGGTGGTCACTATGCGGGTGAAGCTATCCGTCTTTAGACCTTCGCCAATAGCGCGCGTTCATGGCCTCAGTCTTGAGATGCAGTCTCTCGCTTTTTTGGATTCAAATAAATTGCGGTTGCGCGTCTGTTTGCCGGTCGTGAATCTGTTGAATGGCCCATATAGCGTGCTCAGCGATCAGCGGTTCCGGATCAGTTGCGGCTCGTTCGAGTGCCGGAAGGTCCGATGAGTTGCCTACATTCCCGAGGGCCACGCACACATTGCGTAGAAACCCTCGGCGTTTTATTCGCTTTATCGGCGATTTTTTGAAAAGCGCGCGAAACTCGGCGTCCGTTAAATCCAAGTATTCCCGAAGCGACATGCCAGTCGTTGATCGGCGCGCGAAGAACGCGTTTTCCCGAGACTTCTGAGCGAATCGATTCCAGGGACACGCATCCAGGCAATCATCGCAGCCGAAGATCCGATCGCCTAAAAGCGGGCGAAGCTCTACAGGAATGGCGGTTTTCAGTTCAATCGTTAGGTATGAAATGCACCGACGCGCGTCCAATCGATGAGGGGCGGTAATTGCGCCTGTTGGACAGGCGGTGATACACCGGTCGCAAGTCCCACAGCGATGCGGGACCGGATCATCCGCTGGCAATTCAAGGGTGGTCAAAATTTCCGCGAGAAAAAACCAGGTCCCGAGTCGCTCATCGATTAGCATGGTGCTCTTGCCGTGCCAGCCGACGCCTGCGTCGGAAGCGTGATCTCGTTCCAGAACCGGGCCGGTATCGACATAACATTTTTGATGTCCGCCAAATGTGCGAAGAAATTCGTCGATCTTATTTAGCTTTGCCGCGATTACCTCGTGATAGTCGTCTCCCCATGCGTAGCGCGCGATCCGTCCTGATCTTCCTGTAGCCTCGGCTCTGTGGTCCGCATCTCCCTGAAAATAATTCAGCGCGAAAACAACAATCGATTGCGCGCCGGGAAGCACCCTCTCCGGGTCGCAGCGTTTTTCCTCGCCGCGTTGCATGTAATTCATTGCGCCGTGCGCGCCGTCGCGCAGCCATTCACGAAAAACGTTCGCGTGCTCTGGCGAGTTGCAGGCAGCTACGCGGCACGAATCGAATCCGATCTCCCTTGCAAAGGAGACAAGGTGCGCCTTCAATCCTGTTGCCGAAATGTACGTCATGGGGCTTTCGGAGGCAGAGGGGATTCCGGGTTGGAACCCATTTTTGAAAGTTTTGCGAGAATCGCTACAGCGACTTCTTGATCCGTAAATTCCGAGGTGTTGACTCGCATGTCCGCAAGATTTGCGTAAAGCGGTCTGCGGGCGGTAAGAATCTGCGAGAAAGCGCTTCTCGGATTTTTCGTTCGCAGCAACGGCCTGTTTTGTTGCCGGAAGGCCCGAGCAAACAACGTTTCCTCATTCCCGTCGAGCCATACGATCACAGCTTGGTTTCTTAAAATTTCGACGTTTTCCTTGTGCAATACGATGCCGCCACCGGTGATAATTATTTTCTTTTCTTCGGTTCTCATTCGGCGAAGCGCTGCTGTTTCCGCTTCTCGGAACTTTTTTTCCCCGTGCAATGCAAAGATTTCAGGAACCGACATCCCGAATTTCGCGGCGACGATCTCGTCTGTATCGTGGAGAGCCAAACCTGTTCTATGATGTAGACAACGCCCGACGGACGATTTCCCCGCACCCATCATCCCGATGAGGGCAATCGATCCACCCCGACGATTCACGATCCAATATCTCATTAACACCCGGCTTCAGCCAACCTTGGTTCCTGTCATATCGCGTGAGGCGCTGCAACACGTCCCTTCCAACGCGTTCCACCTTTTCCTGGCGAATTGACTATAGCCGCGCGTCGCCCCCAGGGCGACGGCCACAAATCTGGCGGTTGCGAACAAATGCGAATCACGACGCCAGGTTTCCGAACATTTCTGGATGCAATTCTCGTCTTGCTGAAAATGATGCCAGAGATTCCTCGAGTTCGCTCGCAATGACACGATCAGTTGGCGTTTGACAGAAACTCCCTACACTGTGCCCATGCCCGAATCGAAGCCTTTGGTTGCCATTATTATGGGAAGTAAATCGGACTGGGAGACCATGCGGAATGCTGTGCAAACATTGGATGAACTCGGCGTTCCGAACGAGGCGCGTGTGTTATCCGCGCACCGCACGCCCGACGCCACC
>DATDFM010000061.1:0-8107 GCA_036522635.1 Candidatus Udaeobacter sp. | reverse complement strand
AAACTCTGCGCAGTTATTTTTTTAAGGAACGAACGTAGGCCACCAACGCCTTTACGTCGGCATCGGACAGCTTGTCTTTGTATCCCTTCATTTTGCCCTTGCCGTTCTTGATGACATTTGTGGCCTCAGCATCACTGAATCCTTGCGCATGTGAGTAATTTTGGACTCCGAGCTTTTTCCCCATCGCTGTGTTGCCGCTGCCGTCTTTGCCATGACAGGCAGCACAAAGCTGGTTCCAGTTTGCCGCCGCGTCGGCTGCAAGACTGATACCCGCTGAAGTGATGATGATTGCCGCGAAGACAAATATTTTTCGTTTCATTGAAATTGATTACTCTCCCTCGTGCAGATTTGACGTCAAAAGTACGTTAGAAGTCAATTCGAAAAGCGTCATTTCTTGAGCGACCAGCATCCGTCATTCGCCGGAAGCGTGGCGACCGCATTCGAAAAGCCTCCGATGACTTTACTGACTTCATCGAAATGCTGGCAACGCTTAGCCGCTTAGAATCGAATTTGTAAACTCGAAAAGAGTGAGTGAGCCCGGTAATTGTTATGCCCCCCCGATGTGACGTCCCGGTAATTAAAATAGCCGTACTTCAGCAGCAGGCGCATGTTCTTGTTCAATTTGCGCGTCACAGTTGCTGAGACGGCATTCTCCGTCGCACCCATTCCGTATGGCATGGCGACGACTGCGTTCTTGAAGTAATCGTTGGCGCAGTAGAAATAATAATCGGCGAAGAAATCTGTCTTATCATCGATCACGTAGCCAATACCGCTCGTCACGGTCCAATAATCGTTTCTAAAGTTCACGACTGTCGGACTGGTCTGTGGGTCCAGATTAATATCATTGGCAGGGGTGTCCGTTTGGTTAAGCACGTACGAGAAATTCGCCTGCAGGAAAAAGCGCGGTAGCGGATTCCAATTCAGCGATTCGCTGATTACGTGTTGTTTGATTTCACCGGTCTGCAGTTCGGCCAGCAAGTCTTCCTGGGGAAATATCTCCCATTGACCGTCAATCGACGTGTGCACAAAATCGTAGCGCGTGACCAAAGCCAGCGTCCCCATAACCCCGGGAAGCTTCGGTCGAAACGTCATTCGAATGTTGAAATCGTCGACGTTCCAGTCCTGCCGAATCAGTCGTGGGTATATTCCACTGAAAACGTCTTCATCATACGAGGCGATTCGGTGAAAGTATTGGCCAGAGAAATTCAGTCGCATTGTCGGATACCACGTAGCGCCAATCGTATATTTCTGGCCCAGTGCATTGGTGTCCTTATCCAACGGAATTTCTTCATCGAAGCTTTGAAACTCATCGACGTTCCCCAATTCCTCTTCCCATTCGCCTTGAAAATAGAAGAGCCAATTCTTGACGCCGGTGTAACGCATCTCCAGCCGCTCGGCGAAACGATTGTAATCTGAGTTGCGGGCGCCTTCGACCGGTACTGGTGGTCCGTAATGGAATCCTCCAGCCGGGTTCAAGGGCGTAAACGGAGGTGTGTTCGGCAGAGGTTCTTCCTCAAGAAATGTCGAATCGCTGTCGTTATTCTCGTGGGTGTACCGGAAACCTGTCAAAACAGCGAGGTTATCGAACGGCATCCAAAACAGGTTGGCATTGAAGACATTTTCTTTGATCCGGGCAGTGCCGGCTAAATCAATGAAAGAATGATCGCGGCTGCCAAGCGTCGGTACTGGTTCTCCGAATGCTTCGTCCCAGTGCGTGGCGAAAATGCGGGAACCCGAAAGATCGTTTGTCAACGTTGTGTAGGAATATCCGGAGGTGAACCAAAGATTATCGGTAATTCGCGTCTCAGTAATGCCATGCCCGCTGAACAGGTCGACGCCATCATCCTGTTTTTGAGTGACCTTACGCTGCTGTCCCGGAGGTGGAACGGCCGGAGGCAACTGACCGGCTCCGCGCTCCGTATTCAGGGAATAATCGATCGTGTCGTGCTCGTATCGCATCCCGAGCAAAAGATCTGTGTTACCGATTGTCTTCGAGGCCTCGAAGGAGAGGATGTCGCGTCTCTCATCGAGGTTACGGAAGGACGGAATGATTTTGCGACTGGGTTGAACTGCGAGTCCTGTCAGATTTGTGTCGCCCCATACCGTTGAATCTTTCTGGCCAAAGCGAAATTCATGATCGTAACGGATGGTGATCTCTGGCCATTCTGGCGCGCGCAAGCCCAGTTCAATCCATGCGTCGCCTCGGTCAACATGCATTTCCGGATATGGCGGCTCGAAGAAGACGTCATTGTGCGGGAAAAAACCGCCGTTACCGTCATACCAACTTCGAAACTCAGTGTAGCCAGCCTTGATGTAGCCGAAATTCGGCTTCGCCAGTTGGATTGTTACATCGTAATCGTTCAAATCCCAGAGGGCGTGACCATCGAGCGAAAAGAGGATGTCTTTGCTCACGGTTCCCTCGATGTGCAGATCCTGGATACCGCCGTACGGCTGACCGCCCGGTAGCCGGTGCTCCTGTTCGAACTGCGCGCGATCCCCGCTGGTGATGACCCCGCCCATGGCGAGCTCGATCCAATTTTTGTATTCTTCGGGTTGCTCTTCCGTCGCCGTAGCGACGTTCTTCTGGTCGCTCGTACCACCGCGAACTCCAGCAGCGGCTAAAGTTCCCGCAAAAACCAGCACCAGGAGTCTGCGAGAGGCATTCATCACAACATCCAGATCAATATCTAAGCAGCGGAGTCACGTTGGACCCGTGTGGTTCTTCATGGCAGCCGGCTGACCAGCATGTGCCTTGTTGCAGAAAATTCGAGTGGTCGACTTCTCCAATGAAAATGTGGCCGGGTATTTTTTGCTCCTGGAAATGGCATTTTATGCAGAGCGTCGCGTTGCGTTCAGTCAACAGTCGCTGGTTCACGCTGCCGTGAGGCGTATGACAGACGCTGCACCCTTGTCGCACCGCTTCGTGCTCATAAACAAATGGGCCGCGTTGCTGCGTGTGACACTCGAAGCAGGTTTCGTTTTGGGTCAGAAAAGCAAGGCCACCGGTTCTGAGCTTCTGTTGCATATTTGTCGGAGCGCCTTTTGTTGCGATCCCCTTGTGCGGTTCATGGCAATCGCTGCAGCTCATCTTGCCCTCAAGCACCGGATGATGATGAGGCAATTGAAACGCTGCGCGAACATCCAAGTGACACTGGAAACAGATGTCCGGTGACTTTTGTGGGTTAATGATCGTGCCCTTTCCGCCGCCAGATTGAACATGCAAACTCCCGGGACCGTGGCACGACTCGCAACCCATGTTCTTGGCGTTATCACCTTTCGCCTGGAGACGAGCATGAGTGGCTGTCCGAAAGTCGCGCACGATTTGTTCGTGGCACGTTCCGCATTCCTCCGAGCCGACGAACTCCGCGCCAGGGATGGCAGGCGGTGCAACAATTGTTCTGCTGGTCGTGCTGCAGGAAAGCAGAATGACGGTTAGCGCCATAGTTCCCGCTACAGCCCACAACAATCTTTCGCGCCTACCGTGGATCCATCGAATCAGCTTCGAATTCCACACGAATCGCGAGTATGCTCAGAAACCAAGAAAAATTACCAAGCTTTTTTTCGGCGTTAGTTACATGCCTGTCTGACCATAAGAGAAAGGGGCAGCAGCGAGGCGGCCGACAGGTTGTCGATCACCTATCGATCCCATGCGCCCAGCCCAAGGTGCTGTGTTTCGCGGACGAACTAACGCGTGGAACAGAGTTTGCCAGCTAATTAGCGAACTTCATGCCGTTGGGCTGCCGAATCTCTCGATGAGATAATTTGGATAAACATTGAAGGCTTTTCTCCACCTCGCTTCAGCGAAAGATTTTCGCCGAAATTGGCGTACGCAGATAAGGCGGCGTTCCGGCTGAGCAATTTTTGCAAAGAAAAAGCCAAGCAACGCGGAGCGGTAGGCCATTCGTCCCCTTATGAGGTACCTCAAAGGAGATAACTATGGAATGCCTGATTCTAGTTGCCGTCGTATCGATCATGGCGCTCTACGCGCTGATCATAGTGGGCTGTCTGAAGCACCCCGAATGGTAGCCAGCGCCGTGAGGATGTGAGGGCAAAATTTACAAAGCAAAGCCAATGCATGCGGAGTGCGCCAACGACGAGGCCATTACGCTTGTAACAAAGAAGGGAGCAAACCCGTTGAAAACGACTCTTTTTTTCAATAACGAAACGGCGCAGGCCAGGCTGATGTTAGAGAACGCCGCAGCTGCCAAGGCAATACTGCGCGGACCTGAATCGGCTGCCGGCTGCAATTGCGATCGATGGGGCCATCCATGTCCAGGCTGCGTTGAGCCCAACGAAGAAAATTGTAGCGGCGCTTCTGATTTCAGAACCAAGCAAGAAATGAGGTGAGGCATGGAACACGTGATCGTCTTTAGCGTCGTGGCAATGATGACGGCATATGTTTGGATTATTGCTCGGTGCCTGCAGCAGGCTTAGTGGCGGCGCCGGATCGACATTCCCGGATCGCTCGTTTGATTACGCGAACGGGTCGATGACATTGTCGGGACGTAAATTAACCGAGAGAAACTCCGCATGTCCGGCTGCCACCGATGAGGCGGAGAATCTATGGACCCGGATATGCCGAGATTTCCTCGAATATTATCGTGGACGAGGTCCCGATTGCACGATGAACCAAAGCCAGAAGCGGCGTCGTGCATCGGCCTTCGCCTCAAACAACTCGTTTCTTGCCCCGCAGCTGAACGAGAAAGGATTCGCCAAGTTGAAAAGCTGCTCGACCCGGTCAACCAAAATGTCGATTCGGTGAAACGGTCCTAACGTGATTTCAAGTTGAGGATCAGTCGAGCCGCCGAGAAGACAACGGCACAAGCTGTACGCAAACGTCGTGGATTTTTTGGACTGTTTCTTCCGACAGAGGTCCATTTTCGCTCCCAACGAGCGTACGAATTGCGTGTGTTCCCTCGAGCAGCTTTATCACAATGGGACGGGTTTGGATGTCACTGCTCATCAAGCGAAGTTGTTTCTCCAAATAATCAATTAGCTCTGGTTGACGAAGGAGGTCGGAACGCTCAGGAGAATAATTCTGAAGCACCAGCGCGGAAAGAGCCTCGGTGCCGCGTAACCATCCGCCAAGACTTACTAACTGAGCAAGCTCACCACTCTTGAGTTCAACCATTCCGCTTTCGAGATCTGACAGCACGCCATCCCACTCTGTGCGCGCCTGCGACCATTCGTTCCTATCGGCAAGCTCCATAATGCTGCGACTGCGGCGAAGAGCGCGTTCTCTGATGCCAAGACCTCCTGCTAATGACAGAACGCTGTTCCCGATATTTTTCACCTCATCCGGATCTTTTGCTTCCATTGCGATGAAACCTTCCGCTATTACGACTCCAAGTAGCGTCGCGATCTGCGCTTGGTCGCCGTGTGATTTCCAGCGAGCTGCTTCGGGACGTTTTACAGCTACCCAGTTTGCGTTCCGGAATTGGTCGAGAGAACGGAATATTTCTTTGGGGACTGGTACGGCGACACCGTGCACCTCTTTGGCTTGTGATGGGAGTGGGCTGTTTTGCTCTGGCGGCGTTTGGGCCGAGGTCGAGGCAACAAGAACGGTCTGGATCAAAAAACCGAATTTTAGTGCGGACATGGCAAATTTCTGTTGTGCGCTTCCACGGCTGAATCCTCGGGCATGAGTAACGCCGGCGTCACCGGTTGTAGTGCGATTCGCGAAATTCAGTCTTTCGCCTCGAATCCATGCGTCGCGGGGTTGTGATCTTTTGTCCTGCTTCACTTTTCAGCACACTCGCTGATTGCCGTTGACTTGCCAGTCTGTTCATGTTGACCGTGGCTGATTTTGCCAGGTGAGCCGCTCTAAGCTGCGGATGAGACGGCACAACTAAAACCGAGCAGGGCGCGTGTCGCACCACCTGCTCCGCGATACTTCCAATCAAAACATGTGTAAAACCAGTGAGCCCGTGCGTTGATGTAATGATCAGATCGACATCGTGATCTTTTGCAAAGGCGCAGATATCAAGGACCGGGGATCCTTCCGTAAAAGCCGTTTCAAACTTCACGGCTCCGAAGTTCGCAGAGCGCACGAGCTCGCGCATTTGGCGTTCGGCGGTTTCGCGGGCAGCCTTTTGCAAACCGGGGACATCATAAATAGCAGTGCCATCGCACGAATAGACATATCCGAGATAAGTGGCGTGCAGCAAAATGATCCTGTTTCCAAATTCATTGGCGAAGCCAATCGCGTAGCGAAGACCTTCCCGCGAGCACTTGGAAAAATCGACCGGGACAAGGATGGTTTTAATCCTGAATCGTGAACCATTATTTGCCTGAAGAGCGCTTCCGCGCGTAACGAGAACCGGACACGAGGAATGCTGCACAATTCTTTCTGCTGTGCTGCCAAGAAAAACATGCTTTAAGCCTGTGCGCCCATGCGTTGGCATCACGACCAAGTCGGCAGGGATTGTCTGCCCAAGCCGACAAATCTCATCGAAGGGCGGTGCGCCACTAAGCACATCGCAGGTGGCGGACGAGACGCCGCATTGACCCGCCATCTTTTTGAGCTGTTTGAGCGCCGCTCGTGCTCCATCCTGCTCGTATGTCATGAAGGAAAATGGGATTACCGGCGGCGCTGGTGCCACAAATTCCGCCGCGTAATTGAGTTGGCGCACATGCGCGAGATGCATTGAAGCGCCAAAACGCCGAGCCAACTGCCTCGCGATTTGAATTGCTTGCACTGACATTTTCGAGAAATCGATCGGGACAACGATGTTTTGAATGTTCAACGTTTTCATGGCCGTACTATGAACTGCTCGGCACAGTGCGACTCAGCATCAATTGTCAAAAACGACCCGTTTTTTGCCACTAGAAGTGCGCATCCCGGCCAGAGCAGAATTACGCTCTTGGCCGCGGAGTTGGCCTCACCCGGGGTGTCGGACGAAACCTCGGCAACGGGGTGGGCCTGGGGCTCGCTGTAGCCGTTGGTGTTGCTGTTGGCGTCGAACTCGGAGTGGCTGTTGGCGTTGCAGTCGGTGTCGGTGTTGGAGTAGCCGTCGGCGTTGGCGTGGTGCCAATCATGATCTGAACCACGCCTGTGCTTAATGGACTAGCCCAAAGATTGCCGCTCGCATCGAAATCGACCGCAACGACCTGCCAGTGCGTCAGCGGCGAATTGGCTGGCGTGTAATGCGTCCAATGAGTTCCATCGAAAGTGCTAACCCCGCCGGTATATGGATATGTTTCCGGTTGATTGTTAGCGATAGCTATCAGGCCGTCGCTTGGTCGGCGAGCCACGTCATACACGATCGTGCCCGGCATTCCAGTGTTAGCCTGATTGTAAATCATCCAGTTTATCCCGTCGAAACGCACCAAACCTGCGCCAGTGCCGATCCAGATTCCACCGCTCGGGTCCGGTTCCAGATCGAAGATCCAGGCGCTGGGCAGAGGTGAGTTACTCGTGTCGTACAGCGTGAACGTGCTGTTGTTACCGGCGGCGAATTTCCTCAGTCCGTATTCCGAACCGACCCAGAGATTATTCTCCGTGTCCACGGCCATTGTGTACACATTGTCGAAACTATAATTGTAACCGTTGGGACTGAGCGTCACGTGAATCCAATCATTGCCGTTCAGCCAATAAACGCCAGAACCGGCGCTGCCTCCCCACATCGTTCCCTGTCGCTTGACCATCGCTTTGATTCCATCGCTGGGAAGATTCGAATTCTGCCAGTTCCAAAAATTGGTGAAGGTTCCGGTGGCAGAATTCCATCGTCCTATCCCGTTGCCACCCATCCAAAAAATGCCGCCTTTATCTTCTAAGACGGAATACATCGGGTCGTTGCCGGCCCAGGGATATGATTCGGAAAGATCGTTGTGGTTACCCCAGTTCCGCCAATGAGTCGGAGCATAACGGGAACCATTGCTCCCGAGCATTCGCGAAAGGCCGCCTTCGCCTGTTGCAAACCACATGTTGCCGGCGCTGTCGTGTGTGATTCGATCCACAAAGTAATCTGGCAATCCGCTATTGAACGTATTCATACGCCTCAACAACTCTCCTGAGGCGGTGTAATGCCGAACTGTTCCGAGCGTGCCATTTCCGCCATAATTGTTGATCCAGATATCACCGTTAGGCCGTGCGATGACGTTGCGC
>DATDFM010000060.1:0-47427 GCA_036522635.1 Candidatus Udaeobacter sp. | reverse complement strand
CCACTGAACGGTATTTGGGCACCTTAGCTGCTGGTCTGGCATGTTTGCCTCTCGCGCGTGAAGCTTATCCCTCACGCACTGACTCCCGTGTTACACCCTGCGGTATTCGGAGTTTGATTGAGTTCGGTACCCTGGTATGGGCCCTAGTTCATCCAGTGCTCTACCTCCGCAGGTCAGCACACGAGGCTAGCCCTCAAGCTATTTCGGGGAGAACCAGCTATCACCGGGTTTGATTAGTCTTTCGCTCCTACCCACAAGTCATCCCAGAAGTTTTCAACCTTCACGGGTTCGGCCCTTCAGTTGCGGTTAAGCAACCTTCAGCCTGCTCATGGGTAGATCACCTCGGCTTCGGGTCTACTACCAGCGACTATGTTCGCCCATTTCGGACTCGCTTTCGCTTCGCCTCCATTCCAGAAGAATTTAGGCTCGCCACTGATAGTAACTCGCAGACTCATTAAGCAAAAGGCACGCCATCACCCAGCACTTTCTAACCCCATGCTGCGCGCAATGCGCTGCTTGAGGTGACCTCTCGTGGCTCCATACTGCTTGAGCATCCGCTCGCGTTCGCCCGCGTCTCGCTCGTCAGAATAAGCCTCGTAGTAGATCAGCTTCCACCCAGCATGTCTCGGCATTTCTTGGTGCGCTCCATAGCGCTCCCTCAGATTGCTGGTGAAGCCGTAGTAAAGTGCAGCACCTTTCGGATTCTTCAGCACGTAGACGTAAAACACGTCAGCATTGAATCAGAAAGTGCTGGGCTTTGACACCTTGTAAGCACATCATTTCAGGTACTATTTCACTCCGCTCGCAGCGGTTCTTTTCACCTTTCCCTCGCGGTACTTGTTCACTATCGGTCGCCAATGAGTATTTAGGCTTACGCCGTGGTCGGCGCAGATTCATACGAAGTTTCACGTGCATCGTATTACTCAGGAAATCCCTAGGCGTGCTCCAGTTTTCGGTTACGGGTCTGTCACCCTCTATGGCGCAGCTTTCCAGAAGCTTCACCTAACCTTTGCACTACCACATCGGGCTCCTACAACCCCGATCGATAAATCGACCGGTTTAGCCTGTTCCGCTTTCGCTCGCCACTACTGACGGAATCTCTTTCGATTTCTTTTCCTCCGGTTACTGAGATGTTTCACTTCACCGGGTGTCGCGATGTTCCTGCTATGGATTCACAGAAACTCGAGCAAGTGTTACCCTGCTCAGGTTACCCCATTCGGAAATCTACGGGTCAAAGCGTGTTTGCCGCTTACCGTAGCTTATCGCAGCTTACCACGTCCTTCATCGCCTATTGGCACCAAGGCATCCATGATGCGCTCTTTGTAGCTTGATCAATCTGTTCGGTCCCGCATGCGCGGGACCGAGATTCTTTGATAACTGAAACTCTCTCGCCGCCTTGCGGCAGCGACTTGATTTCAGACTCAGCTCTTAAAGTTGTATTTCTTACTACCCTGTATGTAGATGTCAAAGAACCAGCCGTTCACGTACATTCACGACGACAAAAAAACTCAATGTTGTTTCCGATCTTCCCGCCGCCTTCGCTCCCGCTGATGCGGGACGACGGCGCGATAAAATCGGGACAAAATTGAGTCCAATTTGCAGTCCCAAAATGTACGTAGAACGTACTCCAAATTAAAGGAGTCCCGCTTCGCGCGGGAAAATCACAGTAGCAGAGGTTGGATGCACGTCAACTCGGATTTTGTCAGATCTTTGCAATGAAAAGTTCGCCCTGCATCCTCCTCGTCCATTGGGACTTATCGTTGAGGATTGTTCTTTGCGCTAAACAAGTACGTCTTCTGTTGTTTCGTGTTTCCGTGCAAGCATTATAATGAACAGTGTTGCGGCTTCGATGGACTACGTAATTCGCCAACTTACATGTGAAGACGAACCCATTCTTTGGGAAATGTTGTATCACGGTCTGTCGTCCGCCGGAACAAGCGAACCGCCGCCTCGCGATGTAGTTCGCCGCCCGGAAGTCGCACGCTACGTGGAAGGCTGGGGCCGCTCCGGTGATACCGGATTTGTCGCGCACGACAAAAAAAATCGGGCATTGCTCGGCGCAGCGTGGCTGCGTCAGCCAACCGATAAATCTGATGCAGCGCCGGAGCTAGCACTGTCGGTGAAACCGGAGCACCGTAAGCACGGCATCGGCACAGCTTTGCTGACGCAATTGGTCCGCGCAAATCCCGGTCACTCGACGATTTCGATCAGCTTCGTGGCTGGCAAACCGGTATTGCGTCTCTATGAGCGTTTTGGATTCAAAGTAGTTGAACAACGGCCGGATGCTGTCGTAATGCACCGACCGGTTTAGAGGAGGAGCGACCGCTGCGTAAAGGCTCCTTCGTTAAGGCACAAAAATCAGGAGAACAAAAACCGCGAACAGCAGCAAATGAACGCATCCTTGTAGAACGTTGGTTTTGCGGCTGGTGAAGGTAACCACGCTCACAGCGAGCGTTAAGAGCAGCAGGGGCAGGTTGCCACCTTGTACACCCAAGGCCACCGATCGTTTGGTCAGCAATCCGATCAACAACACCGCTGGAATCGTCAGGCCGATCGTTGCCAGTACCGAGCCGAATAAAATGTTTATCGAACGTTGCAATTGGTTGTGCAGACTGGCGCCAATCCCACCCAGGCCTTCAGGCGAGAGCACCAGCGCAGCGATGATTGCGCCGCCAAATGCCTGTGGCATATGAAATTGCTCGATGCTGTTGTCCAACGGAACGGCGAATTTTTCGGCAAGGAAAATAACGACAATCAAATACAAGAGCAGCATCATCCCATGAAAACGCGTCGAGCGTACGCGCGTCACAAGATGCGGCGAATGCTTGGTCGCGGTTTCTTTTACATCCAGAAAATAGCCACGGTGGCGCAGGGTCTGGATAAGCAGAAACGTCCCGTAAAGCAACAGCGATACGGTCACCAAGAAAATTTCCTGTTCGGTAGAAAACGTTGGGCCGCTGGTCGACGTGGTGAAATTTGGCAACACCAAACCGAGCACAGCCAGCACCATGATGACGTTGAGGTAGGCGTTGACACCCTGAATGTTGTAATGCTGTTCGCGATATCGAAGTCCACCAACTATCAGAGAAAGACCCACAAGCCCGTTAAGGGCAATCATGATTACGGCGAAGATTGCGTCGCGTCCTAACGTTGGATTGTTTGCGCCGTGTAACATCGCCGTGGAAATCATTACGACTTCGATGCTGATGGCGGACAGCGTAAGGATCAAAGTTCCAAAGGGCTCCCCAAGTTTGATCGCGAGGCAATCGGCATGGCGCACCACGCAGACAGCTGACCAAAGGATCATGGCAAACAGCCAAACGAAGACACCGGCGAGCGGGAGTACCTGAATAGTGATTTCCTCCAGCTGGGTCTTTCCAACTGTGAGAAAAATCGCGACCGTTGCCAGCCCAATGAGGAAGGGATATTCAGCGCGCATTAGGCTGCTTGGTTGCTGCGCTTTTTTCGCCTGCTGAATTACATCCGCTTTTGCAGACATGCGCCGGAGCATATCGGTTGCGCGTGAGGCGCGCAATCGAGTGATACGATATTCGAGACGCCTCGACAGGATTTGTTCTGCAACTTGCGGCGGTTGTCTACCCGCCCGCAATCGCACCGATGATCAGGAATGGTTCCGTTCCATTAGCAATCGCATCGGGTAATGGCGCATCCGGCGATTGGTGCGACAAATCTTCGCCGCATCCAAAAAAACGGACCATCGGCCGGCGACCCTGCGTTACTTGATCGCGCATGGTGCCGCGCAGCATCGGATATTTCGCTTCAACGGCATCCAGGAGCGAGCGCTGAGTCAGCTTTGCGTTGAACTCGAGTTCTACTTCGCCGTTAACGCGCGCCAACGTTCGCAGATTAGGCGGGAGAATGACGCGGATCATTGGAATGTCTGTGCTTCTACCGACAGCACTGCAGGCAGATCGCGCACGATCGGTTTCCATCTATCGCCTCCATCCGCAGAGGCGTACACCTGGCCGCCGGTGGTTCCGAAATAAAGCCCGCAAGGATCGAGCGAATCCACGGACATCGCGTCGCGCAATACGTTCACGTAACAATTACGTTGCGGCAGACCTTTCGTTAGGGCTTCCCAATCATTCCCACCCGTCCGGCTGCGATACACGCGCAGCCTGCCGCTGGGCGGGTAATGCTCCGAATCACTCTTAATTGGTACGACGTAAATCGTTTCCGGTTCATGCGCATGAACGTCGATCGGAAATCCAAAATCGCTCGGCAAATTTCCGCTAACCTCATGCCACGAACCGCCGGCATCATCGCTGCGCATCACATCCCAATGCTTTTGCATGAACAAAGTGTTGGGGCGCGACGGATGCATGGCGATCCGGTGCACGCAGTGACCGACCTCCGCGTTGGGATCCGGGATATATTGCGAGTGCAGCCCGCGATTAATTGGTTTCCATGTTTTCCCACCATCTTCGGTGCGAAACGCACCGGCCGCGGAGATTGCGATGTAAATTCGCTGCGGATCTTTGGGGTCGAGAAGAATTGTATGCAAACACATGCCGCCCGCTCCCGGCTGCCATTTTGGTCCGGTATCGCTCCCTCGTAGACCGGCCAGTTCGTGCCACGATTTGCCGCCATCTTTCGATTCGAATATCGCGGCATCTTCGACTCCGGCGTAAACGTGATCTGGATCGTGCAGCGACGGTTCCAAATGCCACACCCGCTTGAATTCCCACGGATGTTGGGTGCCGTCGTACCATTGATGCGTTGTGATCGGCTTACCTGTCTCGGCGGATGAGTCGTACACGAATTTATTGCTCTCTGCTTTCTGCATACCATCAGAACCCTGCAATTCTTCAGGGCTGCTCCCCGGCGTGTTCCAACTTTTTCCGCCGTCATCCGAGCGCTGGATGATTTGCCCAAACCACGCACTTGTTTGAGATGCGTAGATGCGGTCGGGATTCACTGGAGAGCCTTTCATGTGATAGATTTCCCAGCCCGCAAAATGCGGACCGGTGACCTTCCATCGTTTGCGCGCACCGTCAGACGTAAGAATGAACGCGCCTTTTCTTGTTCCGACCAAAACTCTGACTGTGCTCATAATTTTCTCCTCGCTTTGTTTGATCGATCAATGTTTTCTGCGATTCGCGTTTTGACCAGGTCCTTCACTAACCCGACCGGCAGCGGTCTGTCTGGAGAGAAGCGAATGGTGCCTTTGCTGGTTTGAAAGTTCCTTAGCTCGTTCCGAAACTTTTTCAACGTGGCGGCACTACCAGGATAAAATGCGCAATGATTTGCCCACGCACCGAAGAAAACCAGTACATGCCGGTTGAGGCGAAACGCGGGAAGTCCGTAGCTGATGCATTCTTGGAGGTTCGGTGCCGCAGCCTGAATCGTGTGGCGGAGCCTCCGAAGAGTCTTGCGCTGGTGAGGTTTCACATTTGCGAGGTACTCGTCAATCGTGCCGGGCTTTTTCTTCACCAAGTTCATTATTGCCCCAACAGAATTATTTCCCCTCGTAAGCAGCCTTTAGCTTCGCGATCTCGATCTTTTGCATTTGAAGCATCGCGTGCATGACGCGTTCGGCTTTGTCGGCGTCCTTGTCGTGCAGCATGTCAATCAGGACAGTTGGAGTGATTTGCCACGACAAACCGAATTTATCTTTTAGCCAACCGCACGCCGATTCCTCCCCGCCACCTGCAGTAAGTTTCTCCCAATAATAGTCCACTTCCTTCTGAGTCTTGCAATTCACAACGAAGGAAACCGACTCATTGAATTGGAACTGCGGACCGCCGTTTAAAGCCACGAATTTTTGGCCTTCAATTTCAAATTCAATTGTGAGCACTGATCCTGCCGATTGACCGCTCGCTGAGACTTTGGCCACTTCCTCGCTGTAGCGCAGGGTTCTGCCGACCTTCGAGTCTTTAAAAATTGACGTATAAAATTTCACAGCGTTCTCGGCCTGACCGTCGAACCACAGGAATGGAGTGATTTTTCGCATGCTCTTTCTCGTCGTGTTCATCTATGTAACGAACGAACGGAAGCGGTCAGGACAAGAAGTTTCAAGAAAGAAGCCAATTAACCAGCAACTGCCAATCGCATCTGCAATGCGCCGAGAAACAGCTGAGCGAGCTGGCGCGAGCGATCAAACGTCCTACAATGATCCGATGCTAATCGACACCCACGCACATCTCGATTTCCCCGATTTCGCAAACGATCTGGACGATGTGATTCGCCGAGCTGAAGACGCTGATGTACGACGGATCATTACCATCGGCACATCGATCGAGAGCAGCCGGCGTGCGATCGCACTGACGGAAAAATATCCGTCCGTTTACGCGGCAATTGGCGTTCATCCCAGCCATGTTGAAGAAGCGCAGGACGATGTAATTACACCTCTGCGGGATCTCGCGAAAAATCCGCGCGTCGTCGCTATTGGGGAGACCGGCCTCGATTATCATCGCTTGCCGAGTGAAAAAGTGGCCAAGGAAAAACAGGTGCAGGTTATGACTGCGCTCCGCACTGAGACCGATGAGGAAATCGAAGCGCAAATTCGCGATGGCGCGTACAAATCGAAACAGGCGAGTTTGTTCCAGCAGCAACTCGATCTGGCGGCGGAGCTCGGGCTAAATGTCGTGATTCATCAGCGAGATGCCTGGGAAGACACCCTTGAAGTGCTTCGCGCGTATACAGGTAAAGTGCACGGTGTGTTTCATTGCTTCGGCGGCTCGCTCGATCAGGCGAAGGAAGTTCTCGATCTCAACCATCTGGTTTCGTTCACGGGGATTGTCACTTTCAAAAATGGCGTAGCCGTGCAACAGGTCGCGACAGATATCCCGCTCTGGAAATTCATGGTCGAAACCGACTGTCCATTTTTAGCGCCCGCGCCTTTTCGAGGAAAGCGATGCGAACCGGCATATACGCGCATCGTAGCCGAAGCGATCGCGACGTCACGAGGCGTTCCACTAAACGAAATTGCTGAAGCAACGACCGAAACCGCAGACCAGTTCTTCAGGTTCAATCGCGCATGAAGATCGACCAGGGTAGGGCGCGACCGGCAGGCGCGCAGGGAACTCACGCTAAGATGGCCGGTTTGGGTTTCGCTCTCTTAATTTTTCTCGCCCTGTTCCTCGGGTCATGCGCAGCGCCGGATACCCAGCATCACATTGTCATCAGTACCCGCGACCAAAAGTTAGCCGTGTTGGATCGCGGTACACTTTTAGCCACGTACCCAGTCTCAACTTCGAAGTTCGGGTTGGGGGATTCTTTGCGAAGCAGCCGAACGCCCTTGGGCAAGTTCGAGGTCGCAAAAAAGATCGGCGACAATGCTCCGCTTGGCGCGGTGTTTAAAGATCGAGTCCGTACGGGTGAAATCGTCGCGCCAAATTCTCCGGGGCGCGATCCGATCGTAACGCGGATTCTTTGGTTGCGCGGACGCGAGGCGCAAAACGCCAACGCATTTGGCCGCTATATCTATATTCACGGCACAGCGGAAGAACGGCTGATAGGGACGCCAGCGAGCTATGGATGTATTCGAATGCGCTCAGTCGACGTCGTCCAGTTATATAACATCGTTGGCGTCGGCGCGGCAGTTACGATTGTAGACACGCCCCTGCTCAGCGCAGTTCCCGGTTTGGCTTCGGGGCATTCGATGGGCCCTGAAAATACAGCGCCATTCGTGATGCGGTGAGCGGCCGCACTTGCCAATTCTATTAGCACCGCGGCTTCAGCCCGCTGGCACCGCGTCTACACTGAAAAAACTGTTTTAACAGTTTATTGGAACGGTAAGCCCTTGAAACAGCTTCACTGCTTTCCATCCGGACAACACCGGGGTGAAGCCACGGTGTTAGTCGGATATCCTCCCTCATGGCAGCTTGCCGAGGTGTCTTCTTGCTGTGTTACGCGAGAGCGAGTCGATGTCCGCATCAACCATTATTCGAACGAGCTCTTTGAACCGGACTTTCGGTTCCCAATCCAAAAGCTTTTTTGCTTTCGACGCATTGCCGAGCAGCAGGTCGACCTCCGCCGGGCGCTCATAACGCGGGTCATGCTTTACGAATTGCTGCCAATCCAGATCGGCGTACGCGAAGGCTGCCTCGACGAATTCGCGTACCGTGTGGGTCTCTCCGGTAGCTAACACGAAGTCGTCACCTTCGCCGAGTTGCACGATTCGCCACATCCCTTCGACGTATTCGGGCGCGTATCCCCAGTCGCGCTTTGCGTCCAGATTGCCAAGAAACAATTCCTTTTGCACACCGTGCTTGATGGCAGCGACAGCGCGTGAAATTTTCCGAGTGACAAAGGTTTCACCGCGTCTCGGGCTTTCGTGGTTGAACATGATGCTGTTGCTCGCGCAAAGGCCGTAGCTCTCGCGATAATTCACGGTTGCCCAATATGCAAAAACCTTCGCTACACCGTACGGGCTGCGTGGCCAAAAGGAGGTTTTTTCGCTTTGCGGCACCTCCTGGGCTTTGCCGAACATTTCACTGCTGGATGCTTGAACAAAACGGGAACGCAATCCCGCTTCTCGGATTGCTTCCAGGATACGGATTGTGCCGACGCCTGTCACATCGGATGTGTATTCGGGAATATCGAAACTGACACGGACGTGGCTTTGCGCACCGAGATGATAAATCTCGTCCGGTTTCAGTTCGTAGAGCAGTTTTACCAGATTCACCGAATCACTAAGGTCGCCATAGTGGAGGAACATTCGGACGCCGTTTACGTGCGGATCGGCATAGAGATGATCAATGCGCGAAGTGTTGAATGTGCTGGCGCGACGGATGATGCCGTGAACTTCGTAGCCTTTCTCGAGCAATAGGTCGGCCAAATAACTTCCGTCCTGGCCGGTGATGCCGGTGATCAGCGCCCGTTTCATTTGGGCAAGTATTGTAGGGCGTTTCTGCGAAACGCCAACGCTAGAACATCGCCGCGGTATCTGACACAGACGCCTACAATGGGTCTTCCGGCGGCGTGACCATGATTCGCGCTAAAATTGCGCGCTGTGCGCCGATTAGCGCGCTGATGCCGTTGCGCCCGAGTGCCAGCATTTCATCCAACTGCGAACCGGTAAAGGTCGCCTCTTCTCCGGAGCTTTGGACTTCTACAAATTCGCTGTCTTCGGTGGCGACGAGGTTGAAGTCGACCGCGACAAATTTGTCCTCGTCATAATTGAGATCGACGATTGCCTGTCCGTCCAGAACACCGGCACTAATTGCCGCGACCAATTTGAGCATTGGAGGCGCATCCAGTTTTTTTTCCCTGACGAATTTTCGGCATGCGATTGCCAGTGCCAGACTCGCGCCAGTAATCGCTGTTGTGCGCGTTCCGCCATCGGCTTGCAGGACATCGCAATCCACCCAGATCGTGCGTGGTCCTAGTTTTTCCAAATCGACCACCGCGCGCAACGACCGGCCGATCAATCGTTGAATCTCCACGCTGCGACCATCGATGCGGCCTTTCACGATGTCGCGAGCCTTGCGCGGCAGTGTCGAGTACGGCAGCATCGAATATTCTGCGGTAAGCCAGCCACCGGTGACGCCTTGTTCTTTCATCCAGCGCGGCACAGTCTCCTCAATCATGACGGCGCAGATCACGCGCGTATTGCCCATCGAGACTAAGACCGAACCGCTCGCGTGTGGTGCCACGTTCAACTCGAAATTGATGGGACGAATCTCGTCTGGCGCGCGGCCGTCATTTCGCTGCATCGTAATGAACTTAAATATTGCCGGGCTTTTTGCGACTAACATTCTGTAGAATGCTGAACAGTTTTGTGTTGCTGTGTTCGAATCGGGCGTGTGCGGGCGCAATGCAACGAAGGCGTTTCCACCCACGTTTAATCAGCCGGCCAACTCCGTCGTGACAATCACGTCAGCGATAATGTCAATGGCGGACTATGGGTTAGTTTTTGAAGAATGCGTCCGCAAGCTGGCTTGGCGAGGCGACTTGACAAGACGCTAACAGTTCGAGAAACACCGGAGGCAAAGGATCTTTATGAAACGATTCAGTCAGACGATTACTATTCTCCTGCCGTTGTTTTTCTTCGCTGCGTGCGGGCCATCGAAAAACCCCGAGGCAAACCCAGCAGCTGCTAGTCCCGCGGCATCCGCCGCAACGATTACAGCGTCGCCTAATCCGGTAACGGTAGGCCAAGGACCCGGTACTACGACGATAACTTGGAATACCGGAGACGGCACTACAGGTCAGGTTTATGTTTCGGAGGATGGCGCACCCGAAAACCTTTTCACCGCGGGTCCAACGGGATCGGCGCCGGCACCTTGGATTCAAGCGGGAAAAACGTTTGAGTTTCGCCTCTATGCGGGAACTGAGCACGCCAAGGTCCTTGCCAAAATTCAAGTCACGGGTCGCAAATAACAGCCGCGTCGACAGCCCATCCCGGCTGTTTCTAGACCTCATGCGCTTCGCATTGTAGCATTTGACCGCCCTGACTAACCGGCTTGACGCACTAGCAGGCCCATCGTTGTTTAGCGTTTCAAGTGAAAAATACCGCTGATACCCAGACGGCGATTTGCATTGCCGGCGCGCACCGCTCCGGCACGTCAATGCTCACCAGGCTGTTGCACGCCTGCGGGCTCTATCTCGGTCCGAAGGATGCGTTGATGCCACCACAAGCGGACAACCCGGATGGATTCTGGGAACATCTGGGCTTTGTCGCGTTAAATGACGAGTTGCTCGAGGCGCTCGGTGGCGCGTGGGACCTTCCGCCAAGAGCTGACGAGAAATTTTCCGACGCGCCACGTATCGACTCCTTGCGCATGAAGGGCCGGCTTCTGATTGAGCGGTTTGGTTCGGCGGATGTCTGGGGCTGGAAGGATCCGCGCAATAGCCTGACGCTGCCGTTCTGGCAGGATCTCGTGCCCGAATTGAAAACGGTGATCATGGTGCGCAATCCATTGGAGGCCGCCAACTCCATGCGAAAGCGCAACGGAACCTCGTATGCGTTTGGCCTGCGTCTGTGGGAGATTTACAACCGTCGCTTGGTCGAAGTAGCAGGCAAGCACGAGCAGCTTGTTACTCATTACGATCTTTTCTTCCAAAACCCTGAACAGGAATTACAGCGGATTGCGAATTTTATTGGATTACCTGATTCGAAAATACGCAGTGCCGCAGAATTGGTGGCTACGAAACGACGTCACACCCACTTCACCGTTGACCAACTCGTTGATGCGAGCGTTTCCGGAGAAGTGATTGAGCTCTATCGCACGTTAGTTGCGCAAGCCTCATCCACGGGAAGGAAGACGTCGGTGGCAAAATCCGCTGCTGGTGCGAAGTCGCCCGAGAATGACTTACTTGGCGGCGCCGTGAGCCGTCTCGATTCATTCGTTCCGGACCGTTTAGTGCAGATTGAGCACCTGTATGGCGAGTTGCTTACGCAAACCGAAGCTCGGCACAAGGCCGAGATGGAGAAACTCAGCGCGCATGTTGCTCACACTGAAGAGCTGCACAAAGCCCAGGTGAAGGAACTCACGACCCACCTCGCTAAAACAGAAAATGCCCACAAAACGCAGGTCAAAGAACTCACGACCCATCTGGCTAAAACAGAAGATGCCCACAAAGCGCAGGTCAAAGAACTCACGACTCATCTGGCTAAAACAGAAAAACAGTACATAGCACAAATTGAACAAATCAGCGCGCATCTCACCAAAACCGAAGCTGAATACAAAAAAGAGATCGAGGAATTACGGCAGCGAATCTTGGAAATGAACGGCCTGCTTCACCAAAGAAGCGTAAATCTCGCAGAAGACGAGAGGTACATCGGGGAGCTGACGGACCGTCTCCGCAAACAGCTGCAAAATACCAAACGGCTTTCGCGGCTCCTGAAAGATACAGAAGACGCCGCGCGCAAGCTCCGGACTTCTCGTCGTTGGAAAATGGCAAATCCCGGAGCGACGCTCAAGGCGAAGTTGTCTCACCGGAAAAATCCGCCGGGTTACGGACATCTTGAGAAGATTGTTGCCGCCTATGACAAATGGCGCGCCGAACATCCTGAGGTCGCGAAGATCGACGATGAAATCAAAGCCGCTATGGTCCCAAAGGTACCGAGGATTTCAGGCACCGATCGGGAGACGGCAATTGCTAACACTGCAGGTAAGGAAGCTGCTGCCCTGCCCTCACCAGTTGCCCCCGTCGCCTCGATACCGCTGGCGTCGCTTCGATTTCCTCGGCATGAAAAAGTAGATGTTTCGATCGTCATTCCGATCTTCAACCAAATTGAATACACGCATGCGTGCCTTGCCTCATTGCAAACTGTGGAAGAACGAACACACTTCGAAGTGATCGTAGTGGATGACTGCTCGACTGACAGAACTGCCGAAGTACTTCCGCAAATCAACGGTATCACTTATCTTCTCAACGAGAGGAACTCCGGATTCGTTGCTTCATGTAACCGTGGTGCGGAAAAGGCGCGCGGGAAATACGTGGTATTCCTAAACAACGACACACTCGTGAAGCCGGGCTGGCTAACTGCTTTGCTCGACACCTTCGCAGAAAACCCCCAGGCCGGGATTGTAGGTTCAAAACTCGTTTACCCGGACGGGCGGTTACAGGAGGCGGGCGGGATTATCTGGCAAGACGCTTCAGGATGGAACTACGGCAAATTTGATGATCCTGGAGACCCCGAATACAACTACCTGCGGGAAGTAGATTACTGTTCAGGCGCCGCGCTGATGGTTCCAAGGGAGTTGTTTGAAAGGTTAGGAGGATTCGACTTACGTTACGCGCCTGGTTACTATGAGGATACTGATTTGGCATTCAGGATGCGCCGAGCCGGTTACAAGGTGTTATACCAGCCGCTAAGTGAGGTTATCCACTACGAGGGAGCCACTGGTGGAACTGATCTTACTGCCGGAGCCAAGAAGTACCAGGATGTTAACCGGTCAACGTTCGCAGAGAGATGGGCCGATGAGTTAACTAAGAGGCCGGCAAATGGTGAGGTCGCATTGCTGCGCCAGTTGCCGCCAGGTGGTAAAAATATCCTGGTTATAGATCATCATCTTCCCATGCCGGACCGCGATTCGGGATCACTGCGCATGTTTCAAATGCTGAAGCTCCTTCATGAACTTGGGCATCACGTTACTTTTGTTCCGGATAACCTGGCAGACATTCCTCCTTACACTGCTGAGTTACAGAAACGCGGAATCAAGGTAGTTCATCATCCGTATGCAAAAAGAATTCGCGACTACCTGATGGCGCACGGCTCTGAATTTGATGTCGTGGTACTGAGCCGGTGTCAGTTTGCAAAAAAGCATATCACCGATGTTCGCTTGTACGCGCCGCAAAGCCGGATTATTTTTGACACGGTCGATCTTCACTTCCTTCGAGAAGAAAGCGAGGCCCGTTTAACTGGCAATGCCGAGACCCGGCGGAAGGCGGAGGAAACAAAACAGTGGGAGTATGAGTTGATTGATCAATCGGACGAAACATGGGTGGTAAGCAGCACGGAACAGCAGTTGCTCCGGGAATTATCGCCCAATAAATCAATTCAATTGGTTTCAAATATTGTCGATGTCCCAGGATCCAATACTCCGTTCGCGCTTCGAAAAGACTTGCTATTCATCGGTGGGTTTCAACACCCGCCGAACATTGACGCTGTTTTGTTTTTCCTGAAAGAAATCTACCCATTGGTAGGCGAACACCTTGTCGATGCTAAATTTTATATCATAGGCGATAAAGTCCCACCGGAGATAGTCACTCTTGCGAATGAAAAGGTCGTTGTCGCGGGATTGCAGCGAGATGTGCGTCCATTTTTCGATAGCGTAAGACTGTCGGTTGCGCCACTGCGATTCGGGGCCGGCGTGAAAGGCAAAATCAATCAAAGCATGGCATATGGCGTGCCGGTCGTCGCCACCTCTGTGGCTGTGGAGGGAACTGGAATGCGTGATCGCGAAGAAATCCTGGTGGCAGACCAGCCGGAAGATTTCGCCAGGGCTTTGATTGAGCTCTACCAATCGGAAGAACTTTGGAACCGGCTTTCAGCGAATGGCGTTAGTAAAACACGTATCCTGTACTCCACCGAAACGGCACGCCGAAAGCTAGAACTTTTATTTAGTGATGAGCATATCGCTTCCTCCTGTAGCTTTCGGCGAGAGCACGAAGTTCTGGGAAGCTTCGGCTCGGCTTCTTAGTCTGGACGAGCGGAGCTTGTAGTTATGAACCGAACATTGCCCGAGGCAATTACCGGAAGAATCTTGGCGACGCCTAATCCGGTCCCAGCCGAGGCAGGGGCGCGCGCGACTCTGCAATGGGAGGTTAGTACCCCGGAAGGGGGCGAAGTCTACGTATCTGAGAGTGGCGCGCCGGAAAAACTCGTCGCTCGTGGAAGAAATGGAACTATGGAACTAGAATGGATTCAAGCGGGCTCCGAGTATCTGTTTCGCCTATACAGCCGCACCGAGCCACGCCAGATGCTGGATTCGGTTGTAGTCCAGCGATCCGTTATTGGACGGATCCGAGCAAGTCCTAATCCGGTTCCGCCCGAAGCCGGGCCCAACACATTACTAGAGTGGGAGATTACGCCTCCTGCAGTGGCCGAAATTTACGTCTCGGAAAATGCCGGAAACGAGAGGCTGGTTTGCCGGGGCGCAAGCGGCTCCTTCGAGTTTGGCGGACTCCAAGGCGGTCTTAATTACGTTTTCACCCTCTGCACAGCCACGGAACCGCGTCAGATTTTGGATTCGACAGTTGTTCACCGACCCATTTCCGGACGGATCCGAGCTAGTCCTAATCCGGTTCCGCTCGAAGCCCAGGCTAAGACGTTACTCCAATGGGAGATTACGGCTCCGGCGGTGGCTGAAATTTACGTCTCAGAAAATGGAAAAACGGAAAAGTTAGTTTGCAGAGGCGCGACCGGTTCCGTCGAATTAGAAGGGCTTCAGTGTGGGAATGACTATGTTGTGACTCTTCGCACCGCAACCGAACCACGACGAAATCTCGACACAATAACGGTTCGCCGTATGGACATTCCCTGGAAATTCCTCTTAGCGGAGTTGTCCCGCTACCTTGATGACCCAAAGTTTCCGGAGTTATTTCGACTCTGGGAGAAACACGGGCTTCATATCACTCCTGTTCATTTTTATCAGCCAATTCCTGATACTCAACTGTTGTCAGAAACGCTTTGGAGTCATCCGAGCGAACTCGCAGGCATTGACATGAACGATGCAATGCAGCTTGATCTGCTACGAAACCATTTCCCAAAATTTCGGCACGAATACGAGCGCATCCCAACCAAGCCAACTGAAGAAGAGACCCAATTTTATCTCGGGAATGGTCCCTTTGATCATGCGGACGCATTGGGGGCTTACTGTATGGTCCGCCACTTCCAGCCACGATTAATAATCGAAGTGGGCAGCGGTTTCTCTTCTCTGCTATTGGGGCAAGCCGCTGCGAAGAACAAAAGTTCCCAGCTCATCTGTATTGAGCCATTTCCGCGCAAATTTCTTCGCAACGGATTTCCTGGCTTGCAGTCATTGATCGACAAAAAGGTCCAAGACATTGATCTGGAATTTTTTTCACAACTCGAGTCGGGCGACATTCTCTTCATCGATAGCTCTCACACGGTAAAAATCGGCGGAGACGTCAACTACCTATTCCTGGAAGTTCTACCGCGCCTTAAGCCAGGGGTTATCGTGCACGTCCACGATATCTTTCTCCCCTTTGAGTATCGACGGGATTGGGTGTTGGACGAGTTCAGGTTCTGGACCGAGCAATACCTGCTACAAGCTTTCCTAACCTTTAATTCTGAGTTCGAAGTGCTGCTGGCGAACAGCTACCTTCACCACTACCATCAAAGCGACCTGAAAACGGCTTACCCGAGTTTAACCTCGTGGGGTGGAGGCAGTTTTTGGATGCGCCGACGTCCCATCGCTGGATCAACGCCGTTGCAAACAGAGAATGACACTGTGGCTTCCAGCAAACGCTGAACATGCACGAGGAGATTAACAAACCAATTTTCGTCGTGGGTTCGCCACGCTCGGGGACCAGCATTCTTGCCTGGTGCCTTGGCCACCATCCAAACATCTTTCCAGTGCCAGAATCCAACTGGATGGGAGATTTCGCGGCAAACGTAGCTGTTGCCCATCAAGTAGGTTCGGCGCGCGATGGTTTGTCCATACTTAGCGCGATGGACATTCGTGATGACGAGTTCTTTGCTGCATTCGGCCAAAGCATTAACAAGCTGGTCGTGGGGCATCGCAGGCATCTCGAAATCAATCGTGAAAACACCGATGGCTCGTCAAAGCTTAACCCGCGATGGGTCGAAGCCACAAGGATGGCCGCCGGGCCCAAGACTCGTTGGGTCGATGGAACGCCTGAGTATTCTTTGCACATCTGCGGTCTGCGAAAGCTTTTTCCTCAAGCTCGCTTCGTCCATGCGTTTCGCGAGGTTCATGCCGTGGTTTGCTCGATGGTTCACTTTCATCGCGCAACAGGGATTCACTTGGTTGAGAGCGAAGGAGACGCCTACAAATATTGGCTGCGCACGGTTAGGGCATGTTTCAAGGCTGAAGAAGCGTACGGTCCGAATGTGATTTATCGCTTGCGCTATAGCGCCTTAGTAGAGAACCCCGAGTCGGCCCTGCGCTCGTTACTTGATTTTTTAGGCGAGCCATATTCTGCCAAATGCCTTGAGCCGCTTTCAGAACGGATCAACAGTTCCAACGTACCGGCCGATTTTGCATCTAAAGATCCCGCAACAGATCCAGTGATTATCGAGCAAGCAATGAGATTGAGCAGAGACTTGCAACATAGTTCGCAACCAGCTGAAGGTTCACCTGCTGCAACGGCCGAAATGGAAACCGCCTTTGACGAACGTGTCCACTATATGGCTACTGTTGATAGCCAATATCGACGAGCCCTCCAAGCCATGCAAAAGCTGGAACGAGCTGCAGCCTCAGAAAGCGACATCTTGTCAAACGTACCGAACTCTTCCGGGAAATCCATCGACAGTACATGATCTTCTCTCGTCACGATCTCGCAACAGGCAGCGGCCAAGTCTCCGCGCCGACAGAGGCAGTCCAAGGTGAGCCAAGCCGCTTTGAAACATCTTAGGATAACTTAGAGCTTCTCGTTACTTCCGATGCTTTCAAGCGCCCGTCCACGCACTCATTGGATCTCATTCACTCTGCCTCAGTTTGCGGTATGTTACACCATCATTCTATTTCCGTGACTTTGAAACAAGGTTTTAACGCAGCGATTCTTAACGCATGAGATCTACACTCGCCGATTTGGCTGATGCGACGGAGCGAAGCCTGTGGGAAACCAAGCTGGCCTGCCGCGCCGAATCGTTTTGGTATCCATACCGAACGCTAAACAATATTGGCACGCTCGAACAGGTCTGCGCCATGGCCGGAGGTGACTTGCTGCAGCTGTGTCAAGGGCCCTATGGCAAGATCGCCGATATTGGTGCGGGCGATGGCGATCTCGCCTTTTTCTTGGAGAAAATGGGCTTGTCGGTCGACATAATCGACAACGAATACACGAATTTTAACGGTTTGGAGGGAGCGCGTCTTCTGAAAGGAGTATTGAATTCGTCGGTGGAAATCCGGTCGGTCGATTTAGATTCGCAATTTGCGCTGCCGCATCAAAAGTACGACGCCGTTTTTCTTCTTGGAATACTCTATCACTTAAAAAATCCTTTCTTCATCCTGGAGAAGCTGGCGGGAGTGACGACACGTTGTTTCCTGAGCACTAAGGTAACCAAGCAGAGCCCTGATGGTCAAAACCTGTCGCAGTATCCCGTCGCTTATTTGCTGGCTCCGCAAGAGTGTAACAACGATCATACCAATTTCTGGATCTTCACAGACGAAGGTCTAAAGAGACTTGCCGATCGTACGGGTTGGAAAATTTTGTCCTATGTTACTGTCGGCGAGACAATACGCTCGACCCCAGCTGACCTCGATCGCGACGAACGCGCCTTCTGCCTCCTGGAAAGGAGACCGCCCACTCTGAGTGCGGTTCCTAACCCTGTCCCCGCTGGAGATCAACTGGGCAAAACAACCATTTCGTGGGATACCAACGACGGGAGCATCGGCAAAGTTTATGTTTCAATGAATGGGGGCGACGAATTCCTGTTTACTGACTCGCGACGAGGAGCAGTTGCGCACTGGATTCGAACAGGTTGCACCTATGAATTCCGTCTTTATGATTCAAATCACGCAAAGCTGTTGGCAAGTCTTATTGTTACGAGAGCAAATCGTTAGGGATCTAGAACACATCGGGGCATTTTGATAGTGCAAGTCAACAGAGAAATGGGCCCTCTACAGTCGTTCCCTTGGTTCGCGCGTCTTGCAGCGTGTTTTGAGAGTGGCATGATTTCGCATGACTGAACCGGCTAAAAAGGCGGCCGAATGGTGGAGCGATCCTGAAAGCGAGGCTCGCGAAACGCAGTGGGTCCGGATTCCGGGCGTCCAGCAGAATATGAACCGACGCGCGACGGGAGATCCGGAAATGGATTGGATCTCCCATTCGGGAGGTCTATTGGCGAAATTTGCAAAGCCAGTTAAAGCTCTGTCGCTTGGATGCGGCTTTGGCGTGATCGAGCGGGTTCTACGCCGATCCGACTACTGCCAGCTTATTCATGGGATGGACCTTGCCGAAGGTGCAATCGAAGGCGCAAGGAAAGCAGCTCAGGCCGAGGGGTTGGATGGTTTGACCTACGAAGTCGCCGATCTGAACACCGCGACATTGCCAAAAGAAGCCTACGATGTCGTTTATGCGCACGCCGCGCTGCACCATGTTTTTCAACTCGAACATCTTCTCGATGAAATAAAACAAACCCTCAAGCCGGGCGGATTGCTCTTTGTGCACGAATATATTGGCCCCTCGCAAATGCAATTTCCGCGGCGCGATGTCGAGCTGGCTGACGTTTTCCTCAACGTTATTCCAGAACGTTATCGCAAGCTTGAAGGAGAGGGAGGTATCAAGAAGGAAGCGCTTCGGACGTCGCTCGATACCATGAATAATTCGGATCCTTCCGAAGGTATTCGTGCAAGCGAGATAGTGCCTTTAGTCGCCAGCCGATTTGAAATCAGACATTTCCGCCATGTGGGCGGCACGTTGTTACTTCTGGTGTTCAACGAAATCGCCGGCAATTTCCTGGAAAACGATCTAGAAATCAGACCACTGGTAGACGCGCTGATCACACTCGACAATTTCCTCATCGATAACAAGGTCCTGCCGTCTTACCACGTTTATATGGTCTGCGAGAAGACCGAAAACCCAACGCCGATGCAAGCACACATCCTGCCGCCAGCCGCGTCGGTATTTCCGACAGCTAATTTAGAAGCACGTGTTGTTAAACTGCCACCTTCGGGACTTATTGCTGCTGAACCCAATCCCTTCCGACCCGATTCAGAAGGGCTGGGACAAACTACTCTCTCATGGCTGGCTCATGGGATAAGCAAGGTTGAAGTTCGCATCGATGCCCCGAATGGCCCTCTTTTGGCCCGAGAAGGCCCTGGTCGTCATTCTCAAGCGACCGGTCAATGGGTCCGCGACCGCACCACATTCTATTTACAAAATGTCTCGAAGGGCTTGCCATTGACCGCGGAGAACACAATTGCCACAGTCACACTCAGATCCATGTGATGATTTTTGAGTTCTTGTTTGCGTTACTCACAGTAAAAGTGAAAACCGATGTGAGAACTCTTCGGACGTCGAAGGCATTATGGTCGCGGCGCTATTCACCGCGGCGACCATTTTTGGTTAAAATCCCCAATCATCTGCAAAACAGAAGCGGTATCATCGTCAAAACTTAAGCTGTTAGGATCAGGTCTCATCTTTCTGCTGTAAACCCACACTGAGGCCAGGGACACGTTATTTGCCTGGATTGCCGCCAGCACTTCACTCACGTTCTGTCGGCGGGTAGCAGTGCTACACTCCGTCCTTGGTGGACAGTTAACAAATTCTTCGATGTAGAGCGACTTCGAGGCAGAACGTGCTGCGCCAGCACATGTTTGAATTAGTTCGTTGTACGAGACTGGCCGCCTTGCAAAGTGGGGCATGGGTGATATGGGAGCGGTATGAATACAAATCGGGTTAAACGGTCCGGGATTCTGGCGTAACAACATTGTGGCAAATTGCGCGGCATTGTCTGGCCCATTCCTCTTCTCTGTCTGCAGATGATAAGCGGAAAATCGCGGAATGTTGTTCCCGGTAAGTAGGATACGGTGGCCATCAATCTCACGAACCGTCCTGGCAAAATCGGACAACGCGCTGGTGAAGATCTCAGTAGAGAGCGCGTCCCCCGCACCACGGCTCCTCGTCCTACCCAGGCGGGGATTGACTGGAGGCAGATTCCGCCAGGCGTCGGGAAAGTCCAGTGAAAGGTTAACCTCGTTACCAAACTCCCAGCCCCAGATCGCGGGAGAGTTCACATAGCGCGATACTACCTCGTGTATATATGTGCGCATGAACTGTCGAGTTTTACTTTGTGAGTTACCCCATTGATTACGCGGTTCGCCTACCAGGTCGGACACTGCTGTATTTGACCAAAAAAGATTGGCAATAAGACCTACATTAGACTCTTCGGCTGCTTGCACGACACCATCGAGCCGTTTGAAATAGTTCTCTTTGTCCTGCTGGTACAATTGATAATCACTTGGCGAGAAACCGCATGCCGCAATACGCGCAAATGGGATGTGGTTAGCGCCTAGCTTGCGAAAATCGTCTCGGTAGCTCTTATCTTCTGGATGCCTCAGTGGACGCAAAAAAGCATCAGTGTAGTTGACGCCTACGCCCCGGTAGGGTGCGCCGTTTAGTAGCAACGTACCGTCCCGCGCTGCCGAAAGCCCAGGAACTGACGCGGCTTGCGAGGTGACTGATATCGCCGTTATCGCCTTACTCAGTAGAAATGCCAGAAGAAGCCGAGTAATAATCGACGAGCTAACTCTCGGTATCGCATTAATGCGTTTGCCTGAAACTGACGGCGATAGATTTCGAACTCCCTTTTTGTCCATATAATCCTCCCTGTTGGCCGTGACACTAGCAGCGTTCGAAGTGCTGTCGATCCTTACCGCTATCGGGTCGGCGTAGGGCTGTAATTCGGCTAGGTTTTATAGGTCTCACCGAGTTCAGCCGAGACAAAGCCTCTGACTGAGCTTTACTTCCATTCCTGCAAAATGTAATGAATCACCAGGGAAGCGCGCGCTGGAGACGATGTATCGGTTTGATTGCGACTGGCAACTACCATTCTGCGATTATCATACTTGGGGGTTGACTTTTGTTTTGCCAAGGAGAGTAGTTTGCAGCATATGACTCATCACTTACCAGTGCTTTTGCTCTTTCGGGACGCAGCACTGGCGGTACCCTGCCACGAAATGCCCTGTTTCGCCGACCTGTGTAACATCAGCGTCAAATCACGGTCCCCGCTTTATGGGCGCCGATAGATTAAGTTCAAGGGGGGCAGCCCAACTTTGAAACGCCTTAGACTACTTAGAACTTCTCGGTAGTTCCGATGCTTACAAGCGCTCGTCCACGCAGGTTATTGGATCTCATTCACTCTGACATGAGCCTGCGGTGCCTGTCACGACGTGAACGTGTTGTGTTAGGGGCGCTATGCGTTTGTTTGTTAGCCCTGCTTGCTGCTCTTCAACATGGCCGAGTATTCTGGGGCGACGAGATCGGTACGCTGATATGTCTGAAACGAAGCCCAACCTACATCGTGACCCACTTCGAAACGTGGCTGACGATGAATTATTTCATTTTGTTTGAGAAAGGTGTCGCCTGGCTGTGCGGAGCGGCGGATTGGCGGCTCACTCTATTGCCGATAGCAGCAGCAGTCACAATCATCCCGCTTACTGCATCACTCGCGCTGAAACTCACAGGTTCGACGCGCACGGCGCTGATTGCCGCCAGCTTAGCCGCTTTCAATCCATATCTGGTGGCGTGGGGTCCGGCGATTCGGGTCTATTCGGTCCTGGTGGCGTTGAACCTATTGGCACTCAATGAATTTTTCCGTTGGGCGGGGCGGCGGGACTGGTGGAGCGGTGCGCGATGCGCTACGGCGGTGTTACTGCTGCTAATTGCACATCTCAACGGCGGTTACACCGTCGCCTTTCTCATATTGTTGCTGGTAGCCGAAAGCATTTGCGCCGGTTTCTCTAACGGACGACGGCTTCTCTGGGAATCCAGAACGCTTTGGATTCCGTTGGCCGGCGTGGCGATCATCGTCGGGGCAGCTTACTGGCGACTCCTGCCGGATATCTCGAAGCTCAACCGGGAGTGGGGGACAGTGACCCCGCCAGCCAGCATGGGTTACATCCCGCAGCTCTTTACTACGTTCATGGGGGTTGGTCGTGCGGCCTTGTTATGTCTGGTGTTACTGCTTGCCGGCTGTTGGTCGGCGATACGAGAGAAGCGAGCCCTCCTTCTGCTGTGTGGAGCGATCATTCTGCCCCCGATCGCTATGTCCCTGCAAGGGATCTCCGTCAATACACTCAATTACGCGCGTTATCTGGTTTTTTGCCTGCCCTTGCTTCTGATCCTGATGGCAGGCGGGATCGATTGGCTTGCCAGACTTGTTCGGATACGAGGAGTGGCCGCCGTAGTAGCTTGGTCCCTCACCGGCCTAATTTTCATATCTTGGATGCCCACCATCCAGTACCAATTTTTCGCTAAGAAACAATGGCCGTATGGCAAAGTAGCCGAGTTTCTGCACAGGCAAATGCATAAACGCGACGTTATAGTCGCCGGATGGAACATGGGGTTCACCTTGTCGCAATACTTCGACCGTCCGCAAGATCAAATCATGCTGCCTAACGTTTACGTTGACCGAGTCGCTAATCACCTTGATGCCCCGGCACCCGGGCGCGTCTTTTACGTGACAGGACTAACTGTTTTAGATGGTCGCAAGGCGCAGGTCCGACATTTCGGCCAACTCGAAGTGACAATCTACCGTGGCGCTACCGCGCGAGCCTTGCTCCAGGAATGGCGCGATGATGTAATCAGCCGAACCGGCGGCCGCGTTTCTGCGCCTTTTGAAACCGATTATCAGCTGCTCGCGTTACTCGAAGAGCAGCTATCTCCTGGGCAATCGGCGGATCATTGGCGCTCGCTCGCTGAGCTTTGCCGCGCCCAAAATCCCGCGAGATCGAGCGAGGTCCCACGTCACTTGGAAAAACTAACACGAGCCGTGTTATTTCCGTGATTGGTTCTCCATAGTGCTTCCTAAAAACATGGAGAATGATGCGTTAGCAACTATGTTACCGAACAGCGGCTCGATCTGCTGGTAGCGAGGCACCGCTCCAAACCCGGATGCTCTCTTTGCTCAAGACGATGAGCCGGTGCGGCCAATCGGTTACTAAGTTAGCCCAGTGACTGTCGCTGCGTCATTCTATTGCCGCGGTTATTTTCGATTAGCATCCCGAAGCATCTGCAAATTGAGCGCCATCATCCTACGACGCCACTTTAGCAAACCGGGCGGTCATCTGAAGCGATGCCAAAGCTGATTACGTCCGCCACGCTTTGACGACGGAACGACACTTAAACTATTCAGTTCCGCTAAGTAAAGGGGCTTGGTTGCTGCTCATCAATGGCAGCATAAAAGAGTCAGAAGGAAGTTTCTTGCAAATAACAAACACATTCTTCCCGAGGAACTGATGAAATAGAACATCGAGTATGCGGCTGAGCGGAAAAATCCATTTATCATACCAGGCGATTGATTTCGCTGTCAACGACGTCGCCTCTCTGCGTAGTAACCTGAAGGTGAGGGCGGCGATGAAGCCGAGAGAATCGGCATATTGCAGCTTCTCGATCGAAAATTTGTCCCGAACAAGCGTGCGCAAAGTTTTCTTAGTATAGCGACGATAATGGCAGACCTTATCATCCAATGTTGACCAAAGGCAGTGGAAAGCCGGGACATACAAGAGTAAGGCGCTTCCCGGGGCTAGCTTTTGATAGATCTGCTCGATTGCGCGCTGATCATCCTCGATGTGCTCAAACACATTCAACGAAAAAAGAAATGGCAGTGACTCGTCTGGCAGCGAATCGATATTGGGAAGAACTTCGAAGCCTGCTTTGACTAAACGTTCTCGCTGCGAGAAGTCAGGCTCGATACAAAGGACCCGGCAACCTGCCTCGCGCAGGCGTTTCGCAAAAGTGCCACTGCCCGCGCCGAAATCGGTCAGATCCTTTGATTCGGTTGATTCGCGAATCAAGCGGGTTAGGTAATCGTTGTAGTTGTGTGCGCTCTCGAGCGCCTCAAGGATGTCGACGCCTGAGTATTGGCCTTCCATGGACCTTTGTTTCTTCTAAATAGGTTATACTTAACAATTACATAAACAGCTCTTACGCCATCACGCCACCCTATCTTTTTTCCTTCTTCATACGTCCGTCCGTTATAAGAAATGCCGACCTCGTAAACTCTAAAGCCGGCTTTAGCCACCTTCGCGGTAATCTCAGGTTCAAACCCAAACCGGTCCTCATCAATGGCAAGGCGGTCCAGAAATTCGCGCCGAAACACTTTATAACACGTTTCCATGTCGGTGAGGTTCAAATTTGTAAACATGTTCGAGAGCAATGTGAGAAATCGGTTGCCTACCATATGCCAGAAGTACACGACACGATGAGGTCGGCCTCCCATGAACCGGGAACCAAACACAACATCAGCGCGATCTTCGAGAATCGGTTCAAGAAGGATGGGATATTCGCCGGGGTCATACTCCAGGTCAGCGTCTTGAACGATGACCAGGTCACCGGTAGCTGCCTGAAAACCTGTACGCAAAGCTGCGCCCTTGCCGAAATTGCGTTCCTGCAGCACGAGTTTGTCGATCCACCCGGCAGGTTTCGCTTTCAGAAGTTCTCTTGTTCCATCAGTCGATCCATCATCCACTACAATGATTTCCACTTCTTCGACTGGTGCCGAGCGAACTGCTTCAACCACAGCTTCAATGGTCGATCGTTCATTATAACAAGGGATAACGACGGACAACTTCATTTGGCATCATTCCATTAAATGAGGGGCGGAATCTACGGTCGGAGCAGCCGTATCCCTTGTCAATGTCATGATTACAGCTCTTGAATTGGATTTCTTGCTCCGTTTCCAAGTGTGCCCTTGAATCGAAGGCAGACGCTGAACGTCCTGCTCACCATCTATTGAAGGTACAAGAAGCGCATAAACAGGAGTGGCGTGATCGAGGCTGCTTTGGACTAGTCGGATTGCTTCGTCTTTTCCATAATGCCAAACTCGGCTATAGCAGTAATCATGGGTACCGTCGATGGGGGCAGCTACAAATGGCTTGGGCAGCAGGGCATTCAAATAGGGGGGCTCGATGTCGGATAAGACAATACCTGGTGCGCCTCGGAAGATGCGACTGAATTCCTTTTGCGCCTCGTAGCGAAGTGATCTTCCATCGCCGTTTGCGTACTCAAGAGCGTCCCAGGCTTGGGATCGACCACTTCGGGGCTTAAAACCTGATTCTGACGGATAACCGATACAACTGAGCACGAACACCCCGAGCACTCCAATATTCCACACTGAAAAGCGCTTCTCGAGAGCTTGGCCGACTGCCCATTGTGCCGGCAAAACGGCGAGCGCAACCAAAAGGAAAAAAACAGGGATGTAGAACCGCCCCTCAATGTATTGGTAACTTACGGTCGCCATGATGTAGACAATTCCCGCTAAGAATGCGCTGATCACGAACGGTCGCAGTCGGACGAACGCCAAACCAAAACCAGAGAGAACGATGAAAGCCGGGACGACGTAGGTGCCGGTGCCAAAAAGGTTCGCCACCCGAAATTGATCCCAACTGGCGGTAATCTCAGACCAGATCATCCCACTTTGGCCAGGGACATTGTGCAAGGAAAAAGCAGCTTGCTTGTCCGCCAACGTGGGTACCCAGAATTCGTAGCCAGTCTTTAGAGGTTGGCCGAACACCAAAGTGTTCAGAATGAAGTACGGGCTTGCGGCTAGCGCGAAGACAGCAAGGACAAGAAAGCAATGAACGAACCACCTGGTCCAAGAGACGTTAGCCGGAAAGAGAGCCATGGCTACTAATAAGGGAGCCATGAATACTAACTGAGGCCTTATGCACAAAGACAATCCAAGAACAATTGCGGCGCAATAAATCAGCAAGCGGCGCCGCCATGCAAAACCCGAGTAGACCAGTGCAAAGGCGAGCACTATGACAGCGCCCCCGCTGAGATCACTTATTGATGACCGGCTGAAACTGATGAATGCTGGTTGTGTTGCGAGCAGCAGGCTTGCTAACCCTCCGGCGAGTGGCCTTCCAATTCCAACGTAAAACACGAACCCGCCTATCAGTAGCAACAGTCCGATTGTTTCATTGGTTCTGAAAGGAGCCAAAATCTCGTTGTGCGGTAAAAGTTTCAACCAGGGTAGCATCAGGAGGGGATAACCCGGAGGATAACGCGACGGCAATTTGTCGTAACCGATCTGGATGGCCGCCACACCGTCTTTCAACATCGAGTCGGCCTGCGCGAAATATTCTACCGCATCCGGATACGGACCAAGATCAAGGAAGTGTGTCCGCTTCAAGTCAATGCGGAGAACGGCACCGTAGTAAAAGAGAAGCGCGAGAATGAAGCAAAAAATACCTGTCGCGGCCTGAAGCGAAAATCGACGGGTATCGGTCGGCGTAGATGCTGAAATCGTTTCTGTTGGACCGTACTCGCCGAATTTATGCTTGGCTGTCATTCTCCGAGATCGGGCCGAACCGTAATACTCAAGTGTATCATTGTCGATTCTCGCCGCGTACAGGTTTGTCGAGCGTTTAATGCGTCTTCGCAATGGCAGGCGAAACATCAAGACCGGCGTAATCTCGAATTCAACAGGCCATTTTCAGCGGCGTCGCCGTCCGTGCCGGCATTCGGATGAGCCCGCGGCAGAACCGTCCCCCCGGCCTTCCCGATTCCTCCTTCATATCTCGCCGCCTTTGAGTTCGACCATTGAGCGTAAAAATCAATTGCGTGTTACGGGATTTTTTGCTGGACTCGAACGGCGTTCTTTGACAGCCTCGCCACTCAAGCACGGAAAATCTCAAGCAAATTACGACTTATGAAAATATGCGCATTAATCGCCGTCGGCGTCGTTTTTATCAGCTTCAGCCATTATACAGGCGCCACCCAGGCAGATGATACTACTATAACGATCACCGGTCACACGGCAGGCGCCACGCCGTTCATCAGTAAATTGACGTTAGATGTCAGCGATACGAGCGTTTTGAAGAGCGTTCAGTTCGCGATCGATTCAAAGCCGGGCTCCGTTATCCGTCCACTGTCAGGCACTTATTCCAACGACTACCTCGTGAGCCGGGGGTTTGAACATGCGCCAGAGGTTATTTTGCCGGTCTACGGACTTTACGCTGGATATCAGAACATCGTAAGACTGACTTATCGCTTTCTGGACGGTTCTTCAAAGCAAACTGTTACCTCGATCACGACCGCCACATTCGATGATCAGGGGTGTGGCTACAACAATCCGACGAGAATCATACCCAGAACGAACAGCACTCAATTGAGTTATGATTACATCTTTGACAGGTCGGCCTGCGGCACTTTCTCACCTGTCATTCTCGATTCCGATGGAGCGTTGCGCTGGGTTAGCCCACTAGCCACAATGGGCGCTCTTAATGCGGCTTCCACTTTTTTCGACAATGCGGTTTATGTAACGGGAGGCAGGCAGTTGTTCCGAATCGAGCTTGATGGGACCGTCCTGATGGTCGCGGATTATAACAATAGTGGTGTAATCAATTTCCATCATAATATTGATCCCGGTAAAACGGGACTGTTCCTTGAACCGGATACCACGTCTTACTTCGAGACTGTAATCATGGAGGTTGATAGCGAGGATGGTCACGTACTCAAGACGTTTAACATGGCTAACGTCATCAGCGGCGCCATGATCGCCGGGGGAGACGATCCAAGTCAATTTGTCTTCCCGAGGCCGACCGACTGGTTCCATAACAACGGTGTCGCGTACAATCGCGCCGACGATTCTGTGATCGTTTCAAGCCGCGAGAATTTTCTCATTTGCTTAGACTATAACACAGCTGCCATCAAATGGATCCTGGGCGATCCGACGAAAAAGTGGTACCAATTTCCGTCCTTGAGAAAATTTGCGCTCACGCTGGCGCCGGGCAGCCTGCCGCCGATCGGTCAACACTCGCCCAGCGTCACCTTTGATCACGGCGTGATGGTGTTTGATAACGGTAACGAAAGTATTTTTCAGGATCCTCCAGGGGCTCACCGGGACTTTGCGAGTCCGCGCAAGTATACCTTGGATCTGGTAGCAAATGTAGCGACTGAAGTGTGGAACTTTCCAATGAATGAGAGTGTCCACAGCCCATTCTGCGGAAGCTGCTATGAGGATGCGCCCTACAATTATCTAGTTGATTACGCACTCGTTAACGGTGGAATTCCCGGCCTTCCTACGTTCGCGCGGCTCCTAGGCCTGAACGCCGCCGGCGAAGAGACTTTCTATTATCAATACCCGACCATGAGTTGTAACACTGCCTACAATTCCATTCCCATTCATCTGGAGAGTACGAAGTTCCCGACAGTGGGGCCTCAAGCGCTGAACCTTTCCACGAGGGGGCTCGTTGGCACCGGTGACAACGTTCTAATTGGCGGCTTCATCGTCACTGGCACCGATCCCAAGACAATAGTGCTTCGCGCGCTGGGCCCGTCACTTAGTGGTTTCGGGGTTCCCAACGTGCTCGCGGATCCAGTTCTCAAGGTGTATGATTCTTCCGGCACTCTCGTCGCAAGCAATGACAACTGGCAGGACGATCCAACCCACGATGTAGTAGCGGCCAACGGCCTCACGCCGCCCAATCCATCGGAGTCGGCCGTTGCACGGGGGTTGGCGCCGGGCGCCTACACTGTGATAGTCCGGGGAAAGGACGCGACGCCGGGGATTGGCTTGGTCGAGGCTTATGATATCTCGCCGCTAGCGAACTCTAAGTTGAAGAACATAAGCACCCGCGGTTCGGTCGGCACCGGTGATAACGTGCTTATCAGTGGCTTTATCGTTGGAGATGTGGATCGAACGACCGTCGTCGTGCGTGCCATTGGTCCATCGCTGGCTGCTTACGGTGTCAGTGGAGTGCTAAGCGACCCGACACTGACAATCTACGATTCGCATGGCTCTGCCATCGCCAGCAACGATAACTGGCATGACAATGTTAACTGGGTCGATATCCGCAAACATGGACTCTTGCCCGTGGATCAGCGTGAATCGGCACTGGTGCTTCACCTGCCCGCAGGAGCTTATACCGCGATCGTAAGCGGAGCCAACGGCGCCACGGGCAATGCCTTAGTGGAAATTTACGATCTCCATTAATTCGTACCTTTGCTCGAGTCGAATAGGTCTCCTCGTGCTCGGGCCTCGTCACGGAGAAGGCTTGTAAGAAGACAAAGATTTGTGAAAAGGTGCTCATTAATCGTTGTCGTCGCCGTCTTCATAGTGTTCTCCCATCTCGCCGGCGCCAGTCAGGCAGATGACACCACGATAAGGATCGCCGGCCATACGGCAGGTCCTACACCCTTCATCAGTAAATTGACCTTAAATGTCAGCAATACGAGCGTTCTCAAGAGCATCCAGTTCGCGATTGATCCAAAGCCGGGCTCGGTGAGTCGGCCATTGTCAGGCACTTATGCCAATTCGTATCTCGTGACCCGAGGCTTTGAAAACCCGCAAACTGGCGAGATCGCCTTGCCGGTCTATGGACTTTACGAACGATATCTGAACACCGTTAGACTGACTTATCGGTTTATGGACGGTTCGTCTAAGCAAACTGTTACCTCCATCACCACCGGCATTTTCAATGACCCATGCGGATACAAGAATCCCACATTTCTGCAGCATAGGACCGCTGCTTCTTTAAGCTACGATTACGTTATGGTTAAAGGAGGTTGCAGCACCTTCTCGCCTGCCATTATCGATACGGACGGCGCATTGCGATGGGTGGGTACGGCAGGCCGCTCAAGTTTCATTACCACCTTCTTTGATAATGCGATCTATCTTGCTGGTGGCCCTCAGCTGTCTCGAATCGAGCTCGATGGCGCCGTCACTGTGATAGGCGATTACAGAGACCGCGGAATCAGTTATTTCCATCACAATATCGACCACGGCAAGGTTGGACTTATCCTGGAAGCTGTTACCCCATCCCAGCACGAATCGACGATTATTGAGGTGGACCCTTGGTCCGGTGACATCTTGGAGACTTGGAAATTGGGAGACATTATCAGCGCAGCCATGAGAGCCGGGGGAGATGATCCCAGCCAGTTTGTTTATCCGGAACCTAACGATTGGTTTCATAACAACTCTGTTGCCTACAATCGAGCAGACGACTCCCTAATCGTCTCCAGCCGTGAAAATTTTCTCATCTGCCTCGACTACAAAACAGGAGCAATTAAATGGATCCTGGGAGATCCGACCAAAAAGTGGTACCGATTTCCGTCTCTAAGGCGATATGCGCTCACCCTCGCATCCGGCAGCCTGCCGCCGATCGGTCAACATGCTATTTCTGTCACGTTCGATCAAAACATCCTGGTGTTTGACAACGGACAAAAGAGCACCTTTGAGCAACCAGCGGGTGAGCAACGCAGTTATTCTAGCCCTCGTAAGTATAAGTTGGATTTGAAAGCAAGGACAGCAACCGAAGTCTGGAATTTTGAGCCGGGGCAAAGCATGTGGTGTCCATTTTGTGGGAGCGTCTATGAGGACGCGCCGTTCAACTATCTGATCGACTTTACCTTTGCCCACGGCGTTACAAACGAAAGCTTGTCGCAGTGGATCGGGTTAAACAGCGCTGGTGAGATGGTTTTTGACTACCAGTACCCGAGCCTGTCGGGATGTCTTACAGCCTTTAACGCTATCCCGGTTCATTTGGAAAGTACGAAGTTCCCGACGGTCGGGCCGCAAGCGCTCAACCTCTCCACCCGGGGGGTCGTTTCGGTCGGTGACAACGTTCTGATCGGTGGCTTCATCGTCACTGGGACCGAACCCAAGACGGTAGTGCTTCGCGCGCTGGGGCCATCGCTTAGCGGCTTCGGGGTTCCCAACGTGCTGAGGGATCCGATTCTCAGCGTGTACGATTCTTCCGGCAATCTGGTTGGAAGCAATGACAACTGGCAGTCCGATCCAAACCACTTTGTAGTGGAGTCCAACGGGCTGACGCCGGCCAATGTGTTGGAATCGGCCATTACACAGACCTTGGCACCGGGCGCCTATACTGTGATAGTCCGGGGAAAAAACGCGACCCGAGGGATCGGCTTGGTGGAACTTTATGATCTCTCGCCGCTAGCCAACTCTAAGTTGGGGAACATAAGCACCCGCGCTTCCGTCGGCACCGGTGATAACGTACTTATCAGTGGCTTTATTGTTGGAGACGTCGATAGCGCGACCGTCGTTGTGCGCGCCCTTGGCCCGACGCTGGCTGCTCACGGTGTGAGCGGAGTGCTAACCGATCCAACGTTGACGATTTACGATTCGCATGGCTCGCTGATCGCCAGTAATGACAACTGGCAAGATGACGCTAACGCCATTCTGGTCCAGCGGAATGGGCTTGCACCGCCAAATCCCTCGGAATCGGCGTTAGTGCTTCACCTGCCGGCAGGCGCGTACACGGCCGTCCTGAGCGGAGTTAATGGCGGCACAGGCATTGCTTTGGCCGAAGTTTACACTCTCCATTAATTCGTACCTTTTGCTGGACCGAACCGTCTCCTCGTGCTCGAGCACTTCCACAAGAAAGCGCCTAACAAAATAAACGCCTTATGAAAACATGCTCCATAATCAGCAGTGTCGTCTTAATGGTTCTCACCCATCTGGCCGGAGCCACTCAGGCAGATGACACCACGATAACGATCACCGGTCACACGGCAGGCGCCACGCCCTTCATCAGTAAATTGACCTTAAATGTCAGCAATACGAGCGTTCTGAAGAGCATTCAGTTCGCGATCGATCCAAAGCCGGGCTCCGTCACTCGGCCACTGTCAGGCACTTATTCCAACGACTACCTTGTCGGCCGGGGACTGGAACATCCGCCAGAGGTTATCTTGCCAGTCTACGGACTCTACGCTGGCTATGCGAATACCGTTAGACTGACTTATCGCTTTCTGGACGGTTCTTCGAAGCAAACTGTTACCTCCATCGTCACCGCCATTTTCCGCGATCCATGCGGATACGACAATCCGACGATCCTCCAACACCGCACAAATGCCACCGATTTGAGTTACGACTACGTTATGGTTAAAGGGTCTTGTAGCACCTTCGAACCTGCCATCATCGATACGGACGGCGCACTGCGATGGGTGGGCACGGCCGGCATCTCGGTTGGTAGTTTCGTCTTCTTTGATAATGCAGCCTATGTGGGTCATGGCCACCTACTGACGCGAATCGATCTGGATGGTACTGTCACCCAGCTTGGCGATTACAGCAGTCTCGGAATTACCAATTTCCACCATAACATCGACCGTGGTAAATTTGGAGTTATCCTCGACGCGAATACAACAACACAGTACAACTCGGTGAACATCGAGGTGGACCCTTCAGGAAGGGTCTTGAAGATCTGGGACATGGCCAATATCCTCAGTGCGGCCATGCGAGCCGGAGGAGACGATCCCAGCCAGTTCGTTTATCCTTCGCCCACTGACTGGTTTCATAACAACGGTGTTACCTATAATCGCGCGGATGACTCCGTGATCATTTCGAGCCGGGAAAATTTTCTCATATGCCTCGATTATGAAACAAGCGCGATCAAATGGATTCTGGGCGATCCGACGAAAAAGTGGTACCAATTTCCGTCTTTGAGGAAATTTGCGCTTACGCTGGCGTCCGGCAGCCTGCCACCGATTGGTCAACACTCACCGTCGATTACCTTTGATCAGGACTTGATGGTGTTTGATAACGGCAACGAAAGTATTCTTCAGAATCCTCGAGGAGCTCACCGTGACTTTGCGAGTCCTCGCAAGTACAGCTTGGATCTGGTAGGAAAGGTGGCGACTGAAGTGTGGAACTTCCCAATGAACGAGGGCATCCATTGCCCGTTCTGCTCAAGCATCTATGAGGATGCCCCCTATAACTATCTGATTGATTACTCCATCGTTAATGGTGGACTGCCCGGCGTTCCTGTGTTCGCTGAGCTCTTAGGCCTGAACGCCGCTACCGAGACGATTTTTTCCTATCGGTACCCGGCCACGAACTGCGGGAAGATTTATCGCGCCCTCCCTATTCATTTGGAAAATACGAAGTTTCCGACGGTTGGGCCGCAAGCGCTCAACCTCTCTACCCGGGGGGTCGTTTCGGCCGGCGACAACGTTCTGATCGGCGGGTTCATCGTCAAAGGAACCGAACCCAAGACAGTAGTGCTTCGCGCGCTCGGGCCATCGCTCAGCGACTATGGGGTTCCCAATGTCCTCAGCGATCCACTTCTCAGGGTATATAACTCTTCTCGCACTCTCATCGCAAGCAACGACAACTGGCAGTCCGATCCAAATCACTTTGTAGTGGAGTCCAACGGGCTGACGCCGGCCAATGTATTGGAATCGGCCATTGCACAGACCTTGGCGCCGGGCGCCTACACTGTAATAGTCCGGGGAAAGAACGCGACGCCGGGGATTGGGTTGGTCGAGGCTTATGATATCTCGCCGCTAGCGAACTCTAAGTTGGGGAACATAAGCACCCGCGGTTCGGTCGGCACCGGTGATAACGTACTTATCAGTGGCTTTATCGTTGGAGACGTGGATAGCGCGACCGTCGTTGTGCGTGCCCTTGGTCCATCGCTCACTGCTTACGGCGTAAGCGGAGTGCTAAGCGATCCCACATTGACGATTTACGATTCGCATGGCTCTCTCATCGCCAGCAATGACAACTGGCAAGATAATGTCAACTCGGTCAATATTACGAAAAACGGACTTGCACCTACAAATCCATCGGAATCGGCATTAGTGCTTCATCTGCCTGCAGGCGCGTATACCGCAGTGGTGAGCGGAGTCAATGGTGCTACTGGCAACGCTTTAGTCGAGGTTTATCACCTCGATTAGCCTTTTAGACGACAATCAGATAGCAACAACTGCCAGGCGAAGACGACCGGGTTCACCAGTCCAGTGGCGGTCGCCCACAGCCGGACTAACACACCGCGCTGAATTCGAGAAGTTTTGTGCTTGACCGGGTGGACCGCAAAGTAATAAAACCGTGTTGATCACGTTCTGCGACCTTCCAATAATGTTCGGCGAGACCGAACTACGGTGGAATCGCCGCTTCGCGCGATCGTAAACGTAACTGGACCTGGACTCAACCAAATGAATGGGAAACGCTCCGCGGCGGACCGCATTCCGGCGGATGATTCCTGGCTCCGCGCGATCTGGAGGGCAGTTCACGCGTTCAACAGGGCAACTCCCAACGGAATAAACAAAAGACAATGAAAAACCTGATAACATCTATGAACCGCTCGCCATTGCGTTGCGGTTTTTTTACAGTGGCAATTGCGCTTGCCGGGTTCGCGCTTTCGCCACCGATCAAAGCACAATGCCCAAGCAATTGTAGCAATGACTCAAACACCTCAGTAGGAAATAACGCGCTCTCTGTCACCACCGGGTTCAACAATACCGCCGTTGGTTCCGGTGCGCTTGCTGCCGATACTACCGGCAGTTTTAACGTGGCAATTGGTGGTGGAGCACTTCAAAGTAACACTACTGGCCAACAGAACATGGCCATTGGGGCGGAAGCGCTTAGGGACAGCAATGGCAACTTTAACATGGCCATTGGTTTTCGAGCGCTCTTCGTGAATACCGGCAGCCGTAACAGTGCTGTTGGCGCTGCAGCGCTCAGGAACAATACGACCGCTGAGGACAATACCGCGATTGGTTCCACTGCGATGAGAGAAAACACAACAGGCGAAGACAACACGGCCATTGGTTCCAATGCGCTTAGAGAAAATACAACCACGGAGTTCAACGTCGCTCTCGGTGACTCGGCGCTGGTAAGTTTCAATGGTACCGATCCCGTTAACGACGGGGCTAACACCGCTCTTGGCAGTATCGCATTCAACGCGTTGACTGGTGGGACGGAAAACGTGGCGGTTGGCCGCCGGGCGGGTGAGTTCCTCACCTCCGGCAGCAACAACGTGTTTATCGGTTGGCGTTCCGCCGATGGCATCACCACGGGCAGTGGCAATGTCTTTCTCGGCAGCCAAGCCGGCTCTCTTGCCCCGGCAAGCGGCACCTATAACAACACTATTCTTCTCGGCATTGCAGGTGATCCCGATGGCAATAACCCAGACGGCAGGGCCTATATTGGTAATGTTCGAGGGGTAACAACAGGGAACGCTAACGGCATCCCAGTTCTAATAGACAGCACAGGCCAGCTCGGCACTTCGAACTCTTCGCGCCGGTTCAAGGAGGATATTGCATCGATGGATCACAAAGTGAGTGAAGCCATTCTGAAACTCAAACCAGTGACGTTTCATTACAAAGGCGGAGACACCAAGAAAGCCCATGACACGCCGCAATTTGGTTTAATTGCGGAAGACGTCGCGGAGGTAAATCCGGATCTGATCTATCGTGACAAGGACGGCCTGCCGCTAACCGTCCGTTACGAAGCGGTAAATGTGATGTTGCTCAACGAGTTCCTTAAAGAGCACAAGCAAGTCGAGGAACAGCAGGCCAGTATCCTTGACTTGAAATCAACTGTCGCCTCGCAGCAGAAAGAGATGCAGGTTCTCACGGCGCAGTTGAAAGAGCAGGCAGCGCAAATTCAGAAAGTGAGCGCTCAGCTCGAAGCGAGCAAGCCAGCGCCGAAAGTAGTCGCGAATAAGTAAAAACCTTAACAATTCGGTGGCGCTCGTCTCGGCGGGCGCCACCATTTTTTTTGCCTCGGGTTGGGCGAAATTCCTCAGGCGCGCTCACGTGCAGACTCACTGGTTAGGCGCTTGGAAAGAGTTCGGAGCCCTGCTTCATACGAGAGAGATCGACTGGTGCGGCTCGATATTAATCGAGCGAGTCTGATTCTTCGGTGCTGGGAACCGAGCGGCGTGCGTTCGATTGCTGTGCGCTACTCAGGATGTTGCCGCAACGACGTGTATGCGTTTCGAACAAAAACTAGCCAGCGGGTTGCAGCTAAAGCGGTCGGTGCGACGTTGCGTTTCTGCGGCCGTATTGATCCGCAAAAGAAAGAAAACTTCGAGCCGCGCGGGTTTGGATCAAAATCACATAAAATGGAGAATGTACCCTATTTGGATCTTCGAGCGCAGTATCGGACTCTGCGGGCGGAGGTACTGAGCGCATTAGAGCAGGTTTGTGAATCGACAAGCTTCGTTCAGGGAGGAGCAACGTCAGAGTTCGAGTCCGAATTCGCAGCCTATTGCGGGGTTGATCATTGTATCAGCCTGAACAGCGGCACGAGCGCGCTGCACCTCGCTTTACGGTGTCTCGATGTCGGTCCAGGAGACGAAGTCATAACAGTCTCGATGACTTTTATCGCCACTGCATGGGCCATTACCTACGTGGGCGCCACCCCGGTGTTCCTCGATATCGACCCTGTCCGCCACACGTTGGACACAGATCAGCTTGAAGCCGCGATCACCCCACGCACAAAAGCAATTGTCCCCGTGCACCTGTATGGAATGCCGGCAGAGATGGATCGTATTATGGCGATCGCTGATCGACACGGAATACCGGTGATCGAAGATGCGGCGCAGGCGCATGGCGCAAAATACCGAAACAAGCGCGTGGGCCAGTTTGGCCAGATTGCGTGTTTTAGTTTTTATCCAAGTAAGAACCTTGGCGCGTACGGAGAAGGCGGCGCTTTGATCACAAACGACACAACCATGGCACGCCGTGCGCGTTCCCTCCGCGATCATGCGCAAACTGAAAGATACCTGCACGACGAAGTCGGGTATAACTATCGCATGGAAAGCTTCCAGGGGGCTGTGCTGGCCGTGAAACTCAAACATCTTGATGACTGGAACAGAGCGCGTGTTAACTGCGCGCGATTGTACACAGAGTTACTGAAGGACTCGTCGTACAAGCTGCCGGCTACTTTTCCCGATTCGGAGCGCGTCTGGCATTGTTATGTGATTGAAACTCCAGAGCGCGATCGCATTCGCTCTGCCTTGCAGGATGTCGGGATCCAGACTGCGGTTCATTATCCTGTGCCTGTTCACCTGCAAAAGGTGTATGCGCAACTGGGCTATCAAACAGGGGATCTGCCAGTGACGGAAGCGCTGTGCAGGCAATGTCTTTCTCTTCCGATCTATCCTGAGCTCTCGAAAGAGAAAATCTCGCGTGTGGTTTCCGCTCTGCTCGAGTTTGAGAACCGGTGAGGCTGCAGACAACATTCGAGGAGCAAGAAAATCGCGATTGTAATCCGGCGTTGATCAGTGACGATCAGGAATGCGAGCGGAACGCGACTACGTACTCGGCACGCATGAAAAAGAATTAGACAGGCTTGGCCTGCAACATCGTGTCTGGCGACCAATTGTTTTGGATTGTTGGGAACGGGCCGGAATCACAATTGGAAAACGCGTGCTCGACGTCGGAGCTGGTCCAGGCTATGCCGCCTTGGATCTGGCTGAGATCGTCGGGCCTACCGGTGAAGTGATAGCGCTCGAACGTTCGAAAAATTTCGTGAGCGCGATGGAAACAATGTGCCGCGCGCGCGCTCTCGCGAATGTCAGGATTCATGAACTGGATTTGATGAGCGGTGAATTGCCAAAGGCCGACTATGATTTCGCTTGGTGCCGCTGGGTAATCTCCTTTGTCGATAATCAGTCGTTACTGATTGAAAAACTTGCCGGTGTAATGCCAAAAGGGAGCATCGCGATTTTTCACGAATACGGCCATTACGAGACCTGGCGATTTTTTCCGCCACTCCCGATGCAGGAACGTTTCCGCGAGCACGTTATCGAGACATGGCGCGAGTCTGGCGGCGAACCCGATGGCGCGCTCCAATTACCTCGATTGCTCGGTGAGAATGGTTTTCTAATTCGCTCCGCAAGACCGCACATTTTTTGCCTACGCCCGAGCGATTACATGTGGCAATGGCCTGTCACATTCATCGAGACCTACCTCGAACGGTTGATCGAAATGGGACGAATCGATCACACATTTTCGGAGCAAGTTCGCGCCGCGCTGGCCGCCACGGAAAAAGATCCGAATGCTCAGATGCTCACTCCGCTCGTAGTAGAAATCGTGGCAGAGAAGTTGTAGAGCCTGCGGTCACGATGCCAACAGAACTGTATCAATGTCACATGACAAATGCGGTGTCATGTTGAGCGAAGCGAAACATCTCAGGTTCTATTCTGGTTTGGGCGAGAATACCAAATTTGATCTGAGATCCTTCGCGTTGCTCAGAATGACAAGGAAATGTTTGATCAACCGGCAGTCCCGACGAGGCCAAGTCGCTCTGCATCACCTCTCAACGCGGCGACAACCTGCGCGATGACGTCGTCGAGCGACATTCCAAGTGCTTCGGCCCCGCGGACGATGTCGTCGCGGTTCACGGCACGCGCGAACGCCTTATCTTTCATTTTCTTTTTCACCGCGCGCACGTCGACGTCGTGAATGCTTTTCGTTGGGCGCACGAGGGCGACTGCCACGACAAAACTGCTTAGCTCATCGACTGCATACAGAGTCTTCTCGAGCACTGTTTCCCGTGAAACGCCTGAGTAATCGGCGTGCGACAGAATCGCCCGGCATGCTTCCTCACTCCACCCGTTATCGCGCAGCCATGCAACTCCGACAAACGGGTGGCCTTCGCTCGCGCTGCGTTCGACATTGGGATGTTGCTCGTAGTCCATGTCGTGCAACAATCCGACGGCTTCCCACAGATCGGCGTCTTCGCCGCGCAATTGCGCGAAGTGCTTCATCGAGTCAGCGACGGCGTAGCAGTGTTTCCGAAGGCTTTCAGATCGGATCCAGTCATGCAAAATCCCCTGCGCGCGGGTGGCGAGTGCTTCGCTCATTTGAATTCAATGAATTGAAACTTTATCGCCCGCTTTAATTTTTGTGGCAAGCCGGACCACATCCCAATTTGCCAGGCGAATGCAGCCGTGGCTCACAGCGTGGCCAATCGAACGAGGATCGTCGGTGCCATGAATGCCGATGCCTTTTTTGTTAAGTGCAATCCACATCACGCCCACCGGATTCCGCGGTCCGGGTTGGAGCATGTAAAAATTGCCGCTGCGTTCGCCGTGTTCGAGCATCTCCTTGTCATAACGGAATTTGGGTAATTTGGCGATGCCTCGCACTTTCCAGTCACCGATCGGTGAGGCGTTGTGCGCTGAGCCGATGGCAACCGGATATGCCGCGATCAGCTTCTCGTTTTCGAATACGCCGAGCATGTTCGTTTTCGTGTCGATCTTAACGGAAACGTTTCGTGGCGCCTCACTATCGCCAGGAGGTGACGCCTGGGTTTCAGGTTGATCTTCAACTTCGTTCACAGCTTGTGATGCGGTCTCACTGCCTGGCTTGATGTCTTTTACGGAAGCGAGTTCGAATGGCTGGACATTCGGCACTTTCAGCTGATCGCCCGGCTTTACCTTCTTTAACTTGCCGGGATTAAGATGTTCGAGGAAATGAATGTCGCTGTGAAATTTTTCCGCAATTGCGTCGGCAACATCACGGTACGGCAGGAATTTCAATTTTGATTTCTCAGCTACGTGGCCAGGTAGCGGGCCAACACTCTGGATATCCTCTTCGGTGACTGTGTACGGAACGAACACCGGATCCACGCTGCCGAGATCGAGTCCAGAGACATCCGGAGAAGCATTCGCATGTGGGGCGGAATGTGGCGGCGGGACTTGCGGTTGTTGCCCTTGCGATTCGCGATAAAGCGCCAGCGCCTTCCAGGTGAAATCATTGTAACTACCGTCGATTCGGCCCGGACTAAAGTTTGCACGGTCGAGAAAAACCTGCAGCCGCGTGGCCCCCTCAATCTGCGCCTGGCTCGGGGGATTCTTCTTCGGCGCGGATTTTTTCTTCGCTGTTGCCGGAAGAATACCGGCTAAAATCACTAATCCGACGATTGCAAAACGAACTACAGCAATCACTCATATGCATCGTGCCATTCGACAGTTATGGCTGTGCCAGGCAGTCCATCGATCGGTTTCTATGATTGAAAAGGCGAGCTGTCGCAGGCAAGACCCTGATAGTTTTCGATGCGCCACATGCGTTACAAGCGCCAAAGTTATGATATATTCCGCCGATGCAAAAACCAGAGATTACCGCATATCTTAAAACCTATTGTGGCTGGAGCGCTGGTGTCCGCGCTGTTTTGGCCAAATACAATTTGCCCTACACGGAGAAAGACATCATTCAAAACCCGGCATTCCGCTGGGAAATGGAAAGCAAAAGTGGGCAGCCGCTTTCGCCCTGTGTGGAGATTAACGGTCAAATGCTGGCCGACGTCAGCGGCGAAGAAGTCGAACATTACCTCGTCGAGAACAAACTGGTCGAAGCGAGCGATACGGCGACCGACGTTCCAACTAACGCGCCGTGTCCGAACGAGCTGCACGAGGGCGTGGTGAAACTGAATCTTTGACCAATCTTGGAGGGCGCCCGCGTCGTCGGCGCCCTCAAATCCAGTGGAACAGCGCAGACATCCAGCGCATCCGCCGGTTAGAGAGAGGTTCAATGAACCGGTTATTATTTTTCTCACAGTTTGTAGCAAAGATCGCAAGCCGCTATCTGATCGCGCCGATTCGGTCGCGGTGATAGTCAACGCGTGGCGACGGGCTGAATCGTGGAGCGTCGGCCGATACGTCGTGACGCCGGATCACGTTCATCTGTTTTGTGCTCCAGCTATGCTTCCGAGCCGCTGATGCAATGGGTCCGCTACTGGAAAAGCATCGCTTCGAGAAATTGGCCACGTGTGCACGAACTGGCGGTCTGGCAACGCGATTTCTGGGACACGCAGTTGCGGCGTTGGGAAAATTACGATTCGAAATGGCAGCACGTCGTGGACAATCCGGTCCGAGCAGGATTAGCACGGGAGGCGAACGAATGGCCGTTTCAGGGAGAATTAAGTTTCTTGCCGTGGTGATTAGCTTCCCGTGTGCTGACAGCGCACCGTTCTCCAGGTTTGTCCCCGTCTTGCTTCTCTTTCGCGGAAGACCATGTGCATCTAGGTTCGAACTTGTCTTCTAGCCGATGAAATACTTCGCTCGCCTGCGGCGCCCCAACAAACCGCGGGGAAATGTTCTCTCCCGTTACGGCTGGAAGATCACATTGCTGGTTTTGCTGCTGGGCGCCGTGTTCGCCGTTTTTCTTTTTTACGGCACCTGGGCGCAAACCTTCGACATGAAGAACGTCGGGGAAATGCCTGAGCGAAGCACTGTCTACGATGTTGATGGTAAAATTTACAGCCGGCTTGCGGGCGCGAATCGTCTCAAGGTTTCGCTGAGCGAAGTTTCCCCACAGTTCATCGCTGCTCTGCTCGCGCGCGAGGACACTCGATTCTATGACCATAAGGGCATTGATTGGCGCGGCGTTTCGCGCGCGCTGGTCCGGGACGTTTTCAGCATGTCCGCCAAAGAAGGCGCAAGCAGTCTCACGCAGCAACTGGCACGTAACAGCCTTCCTTTGGGTGGTCGCACCTTCAGCCGGAAACTCTTGGAAGCAATGGTAGCGCTCCGAATCGAACGCGAGTTCACGAAACAACAGATTCTCGAGCTCTACGTTAACCGCATTTATTTCGGCAGCGGTTGTTACGGAGTCGAGACTGCTTCACAAGCTTACTTTGGCAAGAACGCCTCAAAGCTGAATCTTTCCGAAGCTGCGCTGCTGGCAGGTTTGATCCGCAGTCCGAATCGGTTTTCGCCGTTGAAAAATCCGGCGAGTGCGGCAATTCAGCGTGATGCGGTGTTAGACCGAATGGTGGAGTTAAAAAAAATAACTTCGGCACAAGCCGAGCAGGCCAAAAAAGCAAAGGTTGTTACGCATCCGAAGCGAATGCCACAGATCCAGGAGAATTATGCCATGGATGCTGTGCAGCGCGCGCTGAGTTTGATCCTGACTCAAGACCAGATGGATGACGGCGGCCTTTCAATTTACACGACGCTCGATCCATCCGTGCAAAACTCCGCGCAAGAGGCGCTCGAGACGCAATTGAACAAGATTGAGCGCCAATCCAATTTCAAGCACCCGACCAAAGCCGAATACAAACCGCCTGAAAATGGAGAAGGGGACGCGGCCATGCCATACCTGGAGGGCGCAGTTGTGGTGATCGATAACGCAAGTGGCGGCATTCGGGCACTCGTGGGCGGACGCGATTACGCGCAAAGCAAATTCAATCGGGCGCTGGCTCCTGCGAATCGGCAGGTCGGCTCAGCGTTCAAGCCTTTTGTTTATGCGGTCGCATTTAGTCACGGCTTGTTGCCTGGAGCTGCAATCAGCGATGGTCCGATTCAGCCGGGCGAAATCGACGGAGCTGGAAATTGGTCGCCGGCAAATTCAGATGGCACGTATGGAGGCGTCATGCCATGCTCATACGGCCTCGTTCATTCACGTAACACCATGAGTGTGCGCGTTGGGCAATTTGCCGGCCTCGACGCGGTGCAAAAAGTCGCGAACGATCTCGGCATTGCGCAAAAGATTCCGCACGGCCCCGCCAGCTACATCGGCTCCTTTGAGAGCAACCTGAGAGATCTGACTTCCGCTTACACTGTTTTTCCCAATGCCGGCGTGCGCAAACAGGCATACATCATTGAGCGCATCGATGATCAGCAACACAAACCGATTTATCTCGCGGCGCATATCACTTCGCAGGCGGTCGACCCCGGTGCTGCCTGGATGACTTCAGAAGTGATGGAGGATGTTTTGACCAAAGGTACCGCCGCCAGTGCGCGCTCGTTAGGCTTCAAATTACCGGCGGCAGGCAAGACCGGTACCACAAACGATTACAAGGATGCCTGGTTCGTCGGGTTCACAACCACTCTGACTTGCGGTGTGTGGGTCGGATTCGATCAGCCTACCACAATTGTCTCGCATGGATACGGCGCCGCTCTGGCGTTGCCGGTATGGACCCAGGTGATGAACAAAGCATCTCGGCATTATCCCGCTGAGCCTTTGCAGCCGAAAATGCCGATTCAGCGTGCGACCGTCTGCTCAATTTCCAATCAGCTCGCCACTACCGGGTGCACGGCTGCCGGCTCGGCCTACGACATTGATTTACCCGTCGACAAGATACCGACGATTGCCTGCCAGGTGCACGGCGGAACGCAATGGCCATTTGCACAACAGCCGCCGAACGGGCTTCCGAAAGCGCGTACATTCCCGGGACGCGTGTTCAATTCATTCAGACGGTTTTTCGGCGGCCGCTGAACTTCAGATCGCCGCCTCTCGCGACTACGCACTGTAGAGTCTTTCGCTACCGTAGTACACGACGCACCAAAGCAACGCCACATTTCGAAGGCGTTCAGAGGATCGCGCTGATTGCGACCAACTACCGGCCAATCACTGAAGGCGGAGGCTCAGGCGGCGGCGGTGTCGGTGATTCTTTCCTTTGTGCCATTCCAATGACTTAAACTGATGAACCAGCGTAGTCGAGAAGATAATTTTGTTAGAATGGGCGACGTTTAAAGAGCGGGTGAGGAGAATCGAACTCCCGTATGCAGCTTGGGAAGCTGCCGTTCTACCATTGAACTACACCCGCGAGGAGATTTTCGATTTTAGTTTTGCGGTTGCCGATTGCAACCGAAACAAATTTGCGGAGCGGATTTGCTGTAGTGTGCGCTTGTCCTCAGCGCATCTTGTAATCGTCGCGCGGCTGACTCCGCTGGGACAGCGGACGCTACACCTGATACTGCTCAAATCACTGCCACGAAATCACGTCGTCGGAGTTCGTGTAGATATTGTTGCCACCGGTTCCTATTTGTAGATCGGGGCCATTCGACCACGCAGTTACGCCTTGCGGAATAGGATTTACCCCAGCACCTGCGGTATAGATGTTAGGCACGTGATTATCGTAATTGCTGTCCATCACAATAATGTAGGGCGCTCCCCACGGATCGTAGTAGGTGCCCTTTGGGGAGCTTAGATTTATCGTCCCTATACCGCTTCTTGGATTATTTGGATCCTTTACCGTCGGCGGAGAGATATAAACGATCTGTCGCGTGTTAAGTGCAGCGGCTGCTGAACAAGAAGTATCTGTCGCGGTGCAGGCCCGAAGTTCGTTGAGCAACACATTGTTGTACGGATCGGGGCGCGAGGCTGGTGGAACATCCCAGCTAAAAGAAACATCGGAGCCCGTGACGGAAGTGGGGTATTTTCCGTAATCCGTATAAAACGCATTCACCGCGTTCACGATTTGGGTGAGATCGTTCTTTGCTTGGGTGCTTCTGGCCTGGTTTTGGACTGCTTTGAACGCAGGAAATAGCAGGCCTACCAGGATCGCTATGATTGCGATAACAACGAGGAGTTCAATGAGGGTGAATGCTGCGGGGGGATTTCTTCGCATAGCGCGGGGATTATGACGCTTATGCGGCCTTTATACAAATCCTAAAGTTGGACGTTCCGCGCGATTGTCTCACTGGCATTCTGAGCGAAGCAAAGCCTTCAACGTAGCGAACAAGCCCGCAAGGCCAGGCTTTCCATCCCGTTGCATTGTTATTCGGCGTTGCACAGCATCCTTCGACCCCGAAAGCTTTCGGGGCTCAGGATGACCGCGCGTTTTGGCGCGTCAACCTTCAACGCTTCCACCTTTTAGCGATCACGACCAGTTCGCCATTTGTTCCGGGAACGGGCATTGCGAACAATCTGAATTATCCTGCATACAGAAATCTTCGTAGATCTGGAGGAGCCCTTGTTGATGCACGACGGTACGTAGGAATTCTGGTCGGCGGGTATCGCTTCCGAAAAGACGCGTGGCAGCGGTTTCAACGCGCCGATTCGATAATTGCGCCGGCAGCTTCGCGTATTCTGTCCAAAGCGGTGCACTGGGTGAGACATGAGCTTTAAGTTCGTGCGCCGCCCAGAATGGGAACAGGACATTCGCCAGAATGTCCGCGACGCGCGATTCACCGACCAAGGCCATCTCTTTCGGTGACGCTTTAGAGATAAGTGTATAATGGAAATTCCAGAACGGATGTTCGAGCCCTTGAAAGAAGTCATTCGCCGCAGCGAGGCCGCTTTTTCCCGCCGCTCTCTGAAGACGCGACCATTCGTGCGCCAGGACCGCAAGCGCGGCAAGGCGCCGTTGCGGATGATTTAACGGACGGGTGCCGCTCATATGCCACGCGCTTGGCGGCAGAATCAACCGTTGCAGATCGTCGCGATGCGGCCACCAACGGTCCCAGAGTTGCCGCACGTACTCGCGGGCTGATTTTTTGTAATTGTCGAGGTCGGGCGTCTTTAGGAAACCGGCCGTGCCAAAGAGCAACGCCTCGCAATCCCCCATGTTTTCGCGTAGCAACCGCAGCGGCAGACGTTGTGTGAGAAGTGTGAACGGCAACTTGTTTTCTTTGTAACCGAGTGCCGTTGCGATCTCCTGGAAAAGCGTTTCGTCGCGTCCATGGACGTCGATTTTGTTGCGAATTCGATTCGCTTTTTGTCGCAAACGGAATTGCGCGGCGGCCTCGAGCACACTGCGGACGCGTTCCTCGGGTAAATTTTTCAATGGCGCCTGACACCGTCCAGGATGTGCGAGTGGAACGTTTGTGTTAAGGGCTGCTGCCAAAACAGTCGGATCGATGCAGACCTGCGGCACGTTCCGGTTCGAGAATGTGCGCGTGAAAAACGCACGATTACTCCTCTCGACGAACACATGAAGCACGGTCGCTTCGAATGCCGGATTCGTTGCGTGACCATGCGATTCCCAACTGCGATCGAGCAGATCGATTTCGATGCAACCGTTCATTGGTTCGTTGCCGTTGATCCGAATTGCAGCTTCCCGAAAATCCGGACCAGCTTCACGGTTCCAAACACCGAACTGAACAATCTCGATTTGATCGCCGTTCGTACTAATAAACTTTTTTCCGAAATCTCCGGCGAACCAGCGGGCTTGCAGCTCTAACTCTGATGGTATCCGCGGCACGGTAAAGAGCGCACGTTCCTGAACGCGGGTTGCGTCGCGCATTTGCGCGTAGCGCGCGCCAGTATCGCTATACGAAGGACTCAGCGCAGGCTCCGTTACGGTGCCCATGGCGTGATTATGAAAAGAGCGACGGACAATGTCACGCACAGCTTTGGATTGCGCGGACATGTCCGCGCTTTAAAGGCGGCGAAATGTCACCGCGCTCCACGCACGGCCGTATTTGGTCCTGGCTGCAGCCATTTCAGAAAACAATTTTTACGCTGTGCTCGCGCAACAGGATTGCCAATGTCAACCCGGCAATGAAGAATTGCGCCATGAATCGAAGAAGCATTTTTACGATCCTGATTACCGCTTTGTTTGCTGTCGCGCCGGTGCGCGGCCAGGGCAGCATCGACGCAATAGTCGCGCAAAATGTTCGATCGCTTTTGCCCCAAAACGGCAGGGGAGGTGGTGTCGCGGTAGCGATTCGTATGAACGGCAGGGCTCAGTTTTTCAATTACGGGTTTGCTAACCTATCAAGGAACGAACGAGTAACGGCCGACTCGATCTTCAATCTCGGCTCGGTAGGCAAATTGTTCGCGACGACGATCCTCGCCGAAGCCGTGAAGCGCGGCGAGCTCAGCTTAGGCGATCCGGTTGCCAAATACGTTACCGAGTTACAGCGCGGCGGGGATGTTCGTCGGATAACTTTGGGACAGCTTGCGAGTCACACGTCTGGATTGCCAGGGCATCCGGGACAGTATGAGAAGTGGCATCGAGGCAAATACACCTGGCCAGATTTCGTTCGGTTTCTTAATGCATGGAAGGCAGACCCGAAGCACGAGCCAGGAAAGCAGTATCTGTATTCGGACACCGGCATGATTCTGCTGCGAATTGCCCTCCAACGCCGTTTCAACATGCCGTTTGCCCGACTAATGCATCAACGAATAACTGGACCTCTTGGGATGACCTCGACGGCGTTGCCTTTGCCGCGCAATCTGCTCGGTCGCGCTGTCCAGGGGTATAGTTCGCAGGGTCAACCGATTGGGACGCCTGGTATGGAAGGAGGAGCTTTCGAGTGGCCAGGAACCGGCCAGATCTATTCGCCGGCGCGCGATATGGCTATCTTTCTAGCCGCGAATATGGGCGAGCTTGCCAATCATGGTCCGCTGGAAAATGGCATGGCTTTGGCCCAACAACCGGTGTTCACCGTGAATCCGCGCTTTAGTCAAGCTCTCGCCTGGCAGGATGTGAGATCCGGCAATTTCACGATCCTCGATAAGAACGGCGGTCTTCCAAATACGTCGACCTGGGTCGGGTTTACTCCCCAGCGAAAGATCGCCGTGGTTATTCTCTGCAACCGGGGTAAGCAGCCCGCCACCAGAATTGGGAGACAACTTCTTCATGCGCTCGCCCAGGATCAATCACAGCCATCCACCGAAGGTGAACCAAATCCGGACGGGGATTGACTG
>DATDFM010000059.1:0-6884 GCA_036522635.1 Candidatus Udaeobacter sp. | reverse complement strand
GTCCTTTGCCAGAAATGTCAGGCCGGTGATCATCGCTTCTCGTTTTTCCACCTTGGGTTCGGCCAGTTTGAATATGTGGACGACGCCGAGATGCACGCGCCCGACCTCGGTCGTGTCGTCGTTTAAAAGCGCAACGATCCGATCTTCGAATGGAGCCGCAATTTTGATCTCTTCGTTCACTTCGCGTTCCACTCCAGCCCGATAAGTCTCCTCGTCAGTCGAATGCCAGAGAAATCTATCGGCATCTTCTGCCATGTGCCCTCCAATGCCGATCGAACCTTTGGCGATTAATCGCTGCTCGCCGGCCTTCTTGCCACGAACGTAGTGCAGCACGGAGTTTTGATAGGCGATCAGTGCGTAAGGAATAATTTGCTTAAACGCGGGATCGCTTTCGGCTTGCTGACGCGGGATAAAGAAATTGTTTCCATGCGATAAAATCGCCTTCAGATACTTCTCGGGCTCAAACTTGAGTCCTTGGAACGCACCAAGTTCGTCGAACAAGCTGCGTCTAATGACCAGGATGTTCTCGTCATGCGGATTCATCGTCGTGTCATTCTGAGCGGAGCGAAGAATCTCTGATCATTTATCTTTTGCGACGGAAAAATAACGGTCCAGAGATGTTTCGCTTCGCTCAACATGACAAGAAGAGGTCAAAACGAATAGCTCACGCCCATCTGCGGTCCGAACAGGTTCAGGCTGGGATTAGGATCCGTTTGTCCTCCATTGGAGAAATGCTGGTAGAGCGCTCCGACTTCGACTTTCCAGTTGTCATTTACGATGTAAGAAACGCCAGCAGCGGATAGAATGTTGAATGTAAAATCCTGCCCCTGGCCGCCCGGCACTTCGGGATGGCTGTCGATCCCACCGGCGCCTACGCCGCCCGAAATATATGGAACGAATCGACAGTGGGGCTGAACGAAATTGTAGCGAAACCCCACGTTGAATCCGAAGTAGTGATTCTCGATTCCTTTGAAAATCGGCTCGGCCATCGCGGTGATATAGAACTGATGGTAGCCGCGAAGCCAGTTGTCACTTCGAATGATTCCCCACCGGATCCTTTCTGTCAGGAAAAATGCACCGATTTGATAATCCGTGGGCGGATTAATTGCGCCAAACAAGTATCCGGTATCAAGCGCGAATTCGATTCGATGCGGATTGAATTCATCCGTGGCGATGGCTTGAACATTGGTTTCAGGCGTGCCGCCGAAGAGCTGGAAGCAAACGCTGACAAACACCAGCACAGCGCTCCCTTTAGCGTACTTCATTCGCGCGCTACGATAGGAACGCCTGATCGGATTGCAATTGTCCTCTAAACGCGGTCTGTGAGCGCCGGAATGGCAACAACAACGGCAATCGGCGCTCACAGCCCATCGCTGCAGAATTCGGCCAGATCGGGAGGGAATCCGCTGATCCACTCGCGCTCGTGCTGGATCGCCAGTTTCGTCGAGTGCAAAGCATGACGTGGCAGCAGCAATTTCCGTTCGAGCTCAGGAGTCCATCCAGTTTCGATGAAGCGGAGATACAACTGTTCGTCTGGGCCGTAGATTTTGTCCCCCACAACCGGGTGCCCGACGGAGGCGAGATGCACCCGAATCTGATGAGTGCGTCCGGTGCGCGGAAACGCACGGATCACGCTGAATCGATCGCCGGACGATGTTGATCTTCTGAACCGACGTTCAACGAAAAATTCCGTCCGCGCGGGTGCACCCGCAACGCAAACGGTTTGTTTGAGCCAGATCGCCGAGCGCTGGTGTTTGCCCTGACGGTCCAATGGAGCGTCGACGAGTTTGCCTTCCCATTCAGGCCAGCCCCACACGATCGCCAGATACTCTTTGGACAATGCGTGTCGTTGCATCAATAGCCCAAACTCGCGTGCGGCCACAGCAGTTTTGGCAACAAGCACAAGCCCGCTTGTCTCCCGATCGAGTCTGTTCACGATTGAAACCTGTCCGCCATTTGCGATTTCGAATGCGAGCAGCTCGCGCAATTGTTTCCAGAGCGTTGGCGTGCCGTTAGGTTTGGTGGGATGAATGAGAAGAAATGGCGGCTTATTCACGACGACGTACTCGTCGGTCTCATCTACAATCTCGAAGGGGAGCATCAGGGTAGCGTAACCGTCTCGGCTGGCTACCGCCAACTTGCAAGCCGGAGGCTTGCGCTACTTTAACACGTTTGCTTGACCTTATTCCCAAAACTGCTTTACCTAAAACGCTTCAGCCTTAACCAGGAGCTTCTTTTGGACCCCAAAGACATCAAAGAGATCAAATCGATCATCGATTTAATGAAGAAGCACGATCTTTCGGTGTTCGAGATGGAAAAGGAGGGGTTCCGTCTCAAGCTACAGAGAGGCGCTTCCTCTCCGCAAGCGGCCATAGTTGCACCGGCAGCCGCCGCTGGTGCCGCCAGGCCGGAGTCGGCGGGAGCTGAACCACCACCGCCTGCCGCGAAACCGATCGAGAGCGTTCCGATGAAGGAGATTCTTTCGCCAATGGTGGGAACATTTTACCGCGCGGCATCGCCGGATGCGCCAGCTTTCGTCGAAGTGGGAAAGCCCGTCACTGAAGAGACCGTTGTTTGCATTATCGAAGCGATGAAAGTGATGAACGAGATTAAGGCTGAAACCAGCGGCGTTATCGCCGAAGTGCTCGCTGATAATGGAAAGCCGGTTCAATTTGGTCAGGCGTTGTTCAAAGTCCGTTAAAACATGGCAGGGCGCGACCATCGGGCGCGCCGAATCGCGCGTCCCACATGTTCCAAAAAGTTCTAATCGCCAATCGCGGAGAAATCGCGCTGCGCGTCATTCGCGCCTGTAAAGAACTCGGCGTTCGCACGCTCGCGGTCTATTCGGAAGCAGACGTCGATTCTCTGCACGTGCACCTTGCCGACGAAGCGATCTGTATCGGCGCAGCTTCGAGTCTTGACAGCTATTTGAGGATCGATCGGATCATGAGCGCGGCCGAGGTCGGCGATGTTGACGCTATTCATCCCGGATACGGCTTCCTCGCTGAGAATCCGCACTTCGTGGAAGTCGTTGAAAGCTGCAACATCAAGTTCATTGGGCCCTCATCCAAGGCGATGCAATCGATGGGCGACAAGAACGCTGCTCGTGCGGCTGCGCGCAAAGCCGGCGTGCCGGTAACTCCCGGCAGTGATGGCATCATCGAGACAGAGGATGAGGCGATGAAAATTGCAAAAAAGCTTGGCTACCCGGTGATGGTCAAGGCAGCCGCCGGCGGAGGCGGTCGCGGAATGCGCGCTGCGCATAATGAGCCAAGTCTCAAGTCTGCTTTCCATAGCGCGCGTCATGAAGCGCAGAAAGCTTTTGGAAGCGACGAGGTCTATCTGGAAAAGCTCATCGTCAATCCGCGCCACATTGAATTTCAAATCATGGCCGATAGCCATGGCCACATCGTTCATCTTGGCGAACGCGATTGTTCGATTCAGCGACGTAACCAAAAGGTGATTGAAGAATGCCCCTCGGCGGTGATGACGCCGAGTCTTCGCAAGAAAATGGGAAATGCTGCTATCAAATTGGCCAAGTCAGTCGGGTACGAGAACGCCGGAACGATTGAGTTTCTCCTCGACCAGGACAAGCGCTTTTATTTCATGGAAATGAACACCCGCATCCAGGTGGAGCATACCATCACGGAGGAAGTTTATGGGTGCGACCTCGTAAAGGAGCAGATCCGCATCGCGGCAGGACAACCACTCTCACCGCATATTGCCCGCGCACAACCGCGACTGCATGCGATCCAATGCCGTATCAATGCCGAAGATGCGGTTAACAACTTCCAGCCGACGCCCGGCCGGATTGATTTTTATTATGCGCCAGGTGGCCGCGGCGTTCGCATCGATTCGCATGTCTATACCGGCTACACCGTGCCGTCGTACTACGACTCGCTAATTGCAAAAATAATTACGATTGGTTCCACACGGATTAATGCGATCGATCGAATGCGACGTGCTTTGGATGAGTACTACATCACCGGAATCAAAACAACAGTGCCGTTTCATGCTGCGATGATGCGCAACGCTGATTTCCGCGATGGAAACTACGATACCGGTTTGATCGATCGTCTGATTTCAGCGGGCAAGCTCAGTTTGAGCACACGGCCCCTTCGTTTGCATGAGTAAAGAGTTGCTTGCGGTGGGGTGCGTTGTCCTCAGCGCAGAAGATATGGCGCGGCTGGGATCCACCGACAGAGGACACAACAACTTTTGATGAAGTCACTGCAAGAATGTCGGCTCTATGGAATTATCGACCTGGGCTACGTGCAGCGACGCGATGCTGCTCGCATTTTGATGGAAATAATCGAAGGCGGCGTTGATCTGATTCAGCTGCGCGGAAAAGATAAATCAATCGACGAACTCATGGAGCTTTCAGCTGAATTACATGAAGTGACAGCAAGGTCTTCCACACCACTGATCGTGAACGATCACGCCGGGATTGCGAAGCGCGTGCCAGTTGAGGGTGTCCATGTTGGTCAGGATGACGACAGTATTCAATTGGCGCGTCAGAAAGCAGCCCGCGAAATTTTGGTCGGAAAGTCGACGCACAGCGTGGAGCAAGCGCGCGCCGCCCAGGGCGAAGGTGCGGACTACATTGGATTCGGCCCAATCTTCGCCACTCCCACCAAACCTGATTATACGCCGATTGGCCTCGAAGATATCAGGCGTGTTCACTCGGAAGTGAAGGTTCCGATTTTCTGCATCGGAGGAATCAATATCGACAATCTGCAGAGTGTGATTGACGCCGGTGCGAAACGGGTTGTGATGGTTTCCGCGTTGCTCAACGCGCACAGCATTGTTGATTATGCGCGCTGCGCCACAGACATGCTCGGCTGAATGACGAATGACGAAGGAATGACGAAACCGGGAAATTCTGGCGAATCGGAAGGATCATTTTGGTGGGACAATGGGGCGCCGCACGCATTGCACCTGATCTTTGCGAGGATTTGGAGAAACGGAAGAGGGAAATGACAAGACGCGAACCGCATATCGTTGGTCGTTCGTCATTCGTCATTCGTCATTTGTCATTCTGATCATGTCCGTTCTCGTTGTTGGCTCCATTGCAATCGACACGGTTAAGACACCGGTTGAGGAACATTCCGAATTGTTAGGCGGTTCGGCTTCCTATGCCGCGCTGGCTGCAAGCTTTTTTGCACCAGTTCGGCTCGTCGGCGTGGTCGGTAACGATTTTCCAAAGTCGGAGTTCGATTTCTGGAAATCGCGAAAGATCGACACTGAAGGCGTGCAGCAAGTGAATGGAAAAACCTTCCGTTGGTCCGGCGAATATTCGTGGGACCTCAACACGCGTCAGACGCGCTCCATCGACCTCAACGTATTCAAAGATTTCGAACCGGAATTGCCGGAGACGTATCGGCAAACCGATTTTGTTTTACTGGCAAATATCGCGCCGTCGCTGCAAACGCATGTGCTCGAACAAATGAAGCGTCCACGTTTCGTTATTGCCGACACGATGGATCTTTGGATCCAGACCGCACGGGCGGATCTCGATGAGCTGCTTCGCCGGGTTGATCTTTTGATTCTGAACGACAGTGAGGCGCGCGAAATGACGAAGGAGACGAGTCTCATTAAGGCTGGTCGTCGCATTCAGAAAATGGGACCGGCGCAAGTTGCCATCAAGAAGGGCGAGCACGGCGCGCTGCTCTTCGGTCAAGGTGATCGTTTTTTCAGTTGTGGCGCATATCCCCTTGAAGACATCCACGATCCAACCGGGGCAGGGGACACATTTGCGGGTGGTATGGCCGGGTATCTGGCCGGCACCGTAAAAACCGTGCACTTCAACGATCTTCGCAAGGCAATGATTTACGGAAGTGTGCTCGCCAGTTTCTGCGTGGAAGCATTCAGCCTGGAGCGTTTGCGTAATCTCTCGACGGAGGAAATCGCAAAGCGCTACGAGATGTTTAAACTGATGAGCCAATTCGAAGTGCCGGCCGAATGACGCCTAACGAGGACTACCGCAATCTGCTGCGCTGCAGCCTGATTGCGACCGGTTCGTGCATTCTTGTGGTAGTCATCTGTTATTTTTGGGTCGATCGCAGCGTCGCGTTTTTTGTCTCTAACCATCATATCAACAGCTTCGCGGTCTTTCGCTGGCTTACCTATCCGCCGCCGGAAGTACAGAACTGGGCGGCACTAATGTTAACCGTTTTGATAATCAGACGGGCCTGGGGACCATTTTCGCGATGGCAGAAGGTATTGTTTGTAGCATTTATCAGTTTGATCGTTGCCGATACTTTCCGTATCTCGTTAGGCGATGTTTTTGGTCGATACTGGCCGGAGACCTGGACGCACGACAATCCATCCCTGATTGGCACCGGCACATACGGATTTCATCCATTTAAACGAGGCGACGACATCGGCAGTTTTCCGTCAGGTCACGCCTGCAGAATCCTGGGATTCGCTGGAGTATGGATGATTGCGATGCCTGGGTCGCGAGTCATAGTGACAATTGTTTCTGTTCCCATGCTACTGAGCCTCGTGGCGATGGATTATCATTTCGTCAGTGACGTTATCGCCGGCAGCGTGCTAGGCGCTCTAATCGCCACATACGCGGTCCATTTGGCGCGGCTCAAAAGCGCTTGAGTGAACGTTGGTGACCGTTCAAGATCATGACCCAATTTGAGGTGCCCGATTGATCCTTCGCTTTTCGATTTACTCGCGAGTCGGTGCAGGCGTGCTCGTGGCTGTTGTTGTTTGGAGCGCGTGCGGCGATCTTAGCGCACGAGGTCAATCAAAAGATTGGATTGTATTAAAAGATTGCCGACTCATCTCGAACCCGGCGAATGACGGCGACAGCTTTCATGTGTCCGCGGGCCCGAAGGAATACCTCTTTCGGCTTTATTTCGTCGACGCTCCGG
>DATDFM010000058.1:0-12135 GCA_036522635.1 Candidatus Udaeobacter sp. | reverse complement strand
GAAAACCGGCGCGCTCCTGATTGCTAATCCCGAGCTTGCCGGAAATCTCGTCAAGCTCACTGATTTTCCAGCGAAACAAGCGCAGGACAACATCATGCAGATGGGCGGCGAGATTCAGATCGCCGATGGCGAAGTCACCATTGCGATGACCGAAGCCGTGCACTCGAGCAGCGTCTTTAATCCGAAAGCCGGACCAAACGAACCTGAACGCGCTTATGGCGGCAGCCCCGCAGGATTCGTGATCATGATCAGGAACGGTCCCACGATCTATCACACTGGCGACACCGCGTATTTTAAAGACATGGAAATCATCGGCGAGACCTATTCGATCGATGTTGCACTCATAAACATCAGTCAGATGGGCGCAAAGATGTCAGCGCGAGCCGCGCAATCGGTGCGAGCAAAGCTTGCTGTCCCCATGCACTTCGGAACGTTTCCCGGTCTGCTTCAAACCGCCGACGACTTCGCTGCTAACCTTAAGCAACTGAAAATTCCTTTTTATGAAATGAAGCCGGGAGACACGCTGACATTTCGCGGAAGACAGATGGTCAGAAGCCGTTGAGGTTCATCGAACTGAAACATTCTGATTTTTCTTTCGAATTCCGGATCCGCTGTGATAGTATCCGCCGCCGGTCCCAAACAGCCCTCGTTTTAAGAGACGAAATATATTTTCACCATCGTCTTGATGGTGATGTCTGCCCCCACAGAATTCGAATACGGCCCCGACTGCACTTGTTTTCGCGCAAGCTCGCCGTGCGCGATCCGAAGGAAACGCGATGGCCTGGGTCAAACTGGCTGACCGGCTTGCACAAAATCCTCCGATTATCCCCCTGGTCCTGGCGGGTCCGATACTTCGTCAGGTGACGAGCAATGCAGCGACGGTTTGGATAGCGCTGCAAAAGTCCGCAAAGGTCACGCTATCTGTTTTCAATACCAGCCCCACGGATCAGAAGTTTCCTGTTGCAACCGAGACGCGCCGCACTTATGCAGTCGGCAAGAACCTGCACATCACAGCACTCACGGCAAGGACGACCGCTCCCTTTATCGAGGGCCTGGCTTATCAATACGATCTCTCGTTTGATACCGGTTCGGGAACTCTGAAACTGGATCAGGCAGTCGGCAAACCCGGGACCAATCCATTCAGCTATCTCCCGTTCAAATTTCCAAGCTTTGTAATTCCACCCGCGGATCTGAACAAGCTGCGAATCATCCACGGCTCGTGCCGAAAAGCACACGGCGGTAAAGAGACTGTTTCACAGGACGCGCTCGTAATTCTCAACACGCTGATCGCCGACACTGCCGAGCGAACTGCCGACAGACCGCATCAATTGATACTGACCGGGGATCAGATTTATGCCGACGAGGTCGCCGACCAGCTTCTGTTTTCGCTTACCGATGCAGGCGATACGCTGTTGGGCTGGAACCCGGCTGAGAATCTGCCGGGGGTAAATGCAGATGGTAAGGACGGACCATACCAGGCGGCGAAGCTGCTGCCGCTGATGCGTTCGGACCTTATCAAGAAAGCTGGATTTACCTCTGAAGACACTCGAAGTCACCTGATGTCGCTTGGTGAATACTTCGCGATGTATCTCTATGCGTGGTCTGACGTGCTATGGACCGGTTCGGATCTTAAGACGCTGGCAGAATTGCAGAGCCTGCTCCCAAAAGATGCGATAAGCAAAAAGGCCGCCGGCGAAATCACCACGAACGATGGGCACCTCAAACGGTTTCTTGCAACGCTGCCAACTGTAAGAACGGTGCTTGCAAACGTTCCCACCTATATGATCTGTGACGATCACGACGTCACGGACGATTGGAATATGACGCGAGGTTTCTGTCTGAATGTTTACCGCAAAGACAGACTTGGGATCAGGATTATTCAGAACGCATTGGTCGCATATGCGATCTGCCAGGCATGGGGTAACAAGCCCGAGCAATTCGCCGAAGATCCGCTGAATCCGCCGGGGCTGCAAATTCTCAAAGAACTGGAAACTTCCGGCAATGCAAAGTCTTACGACGCAACTCTCTTTTATCAACAGTCAGTCGGAATAGTGGACGCGGACAGCATGGTTGTGGCTTCGGGCGATCTCAGGGCAACACATGCTTCGGGGCATACTGTTACGATTCAGGGTGTGCCGGTAAACAACACTGCGCTCGATTACAATTTCACAATCGAAGGCAAGTCGCACCAGATAATTGTCACAGACACGCGAACGTGGCGCGACTTCGAGCGAGACCTCTCAAACCCGCACGGCAGACTTTTGCCTCTGCTCCAGATTTTTTCTCAGATTCAGATGCCCCCAAACCAGGGCGGCCCTCCAGACCAGGGGTCACGTCTTTTGCTCGTGGTTTTTACGACCAATTTTCCTCCGACTACCGGCGTAAAAATAGCCGCGCGAAATCCGCTTTGGCCCAAGTTTGTCGATGATCACGACTTATTTGATTCGTGGGATTTCCCATCGAAGAATTTTGATCAGGTTATTGTCGGGTTCACAAAAAAGGTATCGCAAAAAGAACCGATCTACGGTGCGGTCGTAGTTCTCTCGGGCGATTGTCATTACAGCTTTTCTTCACGCCTCACTTACTGGGCGGAAAAAGCACGTCTCGGCGATTCACCCGGAAACGAAAAAACCGGGCAGTTTGTCATTGCGCAACTTGTTTCCAGTTCGCTCAACAACCAGAACCAAGAAAAAATCACGATGCAGGGAACGGGATATACGTATCACGACGGGATCCTCCAGGGAATGTTGATGCCGCCGCATGATCCCGAGGGCTATGTTGGTTGGAACCTGCAAAAAGACCCGCCTGATCCGGATCACCCGAAACAGAAAATGGCGTCAATCGTGGGCCGCCAGCCGGCCGGCTGGTTTTCATGGGGCACAGACCTGGAAATCGATTCGCGGCATCCGACGCTAGGCGCAATTATCTATCAGGGAGGAAACATTGAGTTGATTGCGAAGCCGGATTACCGTTATCGACTCGATTATCTGCAAACAACAACTGCGGGTCAGCACGGTTCGACGTTGGGCACCGGTCTCTCGGTTAGGACCGATGATCGCGCCGCCGCTTCGCATGCGTGGGCCAAGGCTTCGCAGCTAAACCATGACTTCGTTAAAGCGGGCGCGTTCCTGCCGGAAATCGTCGGTTACAACAACATCGGCGAGATAACGTTCGTGTGGCAAGCCGACAATTCAAAGCCCGACAAGATCAACAAGCGCGTCGTGCACACTATCAGATGGCAGGAACAGGGACAGACAGACACCTTCTGGGCAGCGTATGACGTTTCGCTGAATATCGATGACTCTGCCTTCCCAAAGATAAAAGCGCATAAAGGAGACTCGTGAGTCAGGATCTCTTCGACATTCTGATAACAGAGCTTGACGAGATTCTAGAGCCGCTGGTCTCGGCAGTCGAAGATCCGTATTGGCTGGACCGCATTCTTACAGAGCTTGGCGTGGCCGCGGAATATGATGGCAATTCGCTTGTAACAGCACTACAGCAGGTTCTGAATCTGAAGACACAACTCACCTCGTTTTCGGAGAAGGACTCTCCATCGCTAACGGACATCTCGAACCTGCTCGATTCAGCCAGTGCGGCATTCACGTCCGTCAGGACACTTAGCGATAGCGGACAGGTTGCGAACCAGTTTACTGATCTCGGGAAAGATCTCGTCGAATGGCTGATCATCGTGCATCTGGTGCGCGAGCACCCGATTATTTTTCATCTGGGTGTCCTTCTCACTGTTATAGAGCAGCAGGAAGATTCGGTTCCGCTTACTCCTGTAGTCAAGAATGGTGTGACGCAACGTGAAGCAGTGTCGCTGAGACGACTGCACCCGAAAAGATTGATCGATCTGGTGCGAGATCCGGAAGCAGTGTTCAGAGCCGAATACCTGAACGATCTGAACACGGTGGCCGATGCAAACGCCATGGCCGACAAGTTCTTCCGACGTCTGGCGCGATTGCTTTCCGTCATTGGAATTCATTGGAAATACGGTCTGGACGCGGTTAACGCAGCGGTTCTTGGCGATGCCGGACAGATTGTTGACCACTCGATGATGATCTATTTCGACCAGCAGTCGACCGGAGGCGTGGTCGATGCGGGCATCACGCTGTCGTTCTCTTCAAAAGAGTCAGGCGACCTCGGACTGGTCGTCGCGCCATTTGGCGGTGTCAGTTTAAAAAAGCAGTTTGACGACTGGACAACCGAATTCGATCTGACTGCCCAGATCGAGGCGTTTGCATATGGCCGTCACGGAGCAACGATCACGGCAAGCATTGCCAATGTGCAGGTTGACGGAAAGCTGTCTGCCACATTAGCCGCACCCGATGATGGCCCCGCCCTAGTATTGGGATCGCCGGCAGGGACACGGCTCGAGGTCGGCGGCGCACAGCTTTCGCTTGCGACTTCATTGTCTGAAAAACAGCAATCGTTCGATGTGTCGGCGCTTGTTTCATCCTCTCAGGTCGTTGTTGCAAAGGGGGACAGCGATAGCTTTCTCGCAAGCTTTTTACCCTCTGATGGCTTGACGGCAAAGTTCGACCTCGGCATCGAATGGTCGAATGTGCAGGGACTAACGTTTCATGGGACGGCAGGTCTTGACGCCGATATTCCTGTCGGTCTGTCGCTGGCACAAACGTTATCGGTACCCACGGTCCATCTCGGATTGAAGGCAAGCGATGGTGGATTGACTGCCGAGGTATCGGCGGCCTTAGTGATAACGATTGGGCCGGTGCTCGCAACCGTTGATCGCATCGGCTTGCTTTCGACTCTCAGCTTTCCCGACAACGGCGGGAACCTGGGTGTTGCCGATCTCGATCTAAGTTTCAAACCACCGAGCGGCGCCGGCATTCGGGTGCAATCCGCGGTCGTTACTGGCGGTGGATTTCTGTCATTCGATTTCGACAAGGGGCAGTATTCAGGCGTTCTCGCCCTTACCATCGAGAACATAACGATAACAGCCATCGGTTTGATAAATACGAAGCTGCCAGGCGGCGCCAGCGGATTCTCGTTCATAGTGATTCTCACCGCCGAGGGCTTCAAGCCGATCCCGCTCGGTCTGGGATTCACGTTGACGGGCATTGGCGGGCTGCTGGCGATCAATCGAACCTGTAACGATGATTTTCTTCGCGAAGGATTAAAAACGAATTCACTGGCGAACCTGCTGTTTCCAAAAGATCCCATTCGCAACGCGGCTCAGATACTAGGACTTCTGAGCAATGCCTTTCCTCCGCAAACAGGAAGCTTTCTGTTTGGCCCCGCTGTGCAGATCTGCTGGGGAACACCAGTGGTCCTGACGATGGACCTCGCGCTGGTGATGGAGCTGGGCCAGCGAACACGATTAATCATAATGGGTCGTGTCGCATCGATCCTGCCGACTGAAAAGAACGACTTGATTCGTTTGCAGCTTAACGCGCTTGGCGTGATCGACTTCGACCAGAGCTCGATCTCGCTTGATGCGACGCTGTTCGATTCGCGCCTGGTAGGCAAGTTTCCGATCACCGGCGGAATGGCCATGCGTTTGAACTGGGGTTCGGCGCCTGTGTTTGCGTTGTCTGTGGGTGGATTTCACCCGGCTTTCAAGCCGCCCGCGAATTTCCCTGTGCCTGACCGGCTAGCGATCAGTTTCAGTAACAGCGACGATCTGAAGCTGCGAGCGGAATGTTATTACGCGCTGACATCGAACACGCTGCAATGGGGAGCGAAAGCCCAACTGACGGCCAGTTCAGGCGGTTTCAGTATTGATGGCCACATCGGTTATGACGTGCTTATACAGTTCGATCCGTTTTCGTTCGTTGCGGATTTCTCGGCTTCGGTTCAGCTCAAATATCATTCGTCCAATCTTTTCAAGGTCAGCGTTGACGGAGAGCTTTCGGGCCCGCAACCCTTGCACGTAAAGGGCAAGGCCACGTTTGAAATCTTCTGGTGTGACTTTTCAGTTGGCTTTGACAGAACCCTGGTGGACGGCGCCGCTCCGCCAAAACTCGCGCCTGTAAACGTAAACGATCTGTTGGTTGCGGCACTCTCAGACGACCGGAACTGGGCTGCGCAGTTGTCGGACAAGGATCGGCGAATGGTGACCTTTGTTGACGCGCCCGCGAGCGGTTTGATTCGAATACATCCGCTCGGGCAAGTATCGATAAAACAAAAGGTCGTGCCGCTCGATCTGAAGATATCGAGGTTTGGCAACACGGTTCCTTCCGGTGCGAACACGTTCACGATTAGCAGCGTGACGATCGGCGGCAGGAACGTTTCATTTCAGCCGGCGATGGATTTCTTTGCGCCGTCGCAATTCCTTGATCTGAGTGACGATGAAAAACTCGCCGCGCCTTCGTTTGAATCGATGAAGGCGGGAATCGCGCTCGGCACACCTGGTTATCTGACAGCGACCAACGATCTGGACATCATTGTCGAGCCCATCGAGTACGAAACAATCCTGGTCGACAAAGCTAATCCCGGCGACGATGTGCCTCCGGTGAAAGTCCCAATCAGCATCAGCGTGCTTGAATCACACCTCAGTTTCGGCGCTGCTGCGCGAAGCGTTTTGCGCACAACCGGCAAGGCCAAATATGCGCCGGCAGCAGCCAAGAACGGGCTGGTCAGTAAAGGCTGGACCATAGCGTCAACGACGGATGGATCGATGCAGGGCGTTCCGGATTTGAAGGCGGGCACGATCGTGAGTTATTCGCAATCGTTTCAGGCTCTCCAGGCGGCGCGCGCAATCGATCCCGCTGCCGGAGCAAAATTGATGCTTGTTCGGGTTTCAAAGAATTAGCGGAATCCAAAGACATCATGGCAGACACCGCAAATCATGTTTTTCTTCCCTGGGTTGCATCGGGAATGTCTGCGGACATTGCGCCGCAATCGGTCGAGACATTGACCGAGTCTGCGCCCGCGTCGATCAACTTGCCGGTTCGACTGACTGTCAACCACACAAACGTTGACAAGTCGCTTCAACTGTATGGCCCAGGTGATATCGCAGGAATCGATCCGGATCAGGTCATAAGGTTTGATCCATTGCCTGGCACATCGGATTTCGAACCAAGTTGTTTTCCTGCAATCGAGTTCGATCGACCGGAACTTCCGTGGATGTTCACACCAGCCGTTCCCGACAATCAAAATCGCTTGCGACCGTGGCTATGTCTGGTCGTCGTTAAGCAGCAAGAGGGTGTAACGCTTATACCCGCGTCGCACACTGGGGCCGCGCAGCTCGAAATAAAATCGCCGGCAAAGCCTGGTAAAGAGCTGCCTGATTTATCTGAGTGTCATCTGTGGGTACACGCACAGGTTACGGGGGCAGACAAAAGCACCCTGCAAACGACGCTCTCGAGTTCGCCGGCGAAGACGTGTGCGCGGCTGCTCGCGCCGAGACGGCTCGAACCCAACACTGCATACATAGCTTGCGTTGTACCTGTATTCGACGCCGGCCGACAGGCAGGAACCGGTCAGCCGGTGACACAGTCCACACTGAAATATTCATGGGCGTCAGGTGATCAGTCGCCTCAGGAAGTCTTGTTGCCGGTCTATGTATTCTGGCAATTCAAAACCGGTGCTGCTCGAGATTTTGAAACGCTTGCACGACGGCTTAAGCCGAACAAGCTTCCCGAAGATTCCGGTAAGAAGCTTGTCGATTTCGGCGATCCCGCATTCGCGATATCGCCAAAATCTGACCCCAACGATCCTTCCAATATCCTGGGCATCGAGGGCGCGCTAAGGCCGCTTAACGGATCATCGGACAAATGGGACGACAAGGTGCGCAAGCCGTTTCAGTCCGCTCTTTCTACGATATTGAACACGCCATGGAATGTCGCTACGAGTTCTACAACTAACTCGGACCCTATACTTGCGCCGCCTATCTATGGCTGCTGGCACGCCGCGAAACATCAGGTCACTGCCGATCCTGTGTCGCCCCCGGCCTGGTTGTCGGAAATCAATCTGGACCCGCGAAATCGAACGATTGCGGGCATGGGTGGGCAGGTCATTCAACAAGAGCAGGACGCCCTGATGGCGTCGGCGTGGGAACAGCTTGGCGACGCGCACAAAATTAATCAGCGATTAAAGCAGGCACAGCTTGCGAGAGCGGTGAATACGTCGATCCACACACGAGTGTTCAGCCGCTTATCGGATTCGGCGCTGCTGACCACAGTCGCAACGGCGCGATCGCGTGTAACGGTCAGCGATGGCGGAAATCAAATGCTCCTCGCACAAAGATTCGCTATTTCACCAGCTCCTATCGCCGCCGTTTCGCAACAGGTGCGCAGAATTGCAAGCCCACGCGGCGTGTTGAATAAGCGACTGGCGGCTGCGGGAGTGACGGGTATACAGGCAGTTTTTTCACAGTTGAATACTGCGGGTCAGCCATCAAGCGCCGCAGCACTTACGAATACACATGGCGCGGTCACAATTGACGCGGTCACTTCGGGCATTACCACGCGATCTGTAATAGTTCGCGATCACACCACAAATAAAGAAACGACCGAAATCTTTGTGCTGAACCCCGGACCACCTCCCGCGTTCCAACGTCCACCCGCCGGCTTTTTGCAGATGCTTCAAAAGTTTCGATTCACCAGCCTGCTTTCGGCGTCGATTCAGCAATTGCCCCCAACGAATCCGCCCGATCTGGGCGCGGCGATAAGAAACCATCATCAGTACCTGACAGCGTTGTTTACGACTTTAGTATTGAAACCGTTGATACGTCCGATTGTCACCCGCGACCTCAAATCCGAATTACTCGCCAGCCTGAATCCAGCGAAAACAATCGTCGACTTGATCTCGAACAGCATCGAGCGCGGCAGCCCAACCCCGACAATTGATGATCAGATCGAGCCGATAATGGACGCACCGGAGTTTTCGAACCCGATGTATGAATCGTTGCGTGATCTGTCTCAGGACTATTTCTTTCCGGGACTCGAGAATGTGCCCATCGATACGGTTCAGTTATTGAAAACCAACGAGCGCTTTATCGAATCGTTCATGGTGGGGCTCAATAACGAGATGGCCAGGGAACTGTTGTGGCGAGGCTATCCGACAGATCAACGCGGTACTTACTTTCAACACTTCTGGGACAGGGTGCCTTCCGCTTCCGGAGCGGAACTTCAAGTGGACATACCGCCCATTCACCGGTGGGGAGATCGCGAACTTGGTGCGAATGGTCCCGGCACAAGCGACGACAGGCTCGTGCTGCTGATCAGAGGTGAACTCTTAAGAAGATTTCCAGGGACGATCATCTATGCTGCAAAGGCCGTTGTGCGTAACGGTCGTCGAGGTTTGGCGATGGATTCACCCGCTGGAGTTCCGACACCGCTCGAGGCATTTCCAATTTTCCGCGGCTCTCTTAATCCGGATGTAACATTCATGGGTTTCGACCTCACCAACGAGGAGGTTGTGGGTGGCGATGGCTGGTATTTCGTTCTTCAACAGCAACCAACCGAGCCGCGATTTGGACTGGACGAAGCCCCGTTTGAAGTGGGCGGCCCCGAGGGAACGCCTGCGCTGAAAACGTGGAACGATCTTTCATGGGCGCACCTTGCCCCGACGGAAGTCGCGCTGGAAAAAATTTCTTATGTTTCAGCGAAGAGTGTGCAGCTTAAGCCAACGGATCCGGTAACGGGCATCTGGGCTCGAAACGCCGCTCACATGGCATACATAACCAAGCAATTGCCGGTGCGTGTTGCGATTCATGCAACAGAACTAATTCGGTCGTAAACGACGCCGCGGCTTCGCCGCCCGATGTGAGAAGCCGCAGCGGGATGACTTTTGTGCAAAAGCGCAATGGCGTTTCTCAATCCCATAACTCCGATCCCAACAGTTCCGTTTTCGACGGACTTGAGCCAGGCGTTGACGGCGTCGCCCGCAGGACCTCTCGCCCTTTTGCCTGTGCGAGTTGAGACGCGGTTTTTCCCAGGCGCGCCCGGCACTATGGATCTTTGTGTCCGCATCTATCCGGACAAGATCCACACGGACACACATGAGCCCGAACTGACTGCGGACGAGATCACATGGGGTCAGCATTATTGGGAACAAACCTGGAAGGCCGGCAAGAATCAGGACGCACTGAAATCCGCCTGGCGCCAACTGGCCGATCGGTTCGATGCTCGTCGAGCTGCATGGATTGTTCGCGCACTTAAACCTTTGAACGCAGAAGATCGTCCGGCTGCGCAAATTCCTGACGACGCTCCGCTGCCAACTCCGATCAAGTTTCCGCCGGTAAAGTCTCGCGCAAAAGCGTGGACACGCGCGCCACAAACCGAGGTTTTGCCGGAGCGCTGGTGGGTATTCGGTTATCAAGCCGGGAACCTTGTGTTGCGCGCCCTAGGAAACCCGATTCCCAAAACGCTACCGACCGGACCGGATCCAAACGCGAACACGCAAGCAACGCAAAATGGCGACCTCGCGATTGACGCAGGCATGAAGTGGATGGTCGATTTTGCGGAAGCTGAAAAAGTCGGCATGGGTTTGCGGATAAGGCTTACCGGAAGCCAGACAGCAGGGTTCGATTTTCTGCTTGTCTTTGGCGTCAAGTCAGCGGCGGATGCTGCAAATGGCGCCGCCCAAATGGCAAAGCTGTTCGACGCGCACCACTACACAGACGGACTGAGCTTTTTGCTTCAGGGCACACCATCCAATAACACGGCCGACGCACTTTCGGGTTTTGATTCCATCGACGATGGTCAGGAACAAAGTTATGCAGCCGAGAGAACACAGAAGCAGTTCGCAGCAGGCGACGGTTCGAGCGCCGATGTATTGTCCACTGCGCTTGGGTTGCGGCCGCAATCCGCAACTGCGCTCAGCAATATCGGTAATGCCGCTGCGCACGAAAGCACAGATGCTTTTCATATGAACCGCGCCTTGTGGGCCGGAACGTGGGGTTACTTTCTTGCTCAATTGATCGGCTCACCGTTGACGGCCGATGACAGGGCGTGGGCACGAAGGCATTTCAATAACTATGTCCGGGCCGGCGGCCTGATCACCCCGCTTCGGATCGGGAAACAGCCTTATGGAATATTGCCCGCAACTTCGCTTGATATTTGGAAGCCAAAGACCGGCGATGAACAAACATTTGCGCGCGACACAGCATTAAAGAATTTACTTATCTCGATGCGAAAGGTGTGGCGGGCCGCAGTGACAGACGCTCCGCGGGCAGGCAAGACAGCAAATCCGGACCAGGACTTTAGCGACATTTTCAGCCTGGATGGAATTTCCTCAAACTATCAGATACGGCATTTAATGGGCGACACTTACCTCCGGGCCTTGTGGACGGCGATGGCGCCGGGCGATCAGACGTTGTGGTGGCAAAAACAGCAGGAGTTAGCGCGTGTGGCGTTGACTACGCTCGGTTTGAACATCAATCCAAGACTCTCGAGAGTTACTTATTCAGGCTGGTCGCTCGACTTGAAAGGGCCAGCCGTGCAGTCGCCAATGTTGGCGGAAGATGCACCGCTTAACCCGGACTATATCGGCTTGTTACTGAACGAAACGGATCTCGACAAACTTCACAACGAAACCTTCGCTCAATTTCAACCGCGCGGGCTTCTTTATTCCTTGCTCAGGAACTCGCTGTTACAGGAATACTGGAATGCAGCGGCTGCAATTCTAGGATCACAGCCGGCGTTTACATCCGCGGCAGGCCTGAATTTCGAAAGTGAGGTTATCTCAGGTCCCGGCTCGCGCGTTTGGGACCTGTTGACCAGGCCCATGCCCGGTAATCCCGGTCAGACCGTCTGGCAGTTTCTCTCAACGTTAACATCGCCACCGGCGGATAAAACGCTTGCCGTACAAGTTGCTTCACTTGTAGAAACTAAGACCAGTCTCGCATGGCTTCGAACACTAAGCGCCCGCAAACTCGAGAGATTGTTCGCGGGGACGCTCGACCTCTGCGCATACCGGCTCGATGCATGGGCCACGTCGTTTGCGACAAAGCGGCTCAGCCTTTACAGGCAATCGACACCGCAGGGAATCACGATCGGCGGTTATGGCTGGGTCACCAACGTCAGACCGGCAGCGGCACCCGTGCCCGCGGCAGCACCGAAGGGCCAGACCGGCAGTTTTCTTAAACCGGCAAACAACCCCGGATATACGCTGACACCTTCACTCGCACAAGCGTCGACCGTTGGTGTGTTACGCAGCGGCCATCTG
>DATDFM010000057.1:0-28924 GCA_036522635.1 Candidatus Udaeobacter sp. | reverse complement strand
TGCACGCTCGCGGCCGGCGCGGTCATCCGAGTGACATCGAGAAGCTGATTGGCGCCGCGATCACCGAGACACTCGCGGAAAGAAGCGTTGTCGTCGATGCGGTCGTGCATGGCGTGTTCGATGAAAAGGCGAGACTCACCGCGGGCCGAACGACGGTAAACGACGTTTGGAATATCATTCCCTACGAAAACCTCATCGTTACTGCCACGCTCTCCGCTGACGAAATAAGAACCGTCATGGAAGAAGTCTGCGCCAGTCATGAACCACGAAGCTTGCTCGGGATCACAGCAAGAATGGAGGGTCGCGGTTCCGATTGCCGGATCACTTCAATGACATTTCCAGACGGGCGGATGCTGGAGCGCGATAAGAGATACATGATCGCGTTCAACAGTTTCGACGCGCGAAGCGGCGGCCACCATTTCATGAAATTAAGAGCGTTGCTGGACAAACCGGAAGCGAGTTGTGTGCTGCACCCCGTGCAAACACGCGACGCGGTCATCGATTATTTTCGGCGACACAAAGTTGTACAAAAGATTGCCGGAAGCTGTCCTTTGGGGATCGCGGCGTGAGCTCAGCAGTTCGCTCTTGCAAAAAGGGCGGCTTTCGCTTGCCTATTTCGCCATGCGACTTGGGATTTTTTGCTTTCTTGGTCTGTTGCTGAGCGTTCATCTCGCCTTAGCGCAGACGCCGAAACCCGGATCACCCTCTCCCTCATCGACCCCGAAGCTGCCAGAGGTTAGACCAGCGCTGGTCGGAACGGCTCCAAATTCGCTTATCAATACGATGGACACCGCCGATCTGATCAAGAAAGGACAAAAGGAAGCCGCGGTAATGTTTACCTGTCTAGTCGCGCCGACTGGCCACGTCGTTCGCAGCGGTGCCTATCGCGGTACACGCGGCTCGGACCTGTTGGAGAAGGAATTACTCAAACGACTTTCGACTGCGAGGTTCATTCCAGCGGTTCATAATCACCAGCCGGTGCTCGCTGTTTTTTATGGCACAGTGAAATTTGCAGTAGTGAACGGAAAACCGCGGCTCCGGATTTTTTCCAATCAGCAACTCGAAGAAGTGGACAAGGAAACCGATTTCATTGATCCGCAACCGTATGTAGGGCCGGACTCAAAATTCACCGGACTGCATTATCCGGAAACGGGCAGCACTGTGGCGGTGACTGGCGTTGTAGAACTCGCGCTGAATATCGACGCGAAAGGAAATCTGACGAACATGCAGGTGTTATCTGAAGAACCGCCGCTGCTAGGTTTCGGTAATGCGGCTCTAACCGATTTCGGCGAGGCGAAATTCATTCCGGCGTTCCGCGATGGCAAACCGGTCGAATCGAATGTGAAAATTCCAGTTTACTACAAGCCATCGGCTGCCGCTCAGGAAGAGAACCAAGACCAAGGCCAGGAGTAAGCGTTGGTTGATGAATCGAGTTGTGCGGGCGTCTTTCTTCAAGCGCGATCCGCTGACGTGTGCGCGCGAACTTATAGGCACCGAACTAATTTGGGACGAGTGCTCAGGCATCGTCGTCGAAGTGGAAGCCTACGCGGCGATTAATGATGAAGCTGCGCATACCTTTACGCGTCCGAGCGCGCGAAGTTTCATCGAACGTAATAAAGCCGGCGCGGCTTACGTCTATTTCAATTACGGAGTTCATTGGATGTTAAACGTGCTGGTGAAAGGCGACGCGAACGGCTTTGTTTTGATTCGTGCACTCGAGCCGCGGCGAGGGATCGAATTGATGAAGCGACGCCGTGGGGTCAACGATGTCCGTCAACTTTGCTCCGGCCCGGGCAAGATCACACAAGCATTCGCTATCACAGGCGCAGACCACGAGCTCGATCTGTGCGCCGATCCGAGCCATTGTTTTGTCTCGAATTCACGCGCGACTTTCGATGTCGTCGCAGACAAACGCATCGGCATCAGCCGCTCGGCGCAACTGCCGTGGCGATTTACGCTGCGCGGGAGTCCGTTTGTGAGCCGAGCAGTAAAGCTGTAACCCTCCAATGAAAGGGCGGGGCGCGCTGTGCCGACCGGACGCCGCCGCATAGCGGCCCTACCAGACCGGATTGACTCAACCATCGCTTCATCGAAATTCCCGTTTCGATGAAGGGAACGAAACAGCGTGTTTTGCTCGGCATGAGCGGTGGGGTGGACTCCAGCGTCGCCGGATATTTACTTCGCGAGCAGGGCTACGAAGTCATTGGGGTGACGATGAAAGTCTGGCCGCAGGATTGTATCTCGCGAGCCGAAGACAAATGCTGCGGCCCCCAGGCAGTGGCGGATGCACGTGGAGTAGCGCATGCGCTCGGCATTCCGCATTACGTGGTGGATGAGGCCGATCAGTTCGAGCGCGTGGTGATTGATTATTTCGCCAGCGAATATCAGGCCGGTCGAACGCCAAACCCGTGCGTGATGTGCAACGAAAAACTCAAGTTCGGCAATCTCTGGAGTAAAGCTAAAGCCCTGGGATGCGATTACATTGCGACGGGCCATTATGCAGTTATCGAGCACGTTACAGCCGCGGGCGTTGACCGCGGTTGCGTTGATGCATCGACTGCCGGAATCACCGCCCCCGGCTACAGGTACGCCGTGTTGCGCAAAGGTATCGATCCGCGCAAGGATCAGTCATACTTCCTTTTCAGTTTGCGTCAGGCGCAATTGCGCCGTGCGCTTACCCCGTTGGGTACGATGACCAAGCCGAAGATTCGCGAGATCGCTCACTCGTTAGGCCTGAAAGTCGCCGACAAGATCGACAGCCAGGAAATCTGTTTTGTTCCCGGCAACGATTACAAGGCATTTTTGCGTTCACATCTGGGAGAAGGCGAATTTCACCGCGGTGAAATTTATGATGTCTCCGGAAATTTCCTTGGCGAACATGACGGCATCGAGCTGTTCACCATCGGTCAGCGCAAGGGATTGCCTGGCGGTTCGCCACGTCCGCGTTATGTGGTCGATCTCGATCCAGCCACAAATCGCGTCATCGTTGGCGAGGCTGACGATTTGGTTTGCGACGAGTTCGAGATCGATCGTGTGAACTGGCATCCGGCGGCGAGCGATGTCGCGAGAAATGTTAATGCCAGCGAGCCCGACGTCTTAGGAACTCCGCCCTCCATGAGCTTCACGGCGACCGTGAAAATTCGATACAGTCATCCCGGGACGCTTGCGACGGTCACGCCACTGAAAGATGACCGCGCCCATGTGCGCCTGCATGATCCTCAACGTGCCGTAACGCCTGGACAGGCAGCAGTCATTTACCAAGGTGACGTCGTTCTCGGCGGCGGATGGATCTGCCGTGCCCAGCGTCGGGAAGATGCAAGGCGGAACGAGTTGTTGTCCTCAACACGTTGAACCCGACATTTTGTGGCTTGAACCACGACATGGTCTTTCGGCCACGGCAAATCTTTGATCGGAGAAGCCGATTCACCTGGCGATCAGATTTAACGAAATGTCTGAGAAAATCCTGCTTGCGTTGAGCACATTTCCCGACGCCGAAATCGCGCGCCGGATTTCAAACCACTTGGTGAATGAACGCTTTGCGGCGTGCGCAAATATTTTGCCATCCATCGAATCGATTTACCGATGGAAAGACAAAATCGAATCGGGGAGAGAAAGCCTGGTCTTGTTCAAGCTCAGCGAAGAGCTGCAAACGGCGTTTCAGGACAAACTGCGATCTCTTCATCCGTATGATGTTCCGGAGATCATTTTCATTCCGGTTGCGAGGGGTCTGCCGGAATATCTCCGTTGGGTTGCAGAGAACTGCGTTCAGGCCCGCTGACGTCTCTTGCCAGCCAGGTAAATTGCGACTCCAATGGCGTTCGCGATTGCTGTCACGGCGATGATCTTAACCGCGAAACTCAACGGACTGGGAACATCGATGATGGGATAGATCGTGAAGAAAATCGCTGATAATGACATCGCGGCACCGCAAATGGCCGCGATGCGCAGCCAAATTGGAGCCCCTGTACGAATCGCGCCGGCGCCAAATAGCGGGATTACAAACAATGTCGCATAAACAATTCCGTAGAAAACGTTCGCGGCGTTATCGACCAATTGAAATGCTTCCTGAATGCCCGCGCCGATCTGGCTCGCGATGGCAATGGTGAGCGTAAGCGCGCTGACGAAAACGACCGAGTTGATTGGCGTTTTAAATTTCGAATGCAGACGTGAGAACCAGCTCGGCAGCAATCGATCCCAGCCTGCCACCATCGGCAGTCGCGAGCTGCCGGTGACGTGCACGCTCGTGGACGCGATCGTTCGCACGGTCATCAAAATAATCGCCATGGACGCAATGGCACTTGCGACAGGGAAAAAGCGCAAGCCTAAGCGCAGCGTTTGCGGCACCGGGCCGATAAGATCGATCGGTTTGTCGCCGACGAATGCGAGTACCGAACTGGTGCCGAGAATGAATGCCAGCGCGATCACCGGCGATGCGATCACGACGGATCGACCGATGTCGCGCGCCGGCGAGCGCGTTTCGCCGGCGAGAATCGCAACGTATTCGAATCCGCTGAGGCCGCCGATTGCCAGTTTCGTGCAAATATTGATGCAGTAGAACATCGACATGGTCGGCGCGGCGAGGACGAGTGGATGATATTCCTTCAAGTCGCCGCGCATCAGCGCCATGAATGGCAGCGCAATGAGCGCCGCATAAACCGCAAGCATGGCAAAGCCACCGACATTGTGCACCCATTTGCCTAACGATAGTCCTCGGATGGCGATCCATCCGAGACCGGCGATCATCGCGCTACTCACCAGCGAAACGCACCATTTGCTTTGCGGCATCCAGGCGGCGCTGTTGCCGATTGCGTAGGAGATATTTGTGGTTACGAACATTCCGCCCAGGGCGATTACCATGATGGAGAGCAGCCACAAGTTCCAAGCCACCATGAAGCCGGTGAATTCGTTAAATGCCAGTTTTGCCCATTGGTAAATACCGCCTTCGAGTGGCATCACGCGGCTCAAATAAATGACCACGATTGCTTGCGGGATGTAGAAGAGCACGATCGCTAAGAGCCAAAAGAAGAGATGCGCCTGGCCGAGTTTCGCCGCGGTGCCGACCCAACTCGAGCCGACAACGAAAAGAATTTGTGTCAGAACGAGGTCGCCCAGTCCCAGCGGCTTTTTGAGAGCGGCGCTGTGTTGTTCGACATCGTGTTCTGCGCGATCGAGCTCGGTCGTCACGCGCCAAATTGTAGGGCATGCACCTCGCTTGCCCACCGAAAACTGGCAGGCGGAGCATCCGCCTTTAAGTATAGGGATGCTCGCCGCGGCGAGCGCCCAGGCGTTTGACACAAACGCCTTTACAACGCTTCGCGGCAACCTAACCCGTTTGCGATTTTATCGGCGGCGCTGGTTCGTTGCGAAATTCGCGGTGACGGACTCTGCCGCCCGCGTATGCAATGTAGCAGCCGGACCCAAGGGTGATTGTTCCGAGCAATACGACTGCGATGCCGAGCGGAACAGACGATCTCGGCCAGCGCAACGAAACGATGATGCCTGCAGCGCTAAGTGCGGCAATGGCGTAGAAGAAATAAATCAACTTTTCAGCACGCTCCTGGTGCTCGTCGAGCCACGCATGTCCATCGTCGTCGGTCATGGCCAGAACACGGTCGTATCCTTGTTCGCCGTATTCATAGACCGGCCATGCGGAAATTGACGTGATAAATACGAGACTCAACGCGACAACACGTGCCCGGCGGCTTTTTGAAATCAGCGCGCCGATCAAAGCCATCCAGCTGACAAGCAGCCCATACACCGGCAGGGGATTGAGCAGCACATGAACGTATTCCGGCTGGCGCAAACCGCGAAGAAAGCCATCGATCATAATTTACCGCTCCACTCAGTTCCCTGGACGTGCGCCGACTGTCGCGCTTCGTCCGGTAAGAATTTTTTCCAGTCCGCGATCGTAAAATGCCACCATTCGGTGCGCATTCCCCAAAATCCGGCGCGATGCATCGCCCATTGCAACAAGCGCACATGGCCGAGGACTTGAAAAGATGGACCCGTATAACGCCACATCGCAGCAGGTGTAAAATCGTCAAAGTCGCTTGGCATGGTGACGGGCCGATTCCATGAATCAACCAGAGTGGCATCGACCGCGATTCCCCAACTGTGCAGCGAGCCGACGCCGACTTCAGGATTCGCAACGTAGTCACTGTTGCGCGATGCCTGCCAAAGCTTTGTCTGTATCGCCACCGGCCGATAAGCATCCCAGATTTTCAATCCGTATTGGTAACGGCGCAGGGTCGTTTGCGCCTTGCTCAACGCAGCGGCAACCTCGGGGCGGGCCAGAGCGCGCATGCCCTGAGGATAAAGTGGATGTTTGAGCAAGTTGTTATTTCCCGCGTAGCGCAGGTCTATCACGATCGTCGGGTCGACCGACTGAATATCAACGAGAGGGGGTTCAGCGTTTGCATTGATTGGGATGAGAATCGCCGCCAGCGCAGTAAGCGACCAATGCCAAATCTTCTTATGACGTCCCTGCATCGCTGATTAATCCCCCACTACGGCTGCTTCAGGCACATCGGTTCCTGCCAGACGCTCGAGAAGAAGGCGTGCGCTTTCTTCAGGCATCGTGAAACGTAATTCCAGGTTGGAGTTGCCCTGTGTTAGGATTTCCGGCGGCTGCGAGTAAAGCAATAGCTTCGAGTCCGGCAGACGGAGCCATTGTTCCAGGTTGTTGCGCAGATCGGCGGCTAGGCTGGCGGCGTTTTTTGGAGCATTCACCTTGATAAGAATTCTGGCTTTTACTGGATTTTGCAGGTTCACTGCAAGGCCGATCAGTTGTGAAGAGGCGAGCAATTCGCCTGAAAAAATAGGATGGAAAACGCGCGATAAATCCGGTGGATCGCGGGATATTAGCCGCAGCGTGCTTTCGTGATCGAGAGCCTGGAAACGATCGAACAGTTGCCCTGTGATCTTAAGGTCTGGCTTCATTCCCAGACGCACGAGTACCAGCTCATCCACTTGGGCTGGCGCGCCGACAGCGAGCGTTGCCGGTCCTACGCGGGCCACGGCAAAATCCGGCTTGGCAGCTGCACCTTCGGCAGCACTGGATTGCCGTTCCCAAACGGGCAAACCGTGCAACGTGGTCGGACGGCGTCGGAAATTCTTATCGTCGGCGACAGTACGAATGATCTTGGCCAGACCGCGACGGCTTTCGACGAGATTGAATTCCTTGGTCTCGCCGGTCTCGTCCGTTGTTAACGCGCGCGTGATGCGGGCTGTGTCGCGCGATGGGTTTAATCCGGGAACGGAAGCAGCGGGCCCGATCAATCCCGTCCAGAGTTTAGGTTTCGTATCGCGCCAGTGCTTTGCGAGATTTGCGTGTTCGAATTGATCCGCGTTAATCGACAAAATTGTATCGGTTTCCTGCGGGAGCCATTCGCGTCCTCGCGGCGATTGAAAAACAACCAGCAACGTGATCGCCAGGAGAACCAGCACCGAAAACGTGCTGAAATAAAACTTTCGCAGCTCTTGTTTGTCGATCTGGCTGGAAAGTTGGGCGAGCTCTGCCTGATGCTTTAACTGCAGATCTACGGCCTCTCTGCGACGATGAGCCTCCTTCAGCAGATGCGGCGCATTCGGCGGCGCAACGCTTTTTTCGGCCAAATGCCGGCCGATGCTTAAATACGCCGGATTTTTTCGTTCTTCGACGGTTTGATGCCGCGTCCGCGCTTCGCGGGATGCCTGTTGCTGGGTCCGAACACTTTCAGCAAGCTTGCGATCGCGCGCTTCGAACTCGCTGCGTATGCGCGCGATGTTTTTTTCCACTGCGGCAAGTTCCGACTCCGAAGTGTTCAATTTTTCCTTCGCCGTGCGTACAGCATCAGTGCTGCCCATCCGTGCCCGCACAAGTTCCGCGCGTTCGTCCGGAAGGCGCGCCCGTTTTGCCATGATGCCCGCTGAGAGCGCTTCGAGATCGGGAGGAGCCGGGTCAAGCGCGTGCAGATCGGAAAGTTGTTTCAAAAGATCGCGGTCGGAGGCTTCACTCTCCGAAATGCGCCGCTCCACGCCCACTAGCTCTCGTTCGCACACCTCCGCGGTGTTCTTTGCCTGGTTGCGCTTTTGAAGAAGCGGCTTTTTCTCTGCTTCGAGTTTCGCAATGGCCGTCGACTGCTCTCGCGCGATTTGCTGACGCTCTTCTTCAATTTGTTTTATTCCCTCGTCAATCCGCGCGATCCGCAACGCGACTTCTTTTTGCTCCTGCTCCAGTTTCTTTAACGCAACAATCTCGTTGCGCAGCTCTGGAAAATTCGCCGCTTGCGCTGTTCCCTCGCGTCCAAGATTGATCTCGCTTTTTTGCAGAAGACGCCGGTCATGCCGGAGCGCTATGCGCGTTCTCTGGCGCCTGAGCTTTAAGGTTACTTCGCGAAAACCTGTGCGAATGAAGCTCACGAGAAGACGCTATACGAACCCGGAACGGGAAAAAGATTTTTCATATGTGCCAGGAATCGCATGGAACAGACGTGCCTATTCTTCGGATGTTGCCAACTTTGCCAACACGCTAAAGTCTTCCAGCGTCGTCGTGTCGCCGGTGACTTTTGCGCCGCTGGCAATTTCCTTGAGGAGCCGTCGCATGATTTTGCCGCTGCGCGTTTTTGGAAGCGCTTCGGCAAAACGCACCTCATCGGGTTTTGCGATTGAGCCAATGTGTTTGCCGACGTGATCGCGCAGTTCTTCTTTCATTGCACGGCTGACCTCAACTCCACTTTTCACGGTCACAAACGCGACAACTCCTTGCCCCTTTAATTCATCCGGCCTGCCGACCACCGCCGCCTCTGCAACTTCCGGGTGACTAACAAGCGCGCTCTCAATTTCAGATGTGCCGAGTCTGTGACCGGCCACGTTCAGAACGTCATCGATGCGGCCGACGATCCAAAAATAGCCGTCTTCATCGCGGCGCGCGCCGTCGCCAGTGAGGTAATTGCCTTTGAATTCGTTCCAGTATTGCTGTCGGTAACGAGCATTGTCGCCGTAGATTGTGCGCAACATCGAAGGCCACGGCCGGCGAATGATTAATTTGCCTCCGATATTCGGATCCACCTCGTGTCCCTTCGCGTCGACTACCGCCGGATCAACGCCAAAAAAGGGAAGTGTGCCGCTGCCCGGCTTGGTTGGTATCGCGCCCGGCAGAGCAGTGATCATGATCGAGCCAGTTTCGGTTTGCCACCATGTGTCGACAATGGGACAACGTCCGCCGCCGATTGTCTTGTGATACCACATCCATGCTTCCGGATTGATCGGTTCACCGACTGAACCTAACAACCGCAGCGATGACAGATCGTGTTTTTTCACCCAATCATCGCCCCACCGGATAAAGGCGCGGATAGCGGTCGGCGCAGTATAAAGAATATTGACCCGATATTCTTCGATGATTTTCCAAAAACGATCCGGCTCGGGCCAGTTCGGTGCGCCCTCGTACATGACGACAGTCGCGCCATTCGCAAGCGGACCATAGACAATGTAGCTATGACCGGTAACCCACCCCACATCGGCCGTGCACCAAAAAATATCCTCATCGCGAATATCAAAGACGTACTTCGTAGTGCAATAAACGTTCACTAGATAACCGCCGGTGGTGTGCAAAATCCCTTTCGGCTTACCAGTCGAACCGCTCGTGTAGAGAAGATAAAGCGGATGCTCGCTGTCGACAGGAACTGGTGGGCAATTTGCGTCCACGTATTGCAGCTCCCGATGCCACCAAACGTCGCGCCCTTCCTCCATCTGGATGTCGTTTCCCGCGCGGCGAAACACTATCACACGACGCACTGAAGTGCCGTCCCGAAGCGCATCATCCACGTTTTTTTTCAGCGGCACAATTCCGCCGCGACGATACGAGCCATCGGCTGTGATGAGCGCGATGGCGCTGCTGTCGTTGATCCGGTCGCGGATGCTGTCGGCGCTGAATCCGCCGAAAACCACGGAATGCACCGCGCCGATTCGCGCGCAAGCCAGCATGGCGATGGCTGCCTCCGGAATGTTCGGCAGGTAGATAATGACGCGATCGCCTTTTTTGATGTTGTTGCGTTTCAGCACGTTCGCAAAGCGGCAGACTTCACGATGCAGCTGTTGATAGGTGAGGGTGCGCTTGTCGCCGGGTTCACCCTCCCAGATTATTGCCGCTTTGTTCCGGCGCGCCCCCTGAAGGTGACGATCCAGGCAATTCTCAGAGACATTCAGTTTTCCGCCCACGAACCATTTCGCGAATGGTGGTTTCCATTCAACGATCTTTTTCCACGGCGTGCGCCACACCAGTTCCCTGGCTTCGCGCGTCCAGAACTTGGCAGGCTGCCCGATCGATTCTCGATACATTCGCCGGTATTGCGCGAGGCTCTTGATTCTTGCTTTACTGCTGAAAGCCGGTGCGGGTTTGAAAACGCGTTTCTCGATCAGATGCGATTCAATGTCGTCGTGCATGGGCAGTCCCTAATATGCGCAAGAACTTTTCAGGGCAAACGCTCCTGCGGTGAAATTGTCACAAAGGGTAAAGCGCTTACAACATTCAGGATGAAGACCTTTCTCACTGTGTAACTCTTTTAACTGTTGTAACCTGGCTGATGCTCGAACTGCTGCCCGACGAATATTTCATGGGCGAAGCCTTGCGACAGGCTCAAAAAGCATTAACGGCCGAAGAAGTGCCGGTGGGCGCGGTGGTTGTACGCGGCGGCAAAATCATCACGCGCGCCTATAATCAGGTCGAGTTGCTGAAGGATGCTACCGCGCACGCTGAAATGCTGGCCCTGACACAGGCTGAAGCGGCGGTTGGCGATTGGCGTCTGGTTGATTGTGAGCTTTATGTAACCAAAGAGCCGTGCGCGATGTGCGCAGGCGCTCTCGTGCACACGCGAATCCAGCGGCTGATTTTCGGCTGCTCGGATGCTGCTGCTGGTGCAGCGGGAAGTACGATCAATCTTCTGCAGATGCAATCTTTCAATCACCGCTGTCAGATCACGTCGGGGGTTTTACAAAAGGAATGCGCCGCAATCCTGCAGGATTTTTTTCGCAAACGCCGCGGACAATCACCTGGGTAATCTTGCAGGTTTAGGTCAAAAAAAAGCTGGCTCGGAATTGTTCCAAGCCAGCCCGTTACCCTCACACCAATGTTTGTGTTTTAATAGCGGTAATATCGCTTGTAATGCTTGTGATATCGATGGCCGCTGTGGTAATACGGCCGACCATTGTAGTAATAGGTTCGGTTATATGGATAACCTCCGTAATAGCTGTAATACCCGCGCGGGTAATACCCGTACCCCGGATATCCATAGTAGCTGTATCCGTATGCAGGGTACCCGAATCCAATTCCTACCGGCCCCACTCCAACCGAGACCTGAGCATCAGCTTGTTTCACCGGAACCAGAGCCAATGCAATTGCTATTAATGGCAACAAAAGAAGTTTTTTCATAAGTCCTCCCTCCTGTGGATTTGCTTTGCTGAGGATGCGAACTCCTGACACGGAACTCGCGGCGTCTGTGAAAATCGCGCCCTTTTCCTCTTTTAATTTGAATCGAATTCGACCGGTCTTTCGGTCCCCGGATAGGCTGAAAAAGACCGAGAATTTTGAGCGCTGTAACCGGAACTCACCGTTCCGGTTAGGGGTTGTTCCTTTGCTTTGTGAGGTGGAGTTCTCAAGGCAGGACGGCGAAGAGCGAGGGGAGCGCACGAATTCAGCCATCAGTGGAAAATGATCGGAAGCAATTCGCGCCAGAGGTGAGCGATGAACCGTGAGGCTCACTGGCTGCACCGGATGATTGACGAATATATGATCGACAGCGAGGACCGGAAAGCGCGTGGGGAAAGTACGAATGGGCGCAGTCGTGCGGATGAGTTCGCGGACATCGCGCAGATGCCTGTTAAGTGTGCGATATGGTCGCGAACCGCGCAGACTGTTGAAGTCACCGAGTAAAACAACTGGCATATCACCGGCAATGCCGGCCTGCCACTCTGCGCTGGTGAACAGCTGTGCTTGAACGAAGCGTTCGCGCCAGCCAAGACCGAGATGCGTGTTGATGACGTGGATGTTCCCGATATCGGTTTCGATCTCCACTTCAATTGCCGCGCGATTCTCTCTGCAGAAGAAGGGTGGTGTGCCCGGTAACTCGACTCCGCGCCGAAAAGTGAGCCGATGGCGACTGAGGATGGCATTACCATAGTGCTCACCGCCTTGTTGCATGGCGGGATGAAAGTAACTGTGCCATCCAAGTTGCTTCGCAATCAATTTCGTCTGATCCACGCCGGCGGAGCGTTGTCGCCCAAGATCGACTTCTTGTAGCGCGACAACATCGACTGACATCTCGGCAATTACTTCGGCTATGCGCGTTTCAGAGCGCTGCCGATCCATTCCCATGCAGCCATGGACATTGTACGTTGCGACGCGAAGCTTCGCTTCGGATATTGAATCGCTTGTCACATTCGCATGTGGTTGCAAAGACTTACATCTGCGACCGGAAGATTGACATCACTCGACCTTTGATCTTTTCCTCCCAGGATCGATGTCGCCAATCTTGGAGTTTGACTTCGCGAGCATGGCTTTTGTCCTCCTCAAAAACTTTTGCGTGTGACTTAACGAATTCCCGATCAAGTACATTGAGGTTCGCCTCTTCGTTCAGTGACATTGAACGATTGTCTAGATTGGCCGAGCCGACCGAAGCCCAGCAGTCATCGACAAGCAGATATTTACAGTGAAACCGCGCCGGCTGATACTCGTAAAAACGCGCGCCAGCCTTGAGCAAGGATTTCCAGCGTGTCTTTCCCACAGCACGCACTGTGCGCGCGTCAATGTCAGGACCTGGCGTGATGATTTCTATCTTGACGCCTCGGCGCAATGCTTCCAGCAAAGTTCGCATCGTGAGATTATCCGGAATGAAGTAGGCGTTCGCTATCCGGATGTGATGGCGAGCTGATGCGATTGATACCAGCAACATCAAACGCCCGCTATCCGAGCCTTCACCAGCCGAGCTCTTGAAGATCTGGCAAATCTGCTCTCCGGCGCGTTCTTGTTTGGGAAAATATGGATCTCCATGTAGCAGCTCGGCTCGAGTCTCCAGCCAGTTGTCCATGAAAGCCTGCTGCAACTGCGCGACTACAGGACCTCGCACGTCGTAATGAGTGTCTCGCCACAACCCATGAGTCCGCCCGTTTCCCTTCCAATCATCGGCAATTCCAACGCCGCCGATAAATCCGCGAGTTCCGTCGATGACCAGAATTTTTCGATGCGTCCGGAAGTTAATGCGCGAGAAATGGACAAATCGGAAAATCTCCACCGCGACACCCGCGCGTTTCATCACCTTCATGGCGCGTCCATGTACCGCGTCGCAGCCGAGCGCGTCCTGAAGGAAATGCACTTTCACACCGTTACGCGCGCGTTCGGCAAGAGCTTCAGCGAAGGCGTCCGAGACTTCGCCTTCTCGAAAAAGAAAATTTTCAAATGTGATTGTGCGTTGCGCCGAACGGATGGCATTTAGCATTGCCGGGAAGATCTGATCTCCGTTCTCCAGCGGGGTAATTTTGTTCCCATCTACCAAAGGCGGTCCAAGCAGGTGGCCCATGGTGCGAACGAAAGTGTCGTCGCCGACGTTGTAGTCGGCTCTGATCGAATGGCGGACTTTTTTCTCTGCCGGAAAAAAATTCCGTACGAGAAACAGAGTAGCCAAACTACTTGCAGCAGCGGTGCCGATCAGCTTAGGCCACTGCGGCGAGTCACGATGATTAGAAAAATTCACTGCACTCTGTATCGCAGCGAGCAGTTAATTAGGCCTCACGGATCCGGAAGGTTTGCGTGGCCGTGGGAACTCACGCAATGAGCTTACGCGCCGGAGACGCTCGAAATGCGAATTAATAGTACAGGAATTAACAACCGTTCGCTGGTACGTGAAAGGCAAAGACATCATGATTGCCAATTTTGCCCGCTGCACGCCGGAGCATACGGTGCGGCAAGCAGCCGAGATAATGGTTAGGCACGATTGTGGCCAAATTGCCATAGTTGAAAGCAACGAGAACTTGAAGCCCATTGGCGTAATCACCGACCGCGACATTGCATGGCGTGTGGTCGCCGTGGGAAAAAGCGCGGCGCAAACGAGCGTCCGCGATGCTATGTTGGGCCAGTTGTGAAGGCTACCCCGAGCCTGTCGACCTTGCAGTTAGCGTTAGAATAAGGAGTGAAATAACGGATGAAACAACACGAAGTCACTGTTCCTCAAATTGGTCTCATCGCCGGCACGCGTGCAATGCTGGGCGCCGGAATCGCGCTGCTGCTTTCTGAAAAGTTGAGCAATGAGCAGAGGCGCGCGATCGGCTGGACGTTGGTCGCCGTCGGTGCATTAACGACAATCCCACTCGCGCTGCAACTGTTGGGTGAAGATGAGTAAGCGCGCAAGGCATTATCGTCCCGCGCTGTCGACAACTTTCTCCGACTGCGAAAATTTCGGCCAATCTCACCCGCGATAGTCAAACTTGCTAACAACGCGGGTCTCGCTTCGGTGGTTTGTTATCGATGCGCAAATCGCCGGAGGAAAACCAGGCTGAGGACGGCGCCCCCCAGTAGCATCGCTGTAGTGCTGCCGCCATCGGGCACGGAGAACGGCGAACTTGAGACGTTGGTAAGCGTGAACTCAAGGTCGTTGTAATCAAAGTCACCGCCGCCGAACATGTCCTCGAAGCCAACAAAAGCTTGTCCTGACCCGACCTGATAATCCACGGCCGCGTGAGCAACGTTGTCTGGGTTGCGGCTAGCAGGACCGGTAAAGAAAAGTCCGCCAACCTGATTATTTAGTTCAAAAATAAGTTCCGTACCAGCCGTGAATAAGCCCAGGTCTATCATCGTGCCGGTACCGGTCACGTGGCCTTCAAAAATTGTACCGAGACTGTTCGGCGGTGAGGCAAGCAGGAGCAAATTGTCGAACTCTGCATTGGACCCGGTGAATGTAGCCACCACGTGGCCAGTGTTCTGTACGAAGATCTGTCCTCCGATAATCGGCGTGGCTTGGGTCGACGCTGTGCCACAAATAGCGAGGACGATAGCAAACAAGATTTTCGAAGGCGTTTTCATAAATTATTAACGCCAGCATCTGCCATGCCACTCAAGCCGAAGTACGCAATCCGTTAACACGGAAAACTTTTCGAGAATCGACGATCTTTCTTAAGGATCGAAAAATGTAAAATTGTAAAGTAGCCCGACGAAATGTGTCCCCGCTCCGTTCAGCGATGTGGCCACGCATTTATCGCGCGCTAAGCTTGCGCGAGTCATCATAAACGGCGGACATTTCAAAGCAGATAATCCGCGCACGCGTCGACTAACTTCCTTCGCTGCTGCGACTTCAGAGAAGTCTCGATTACGCGATCCGCTCCCTTGATCAAGTTCCGTGTCTGCGTGTATGGCGTCGTGCCGCGTTGCGCTTTCTTGGCCTTTTCCGTCCCTGCGTTTTTCATTTCGCCAGAAGCCCTGAACCACAATCGGCGCGATGCGCCTTGCCCTGCACGTTTTTCAAGTGGGACCGCGCAATGAAATTTGCCATTGCGAGAAATCATGACAGGACAGGTCTAAATTCCGCAAACTCTTACATCTAGGACACCTTCCGGTTGCTTCCAAAGGAACGGGTCTGGGGAATGCTTAACATAGCGACACGTTTTGTATTCACATTGCATCGACCGGTGGTCTTGCGACTGCTCGAGCTTAATTCAACGCAGTAACCGCCTTCTCTCGAATTGATTCGAGAGCGGTCTTCAGCGTCTTTAGCGGCAGTTCCATGAATCTAATGCCATCTCCTCAGATTTCGCGCCCAGGATGCGGTGAACTCGCGGCCAGAACATAGGTAGGCCGGTAACGAAACAGTCGGGCCGGACCGGAGGGCGATCTCGTCACATAAAATCCTGTCGGCACTCACGTGAAGCGTCCAAAATGCCTCGCGCTGGCGAAGATAGTTCGAGAAAGGAGAAATCATGGGCATCATTCTATTAATCATTCTGGTTTTGCTCTTAGTCGGTGCGCTGCCAGCATGGCCGTACAGTTCGGGGTGGGGATACTGGCCCAGTGGCGGACTCGGGTTAATTCTGTTAATTGTGATAATCCTCGCGCTCACTGGGCGCGTCTGAAAGAAGGAGGTGCTCCGACCGTCGCTCGAAAGAGCGTCGGCACATCGCCATTGAGGCAATTACCTGTAATCTCGACGTAATGGCATTGAAATGCTTTCAATAACGTCTCTTGACGGGATCAGATGCCATGCATCCACCAGAAGCAGACCATCAATGAACGGCGATGACGGCCAGTCCTTCGATTTTAAGGGAACGCCCAAAACCCACCGTCATCGCCACTCAATTGAACATCACACTGACTTGTTTGTTGCGATGTTTTTTCGCCGCACTTTTCTGACTCTCGACAGTTTTAGGGTTCGATTTTTGAAAATTATGCGGCACGCCAGTTCGATGTGATGACTTTCGTTTGGCCTTCGACTACCCATTTTCTACGGACCTGCGGTCCACTTGCGAGTTAACACCCGAAGTAAAGCGTACACGCAAAGTGGCCATCCGGAAGAACGGCCACTTTGGGTTTCCAGCTACGCGAAGGACCGGGACGCGAGACGCTGGATTTGCCGTACGTTTATACGGAAACGGCGGAACAAAGTTCCGAGGCCTGCTTCAATAACCGCCTGTTGACAAGTTATCAGCTAGGCTAGCGGAGCCTAATGCGACGGCACACGCTGTCGTCGGTGACCGGTGGCAAGTCGCGCGTTTTGCGCCAGGGGTTTTATTTCTGCTGCTGCTTGTTTTCAGAATCGGCAATCGAAGCGGACATCACCGAATCACATCTGAGTCTTGAGGAAGTGATCGCTGCAAACTGGCTACTGGAGTTGGTATTCACATTGCTCTTTGAATTCAGTTTCATTTACGGTGCCATAAGCAGACGGATTATCCTGATTTGGCAGCGCTTGCCAAATTACCCGCTTCGGTTCCACAAATATCAGCCCGATTACCCTAACTAATAGGCCATCCTCTTTTCTTCTCCATACCTGCTTTATCCGAACTTGAAAACTTTCGTTCATCGTCGCAGTGGGGGGGTGAATTGCTCACTTCTGACGAGCGATAGGCGGGATCGCATTTGCCACGCATTGCCAGTCGTTCCAGTTACGTTTGGTAACTAGCAGGTCGAGCGCTTCGACAACCTTCCTTTCACCAAATCTTGCGATCACATTTGTTAGGTCGCCCTCAATTTCAGAAGTTGGCGCTCGCAGTTCTGGAGTGATGTCGAGTTTTCTCTTGCGACTGCTGCGTTGGCAGATTTTCCCTTGGCGAGGCCTGCGTGAAGTTCGCACCATGCAATCGAGAACGCTTTTCAGCGTTATTGCGGCTTTCTTAAGGCATAAGTCACTCGGCAGCGTCAATCACGAGATGAATGCAATAGGCTAATCTGGATCGACGGTTTCTTTATCGAAGATTGCGCAAAATTCCGTCCTTTAGAAGCGAAGCCGCCAGCCGTGCAGTTTGGCAAATTGTGCTATTTGAATTTCACGCTTGACGCCATGGTACGGCCAGACTCGACTCAAGTCCGGTTCGTACACGGCGCAATGGTTTGCCTTACTGAGTTCGCGACCCATTTGTCTTGCCAGGCCGGCAACGTTGCGGCGGCGCAGCTCAATTATCGTGTTGCATTGAAATCGGCTCTGGGGTCGCAGAGGAACCATTGCAAAGCCTTAGACATCACGTGCTCAATTGTGGTGCCTTCTCGATTTGCGATTACGTGAAGCGCCTTCATGGTTTCTGGGTTTAGGGCATCGACTGGAAGAGAGCCCCACGTAAAGTTGATAACAGTTTCTTTTTTCATAAGGGAACAATTTGGTCGGGGCGAAGAATATTACGCCTGCCGAGTAGCAGTCTATCGGGGACATCCCCCTAATTTTTCAATAAAATTCCCCTAAGATTTAAATGAGCCTACCGCCGGTGTGCGAGCTCCAAAAGCTTCTTCGCGGATGAGGGTTCGATACTTTACATGGCTGCCTCGCTAGGATTCGAACCTAGACAGAGAGATCCAGAGTCTCTAGTGCTACCGTTACACTACGAGGCAACGAGCAAGAAAAATAAAGATCGATGCGCCTTACTGCAAGTGGACGCAATTACCGTTGAGGAAGAATTTACGCGGCAGCGATCTTCTTCGCTTCGATTAGTACTTCGCTTCCTTCCTGGGCTCCTATGATTTCCAAATGGCTTCCGCTCTTCATGGCGAGTTCGCGAGCGGATTCTACCATCGTACCAACCATCTCGTCGTTGTGGCTCGGATCATGATGGAACAGCAAAAGCGTCTGAGCCTCCGCTTCCATAGCGAGCGCAACGGCGCTCGAAATCGAACCGTGTCCCCAGCCGATGTGCGTTTCGTATTCCTGGTCGGTGTATTGGGAGTCGAGGATCAAAATATCGCTGCCGCGCAAAAATTGAACCAACTCAGCCCGTTGCTCCGCTGCAATTTCCTTCGCCTCTTCCGGACTCAGTTGCTTTCCCCGCGCCGAGTGCAGAAAAAACTCATACGGCTCGTGGTCGGGGAGGAAGGCAACCGAACCACTGCTGGTGAAAATTCGATAACCAACGCAAACGCCAGGATGATTTACAAACGCCGCGTGAATATCCAATTTACCGAGGGAGAACTTCATCTCGTTCAGTTTGTTGATATCCGTCCTCGCGGAAAGTTCGCGCATCGTGATCGGAAAAAACGGCGACTTCATGGGCTCCGTCATGATCTCGCGAAACGTCGCTCCGGCGCCATCGAAGCCGAAGATACGAATCTCGTTTTTGGAATCGTATGCGGGCTTGAAAAACGGGAACCCCTGGATGTGATCCCAGTGAGCGTGAGTAATCAGCAATGCGAGTCTTATCGGCCGCGCCTGAAATTCCCTGTCTAAAGCGATGCCAAGCGGCCGGATGCCCGAGCCGGCATCCAGCACAATGATTTCTCCGTCGGCGCGCAGTTCGACGCACGCTGTGTTCCCTCCGTAGCGTAAAGTTTCGGGACCGGGCACTGCGATCGAGCCACGTGTCCCCCAAAACTTAATTCGTGCAGGCGGTGACGATGCCGAGATGCTGCGCATAAGTGGGGGAACGCGAATTTTGCCATGCAACGTTAATTAAACAAAGAATTTTTAGGAGAATATCTTAAGGAACTTAGGCGACACCCGTTGTCATCGTAAGACCGTTAAGTTGGGCCGAAGTTTAAAAGAAAATCGGTATGATCAAAATCGCGAGAATATTCACGACCTTGATCATCGGATTGATTGCAGGACCGGCGGTATCTTTGTACGGATCGCCGACGGTATCACCGGTAATTGCCGCCTGATGGGCGAAGGAACCTTTTCCTCCGAGGTTGCCTTCCTCAATGAACTTTTTGGCGTTATCCCATGCGCCGCCGCCTGAGGTCATCGCTATCGCAACAAACAGGCCGGTCACAATTGTCCCCACCAGCAAACCTCCAAGCGTCACCGGACCCAACTGCGGAATCATCGCTACCGCTACCACGAAAACCAGCGGAAGCAGCGCCGGCACGATCATTTCGCGCAACGCAGCTTTCGTTACGATGTCCACACATGTGCCGTATTCAGGCGTGTCCTTTCCAGTCATAATGCCTGGATGCACTTGCAGTTGCCGGCGCACCTCGCGAACGACAGCACCGGCGGCTTTGCCCACTGCGTCCATGCTGAACGCGGTAAAGATGAACGGAAGCAAGCCGCCCAGGAACAAACCGATGATCACCTTTGGATCGGTAAGCGAAAACTCGAACACGAAGGGCTGACCGTTCCGCGTGACGTGCATTTTGAGTTCCTGCACGTAAGAACCAAACAAGACCAGCGCTGCCAGGCCGGCTGAAGCAATCGCGTAACCCTTGGTCACTGCTTTCATCGTATTGCCAACTGCGTCGAGCTGATCGGTGACGTTGCGAACTTCATTGGGCAATTCGCTCATTACCGCGATGCCGCCCGCATTGTCGGTAATCGGACCAAACGAATCGAGTGAGATAACGATTCCGGCCATGGACAACATAGCCATCACGGCGATCGCGATTCCATACAGACCGCCAAAATGAAAGCTCAACAAAATAGCGATTGCGATAAAGCCTACAGGCAACGCAGTGGCATGCTGACCAACAGCGAGGCCGGCGATGATGTTTGTCGCATGACCAGTCTCTGAGGCACGCGCAATTTTTTGCACCGGCCGATAATGCATCGACGTATAATAATTCGTGATCACCACAACAACGGCTGTCATAACGATGCCGATGATGGATGCCCAATATAGTTGAGTGGGTGAGCGCAATTCGCCGGCGATCATGGCGCCGCTCGGAAATAGATAGTGTGTGGCTGGCCAGAAGAGGATGGCCGAAACAATCCCGCTTGTGATCACGCCACCCATCAACACGTTCGCCGGTTTCCCGCCCGAAAAATTCACGAACAGCACGCCCAGGATCGCGCCCAGCACGGAAATTCCGCCGAGCACAAATGGATAAACGATAGCCGCCGCGTTGCCCGGCAAGGTCAGTGCGCCAACAAGGATCGCGCCGATCAAGCTCACTGCGTACGTTTCGAACACGTCAGCGGCCATACCGGCGCAATCACCCACGTTGTCGCCAACGTTGTCCGCGATCGTTGCGGGGTTACGCGGATCGTCTTCTTCCAAACCTACCTCGATTTTGCCAACCAGATCGGCGCCGACGTCCGCGGCCTTGGTGTATATGCCGCCGCCGAGTCGCGCGAACACGCTGATGAGACTGGCCCCGAGCGCAAGACCCACCAGGCTGCTGACTGCCATCTGCGGCCCGAGCATCTTCGCGACCACCGTGTAGAAGATCGACACTGACAACAACGCGAGTCCGACCACCAGCAGTCCGGTTACCGCTCCTCCGTTGAACGCCATTCGCAGTGCTTTGGTAATCGACTGCGTCGCGGCCTGTGTTGTCCGCACGTTCGCCACCACGGCGATGCGCATTCCAATAAAACCGGCCGAAAGCGAACAGAACGCGCCGATTACAAAGCCAATAGCTGTTGGATGATCTTTAAAAATGAAGAGCAAAATAAAAATGACCACCGCGATTGCGCTGATCGTGATCACCTGCCGATTCAGGTATGCCTTGGCGCCTTCCTGAACGGCTCCGGCGATCTCCCGCATCCGTTGATTGCCTGCGGGCGATCGAACCACCGCGCCGATTAAAACGAACGCGGCGACAAGGCCGATTAAAGCGCAGACCATGGACAATGGCACGCCGGACGTAAGAATGTTAAATGCGAAAAAGATCATGGTCGGGTCAGCCTGAAGCGCACGATTGTATGAAGAATTGCCGCCGTGGCAACTGCCTTAGTTCAATCTTTCGCGACCAGGCGGCTTCGTTAGGTCCAGCAGCGGACCGATGGGAACGATGCGGGTGGGATTGATCGCAGTATGCGTGATGTAATAATGGCGCTTAATGTGATCCAAATTGACAGTTTCGGCGATCCCGGGCTGTTGGTACAAGTCCATCAAATACCCCTGCAGGTTGGGATAATCGATGATGCGCCGCAGGTTGCATTTGAAATGGCCGTAATAAACCGAGTCAAAACGGACGAGCGTACAAAATAGCCGCCAGTCCGCTTCGACAACTCGATTCGCGAACAAATATCTGTTCTTCGACAAACGCTCTTCCAGCTCATCAAGCGCTTGAAAAACTCTGCGGCAGGCGATTTCGTAGGGGCGCTGACGGCTAGCGAATCCTGCTTTGTAAACCCCATTGTTCACATTGTCGTAGATGAAATCGGAAAGCTTGGCATGCTCGGCTTGGATTTGTTCAGGGAAAAAGTCGATGGCTTTATTTCGCGCAAAGTCGTTAAACATGTCGTTAAACATGTGGCAGATGTCGTCTTCGCAATTATTTACGATTCGTTTTGTTTTCATGTCCCACAGCACGGGCACAGTCACACGCCCGTGGTAATCGGGATCGGTCGCTTTGTAGGCTTCGCTCAGAAATTTGAAGCCATTGATCGGATCCGTGGATTCAAACGGCGCGCCGGGTGAAATCTTGCCGGAAGGATCGCGAAATGCCCAGCCCAGGTCGTCTCGAACTGGATCCACCACGGTCATGCCGATTGCGTCCTCGAGTCCTTTCAGTTTTCGAACAATAATGGCCCGACTGGCCCAGGGGCATGCAAGCGAGACGTAAAGATGATAGCGGCCCGCCTCCACAGCGTAAGGGGTCGACCTGTCATTTGAGATCCAGTCCCGAAAGGCGTCCTCCTGGCGCTTGAATTCCCCCGACTTAGTCTCCTCGTCCGGAAATTGCGCTTGCATCTAGTCACGAATCGACACGAATCGGTGCAAATGCAATCGCAGGGAAGCTGATTGCGCCGAAGCGGGCGGGAGTCTACTCACGTTGACACGGAAAAGGGCTAATGATAGCGTCGCCCAAATTTACGCGGAAGTCCGTAAAAGGCGGGTATGATGCCGTTCCCTTTCAAGACTTGCAGACGTTATTAAATAGTCAGGTTTTGGTGCTCAACCGGCTTTGGCAGGCGGTGAACATCTGTTCTGCTCGCCGCGCCTTTTCCCTCGTGTACGCCGGTCACGCCCAGATCGTTTCTTCGGATGAGGCGAACAATTTTTCGACGCACGACTTCGAAAGCTGGCGCGATTTATCGGCGACCGCGCCCGAGCATGAGGTGGTCACGACTATCTCCTTCAAAATCCGCATTCCGCGGGTGATCGTATTGCTTGTGTTCGACCGGCTTCCCAAGAAGGAAGTGAAATTCACCCGGCATAACGTATTCGAGCGTGACAAGAACACCTGCCAGTACTGCGGTGAATTGTTCGATCGCAGCGAGCTCAACCTCGATCACATTGTGCCGCGTGATCGTGGCGGGACGACCACCTGGGAAAACGTGGTTTGCTCGTGCATCCCATGCAATACGCGCAAAGGGAATCGGCTTCCCCGTGAAGCGCACATGACTTTAATTCGCAAACCGAAGCGGCCGAAGTGGCGGCCGTTTGTTCAAATCACATTTTCAGTTCCGCAGCACGATCTTTGGAAACATTTTGTCGATCTCGCGTACTGGAACGTGGAGCTGAGCGACTAGGCTCGCTCACGCGATTCGTTAAAGCTTTAAAGCGGATTGCGTTTGCCGTGCACGTCTTTCGCTTCAACTGTTTAACCCTTTTAACGCTCTAACGCATTCTCCTTCGGAGCGAGTGTGGCGACAATCTTTTCGAACGAGACGGGTTTCGCCAGCATCGGGACGAAGACGAGCCGCCGATTGCAAGGCTGTTTCGGCTTACGCCAAGTACGCGGGGTCATGGTCGAGGACGCTGTAAATGTTGATCTCCGTGAAGGCGAGTTGGCCAATATGCCTGGAAGAATTGTGGATCACGTGCCAAAGCCTGCTTGAGCAGATCGGCCGCTTGCAGCAAATCGGCTCGCCAAGCAGGACCGACGAACGCCGTCAAAAAAAGATTTTTGGCGTGAGAGTAAGATTAAACGCAGTGACATCCGTTGTGGGCGCCCGTTCGATGGCACTCTTCTCGCTCGGCGAAAGATTTGCCTGGAGCTGATCGGCACGTGTTTTTGCGATTTCACTTTCAATGGCAAAACGTCAGCCAGATCGCGATCGTAAGTCTGCGCCCAGAGATGTGCATCCGTGCGTGCATCGATCAATTGCGCGTATACCCGGACGCGGTTCCCTGAGCGTTGAACGCTTCCTTCCACGATATGCGCTACGCCAAGTTCCTTTCCGATTTGACGCAAGTTACGTTTCCCCCCGGTCTTGTACTGCATAACCGAAGTCCGGCTCATGACTTTCAAATCCGCGACCCTCGCCAGGTCGGTGAGAATTTCGTCCTGCACGCCGTCGGTAAAGAACCCGTTGTCGGGATCGCGGCTCAGGTTTTCAAAGGGCGGCACGGCAGATGAAGTCGTATCGGCCGGGGCAACGAGTTCCTGGAAACGCGAATCGTTCCGAAGCGGATCGAACATCGGATCCAGCCGAAGCAGGGCAGGAGTGAATGGCGCCGCGGTATCGGTAACTGCTGGTACCGACAGCAGTTTTCGTAAAGCGGCGATGGCGCGGTCGGGCTCTCCCATTTGCGCCGCTACTCGGGCCAAAGTCTCGTAGCCGGAAGGTCCGCTAATTGCATCTTTCTCGATCGGGTTTTCGGCAATTGCTCGTTCGGCGAAGGCTAATGCTGCGGCCTTATTACCAAGTCCCATATTGGTCAGCGCGAGATCCGTAAGCACGTTGAAATTGTCCGGCTGCTCCTTCAGGAACAATTCCAGCTCGCTGCGTGCCTGGCGCCAACTCTTCTGGGCAGCGACATGGTCGCCGGCGAGCTCTTGGGCCCAGCCTAACCAAAAACGCAGGTCGCTGTTGAAGTAACCCAACTCAGGATCGGGCTTCTCCAATATCTCCTCGAGCCGCGGAATGATTGCTGCGGGGCGCCGCTCCAGGATCGCCTGATAAGCTTGTGTTTCCAGGGTGCCGGCATCGTCTGCATTTGGATGCAACGGAGCAAGGAGTGCCGCGGCTTGCGGCAGATTGCCTTGGGCCTGCGCGACACCCGCCTTGAATGCGACGGTTCGAACATCGTCCGGCGTTATGTTTAGGACCTCATCAAGCTTCCGCAGTGCTTCCGGTAGGCGCCGAAGTCTCATTAACGAAACCGCATGTTGCGTCAGCAGGTTGGCATTGCGTGGGTCGAGCTTCTCGGCTTCTTTGAAATACTTCTCGCTCTGTTCCCACTGGCCGCGTCTTCTTGAAACGTAGGCGAGTGATTCTGCGATGCGACTATCGTTAGGCAAAATCTGACGTGCCTGCTCGAAATAACGTATCGCGGCGTCGTAATCCTTCAGGCAACCATAATGGTAATAGCCCTTAGCTAGTAAGGCCTCGCCCATGTTCGGCTCGAGAGATAGAGCGGTTTCGGCCGCTTGGTGCGCCTCTTCACGAAGAGCGGCCGTTGGTTGAAGCGTTTTCGTGAGATACCCAAGCGAATCAACCGATGAAAGCAGTGCCCAGGCACGCGCAAACTTTGGATCTAACCGCACTGCTTCTCTGAGATATTTTTGTGCGCCAAGCGAGTTGGCGGTTGTGTTTGCAGGCTTGAGTGAGTAGGCCAAACCGCGCAAATAGGCATCGTAAGCCTCCGGATTGTCTGTAGGTTTGCCACCTATAACTTGCTGTTCCCGACCAGTCAGTTTCGCCCCCAGCTGATCAGCGATCGCTTTTGCGACTTCACTCTCGACGGAAAAGGTGTCTGTCAATTTGCGATCAAAGGTATCTGCCCAAACATGCGAGTCGTTCGTCCCTTTGATTAACTGCACGTTTACCCGCACTGCATCACCGCTCTTTTGGACACTTCCTTCTACAATGAATGCTACACCAAGTTGTTTCGCGATATCAGGTACGTTTGTGGGAGCGCTTTTGTACTGCCGGGTTGAGGTGCGCGAGATTACCTTCAAGTCGGCGATCTTCGCCAATCGGGTGAGGATCTCGTCCTGAATACCTTCAGCAAAGTACGCGTTATCTGGATCGCGACTGAGGTTTTCAAACGGCAGCACCGCAATCGATTTGGCGGGCACAGTTGTCGCCACTGGCTGTTTCACTTCTTCCACGATTTTCGCGAAGCGCGGATCATTGCGAATCGGATCGAACATCGGATCGAGGCGGAGCAATGCGGGAGTAAGAGGAGCGCCCGGACCTAGCGGCCCCGAGTAAGGTATCGATGAAAGCTTTTGCAAAGCGGTCATGGCGCGATCGACTTCTCCTGCTTGCACTGCTACTCGGGCGAAAAACTCGATCGAAGCGGGACCAGTTACCGCATCTTTTTCAATCGGATTCACGACCATGCCGCGCTCTGATAGGCTCAGCGCGGCAGCCTTATCGCCAAGGCTCACATTCGTCAGAGCAAGGTCCCCGAGCAGGATGTGATTTTCCGGTTGTTGTGTGAGGAAACGTTCCAGTTCGCTGCGTGCTTGTCGCCAGCTTTCCCTGGCGGCATCGTGGTCGCCGGTAACGTCCTGAGCCCAGCCTAGCCAAAATCGCAGTTCGCCAACGTAAAAACCCAGCTCTGGATCAGGCTTGGTTAATACCTCCTTGAGCCGGGACATGATTTGTGTCGGCCGGCGTTCCAAAATCGATTGGTAAGCCTGTGTTTCCAATGCATTGGTGTCGTCGGCCGCCGGTTGCACCGAAGCCAGGAGAGCCGAAGCCCGAGGCAAGTCGCCCTCTGCTTGTGCGATCACTCCTTTTTCCACAATGGTATCCACGTCATCCGGTGTGATATTTAGGATCTGCTCAAACTTCCGCCACGCTTCCGGGAAAAGGCGACGATCTTTGTAGGAGAGCGCGTGTTGCGTAAGCAGCGAGACATTCCGTGGGTCGAGTCGTTCGGCCTCATTGAAATAGGACTCACTTCGGTCCCATTGCCCCTGCCTGCGTGTTACGTAGGCCAGCAATTCGGGAATCCGGCTACTATTGGGAAGGAGCGAACGCGCTTGCTCAAAGTAATGCACAGCTGTGTCGTAGTCCTTCAGGCATGCATAGTAGTAAAATCCCTTCGCCAATATGGCCTCGCCAAGATTGGGTTGAAGAGTTAGCGCTCTTTCAGCCGCCTGGCGCGCCTCTTCACGGAGTGCAACCGTTGGCTGAAGAAATTGTGTGATGTAGCCACGTGCTTCCACGTACGACAGCAGCGCCCAGGCCACAGCGAACTTCGGGTCCAATCGCACCGCTTCTTTTAGATATTTCTGCGCGCCAAGAGCATTGGTCGAGGTGTTTGCTGTTTTTAGGCTATAAGCCAGACCGCGCAGATAGGCATCGTAAGCCTCGGGATTGTCAGTGGGTTTGGCAGCTATGACTTGTTCTTCCCGACCAGTGAGTTTCGCTCCCAGCTGGTCGGCAATCGCTTTTGCCACCTCACTCTCAACCCATAAAATATCGGTGAGTTTGCGATCAAAGGTATCGGCCCAGACATGCGCATCATTGGCTGCTTTGATCAACTGCACGTTCACGCGCACGGTGTCTCCGTTTTTCTGCACGCTTCCTTCTAAAATGTGTGCCACGCCAAGTTGCTTTGCGATGTCGGGCACGTTTGCGGGTACAGTCTTGTAATGCTGCGTTGAAGTGCGCGAGATCACTTTCAGATCCGCGATCTTTGACAAGCGCGTCAGGATCTCATCCTGGATAGCATCAGCGAAGTACGCATTGTCCTCATCGCGGCTTCGGTTTTCGAACGGTAGGACGGCGATGCTCTTCTCCGGGATATTTGCTAGCCCAGATGATCCTGTGCTAACCGAGGAAGATGAACTGGACGATCGCTCACCAAGCGGCAAGCTGCGGTAGCGAGTGAAAAAGAGTGCACCAATGGCAATGAGGACAATCGCTGCTACAGCAGCGGTCCAGAGCCAGACAGGTTCGATTTTCGGCGCAGACGCTGCCCGTTCGAGTTTTCCTTTTAAATCCCGCAGGTCTGCGAGCATCTCCGCAATTTTCTGGTAACGCTCATCCCTGTTCTTGCGCAATGCCTTGTGCAATATCGATTGCAGTTTGGTCGGGGCAGCAGGTGCTACGCGAGATAGAGGCAGCGCTTCAGTTTTCAAGATAGAGGCGATGCAATCGCTTGGGGTCGCGCCGGAGAACGCCGGGACGCCGCCTATCATCTCGTAAATAACGGCACCCAGGCTCCAAATATCTGATCGTGCGTCTGCTTTTTGACCACGCGCCTGTTCGGGAGACATGTAGCGCGGAGTTCCCACCAGCAGTCCAGCGTACGTGTGCTGGGTGTGTGTGATTATGAGGTCGTGGTTATCTGACACGGACTTCTGTTCGGTGAGCTTCGCAAGCCCGAAATCGAGGACCTTCACGTAACCGTCCGGTCTGATCATGATGTTTTCCGGTTTGATGTCGCGATGCACCACGCCGGTTTCGTGTGCCGCAGCCAGCGCTGAGGCGACTTGCACCGCAACTTCCAGCGCGTCGTACACGCGCATTCGCCCACGCGCGAGCGTTGCGCGCAGCGTCACGCCTTCGATGAACTCCGTCGCAATGAAATGCCGGTTCCCTTCCGTGCCGATTTCGTAAACCGTCAGAATATTCGGATGATTAAGAGCAGAGGCAGCGCGCGCCTCGCTTTTGAAACGGCTCAATTGTGCGCTATTCGCAGTCAATCGCTCTGGGAGAAACTTGAGCGCGACTTTGCGCCCCAGTCGCTCGTCGTGCGCCAGGTACACCTCGCCCATTCCACCGACGCCAATCAGAGATTCGATCCGATAATGAGCGATCGATTCACCTACTATCGCGTCGGGCCGGCCGTCGGTCAGAAGTTCTGGAACAACTTCGAACGCCGGTGATTCGATAAAATTTTCTGCGCGCTCGTAAGAAGCGATTAATGACTCTACCTCGCGCCGCAAACCTTCATCGCCCTGGCAAGCTGTTTGGAGGAACGTCGTCCTTTCTTCAGGAGTACGTTCTGCTGCCAATTGAAACAGTTCATTGACCTGTTGCCAGCGCTCAGATGTCATTGGCTTCTTCCCCGCTCAACGCACGGTAAAGCCACGCCTTTGCCATCATCCATTCCCGCTCGACCATCCGCTGGGATAGTTGCAGAAATCCCGCTGTCTCTTCAACGGTTAAACCTCCGAAATATCGCAACTCAACAATTTGAGCTTTGCGCCGATCCAGCGCCCCCAATTTTTCTAACGCTTCGTCCAGTGCCAGCAATTCTTCCGATCTGCGTTCAGTCACCAGCGCAGCATCGTCCAACTCAACTTTAACCGCGCCCCCACCGCGCTTCTGCGCGCGGCGTTCACGCGCATGATCAACCATGATGCGCCGCATGAGTTGGGCGGCCGCAGCGACGAAATGTGTGCGGTTTTGCCAGTTGCGTTTCGGATCGTCGACCAGCTGCAGGTACGCTTCATTCAAAAGTGCCGTGG